>JBAWCO010000035.1:0-11151 GCA_049590315.1 Occallatibacter sp. | reverse complement strand
CATATGAACTGCTCGCGAAAGCCCCCGGAGCCGTATAAGACAGCTCTCCTTGTGTCGAGGTTCCCGCAATTCAGAAGCACTAGCCCCGGCTGCTGATAGACTCTCTAGCGTGACCGAACAAGCCAAGCCGCCCGTCTTTCTGCTCGACACCATGTCGTTCATCTTCCGTGCCTACCACGCCATGCAGCGCAGCCGGCCCATGTCTACACGCGGTGGACTGCCTACTGCGGCTATTTACGTTTTCGTCAACATGATCAAGAAGTTGCGTCAGGACTTCTCGCCGCTCTACTTTGCCGCGGTCTTCGACGTCAGCGGTGAGGTCTTTCGCGACGAGCGCGCCCGCGCCATGAGCCCGTTGCGCAAATGGAACTCGAAGACGCAGAGTTTCGACGATGTCAGTTACGAGGGATATAAGGCCAATCGCGCGGTCATGCCCGAGGACCTGCGACGCCAGATCCCTTACATCCGCCGCGCGCTTGAGGCTCTGCGCATTCCTATTCTTGAGGCCGAAGGATTCGAGGCCGATGATGTCATCGGCACGCTGGCGCGCGAGGCTGCCGAACGCGAGCACGAGGTCTTCATCGTCTCCGGCGACAAGGACATGATGCAGTTGGTCACGCCCCAGGTAAAAATACTCAACCCGCAGAAAGATAATCTCATTCTCGACCCCGCCAAAGTCACGGAGACTCTTGGGGTGCCACCTGAAAAGGTCGTCGATGTAATGGCCCTGCGCGGAGATTCGGTCGATAACATCCCCGGCGCGCCGGGAATCGGTGACAAGGGAAGCGTGGAGTTGATTCTCGAATTTGGCAGCGTAGATGCCGTGCTCGAGCGCGCTGGCGAGGTCAAGCGCAAAAGCTATCGCGAGTCGCTGGAGCAGAATCGCGATGCGGTTATGCTCTCGAAGGAACTGGTCACCATAGACTCCCATGTTCCACTCGAACTGAATCTCGAAGCCATGCAGACGCAGCAGCCGGATATCGAGGCCTGTCGTGAGCTTTTCACGGAGCTAGAGTTCACTTCCATGCTTCGTGACCTTGCTCCCGCGGAGGGAGGACCTGCGGTCGAGCTTATTGAAGCTCCGACACCCGAGCAGGTTGCGGTGTTTTACGCCGCCGCTCGCGAAAATGGATTTGCATTTGCGCTCGATGCCAAAGAGCCCGAAGCCGCAGATGATGACGAAGATGCTCAGCAGCCAATGAACTTTTCGCTCCTTGAGGCTGTCGAGGCCGCAGAGAAGAAAACCCGCTCCAGTGTCGGTGTGTGCGCAAAACCGGAGATGGCTCTCTGCCTGGCACTCACGCCTGAGTTGCGCACCCTGCTGGAGGATGCCGCGGTCCCCAAGCGTGTGCACGATTGGAAGCTGGCACTGCACGTACTGAGCGGCCTCGGAGTGAACCTGCAAGGCGCAATTGACGACACCATGCTGCTCTCTTACGCGCTCAATCCAACCCATGCCACACAGTCGCTGGCCGATGTGGCTGCACGCCACGGACAGGTTGCGCCGTCATCGCTGGCCGCGGGCGCGTCGGCGATTCATGCGCTGGTTCCTGCATTGCGGGCTGAAGTTGAAAAGACAGAGGTGAGTCGCGTCTATACCGAGATAGACCTCCCCCTGGCCCCGGTGCTTTTCCGCATGGAGCATGCGGGCGTGCGCATCGATAAAGACGCATTGGATGTTCTCTCCAAGCGCTTCGCTGCGGAACTGGAACGCGTGGGCGAGCGCATTTTCGAGTTGGCCGGTCGCCGATTCAACGTCAACTCGCCCAAGCAGCTTGGCGAAGTGCTTTTTGTGCATCTCGGTCTGCCCGCGCCCGCGAGCCGGGGGAAAAGCAAGGCCATCTCCACCGCGCAGGACGTACTTGAGGCGTTGGCTATTCAGCACGAAGTTCCTAAGCTGGTGCTGGAATTCCGCCACCTTTCCAAACTGAAATCGAATTACATCGACGCCTTGCCGCTTTTGGCCGACTCCGATTCGCGCGTGCATACCACGTTTCAAGCGGCGGCCACAGCCACCGGACGCCTGTCATCGGTGAACCCGAATCTGCAGAACATTCCCATCCGTACTGAGTTAGGTCGAGAGATTCGCGCGGCGTTCACCGCTGCGCCAGGCACGCAACTGCTTTCCGCAGATTACTCGCAGATCGAATTGCGTCTTCTTGCGCACTTCAGTGGTGATCCGCTCTTGACGCGCGCATACCAGAACAATGAAGACATTCACACTCTCACCGCCAGCGAGGTCTTCGGTGTCCCCGCAGAGACAATGGACAAGGAGACGCGCGGACGGGCCAAGGCTGTGAACTTTGGCATCGTCTATGGGATTTCGGCGTTCGGTCTCGCCGCGCAACTGGGAATTCCACAGTCAGAGGCAAAGGCCTATATTGAGAGATATTTCGCGCGATACGAAGGCGTCAGGGTTTTCATTGAAAAGACATTGGAGCAGACGCGGCGGGATGGATCCGTCCGTACCATGTTCGGCCGCATCAGGCCAATCCCCGACATCGAGAGCCGCAACCCCAACCAGCGCGGATTTGCCGAGCGCACAGCGATCAACACACCGCTGCAAGGCACAGCGGCCGATCTCATCAAGTTGGCCATGATTGCCATCGATCGCAAGCTCGCGGAACGAAAGCTCAAAACCCGCATGGTTCTTCAAGTCCATGACGAGTTGCTCTTCGAGGTTCCCGCGGAAGAGACCGTTGAAATCCAAGAGTTGGTTCGGGCGGAGATGGAAGGCGTGGTGAAGCTCAACGTCCCATTGCTGGCCGACCTGGGCTTCGGGCCGAACTGGCGCGATCTGTGAGTTCTGGCTCCCGCTAGTTTCTGCTCCGCGTCTTTGACAACAAGTTCAGGATCTCAA
Source organism: Occallatibacter sp. (assembly GCA_049590315.1). Lineage (GTDB taxonomy): Bacteria > Acidobacteriota > Terriglobia > Terriglobales > Acidobacteriaceae > Telmatobacter. Next base: position 8,291 of record JBAWCO010000035.1, on the reverse strand, counting down.
GATAGAGCCAGACCAGCGTGACCATGATGCCGAAGGCACCGTACCACTCCATGTATTTGGGTGCACCGTACTGCACGCCCCGTTCGATGAAGTCGAAATCCAGAACCAGGTTGAGCGCTGCGATGGCCACTACAAACAGGCTGAAAATGATACCGATGGGGCTGGAGCCGTTGATGGCTGTGAAGTGGATGCCGAAAATCCCCAGCACCATCTCCAGCAGATAGAACAGCGCAATGCCGCCTGTGGCAGCGATGATGCCGATGCGAAGCTTCTGCGTCACACGGATTACGCCGGTTCGGTAAAGGATCAGCAGCACGAAGAGCGTTCCGAAGGTCAGGCTTACGGCCTCGATCGCAATGCCCGGATAGCGCATTTCAAGCAGCGATGACAGCCCGCCCAGCACCAGTCCCTCAAGCAACGCGTAGATCGGAGCCGTCACCGCAGACCACTCCTTCTTGAATATCGTGATCATGGCGAAGATGAATCCGCCGATCAATCCACCCATCATCAGCGGGGCCACATCGCTCATATCGCGCGACTCGAGGAACCTGCTCCAGGTCCACGCCGCGGTGGCGATGGCGCAGACGAGTAGAATGCCTGTCTTATTTACGGTGCCGTTCAGCGACATGCGGTCGGCGGCGTCAATCATGCCGCCGTAACCTCCGCCGGATATGTTGCGAAACGTGTTTTCGCCGAGTGCCGGATTCGATGTCTTCATCAGTGCCAAGGTGTTTTCTCCGTGTAGCCTGTGCGGGTTATTCCCTCGCTGATTGGATGCTTGAAACTGCAACTTCAGCTTCAATTTTAGTCCTACATTTGCAGGGCTCAGAATATGATTTTGGCTGAAGAAGACTCTGCTAAATCCCGAGTTCCTGGCGAATAGCGTCCGCGATGCCGTCAGCATGGCGGCGCATCTGCGTCTCCGATTCAGCTTCGATCATGACCCTGGCCAATGCTTCGGTTCCGCTGTAACGGATCACTACGCGTCCAGAGTCCTTCAATTCTTCTTCTGCCGCATGAATCGCAGCGACTACCGCGGGGATCGACTCCATCGGCTTCTTATCGCGGACCTTCACGTTGATAATCACCTGCGGAAAAACTTTCAAGTCCGCGGTCAATTCGTCGATGCTTTTTCCTGTCCGTGCGATCAAATCCAGTACGACAAGTGAAGTCAGCAGGCCGTCACCAGTCGTGGCCAAATGCGGCAAAAGGATGTGCCCTGACTGTTCACCGCCAAGCGCGGCGTTATGCGCGAGCATCTGTTCGAGCACGTAACGGTCCCCCACCGGGGCACGTTCCATGCGGATGCCGGAACGCTTGAGGGCTGCTTCAAGGCCCATGTTGGACATGGTGGTGGCGACAACCAGATTTCCGGTCAGCAGACCACGCTCTTTCATGTCCCGTGCGGTTACCAAGAGAATCGCGTCGCCATTGATCACATTGTTGTGAGCGCCGGCCAACATGCAGCGATCGGCATCGCCGTCGAAGGTAAGTCCTAAGTCCGCTCGCCGCGCCATTACCTCGCCTGCTACATAAGTTGGATGAAGCGCGCCGCAACCGGCATTGATATTGCGTCCGTCGGGAGTTGTGTTGAGCAATGTAATCTCGGCATTCCCGTCGGCGTTGAGGCGGCGAAAAAGCTCGGGGGCGACGGCTGCGGCGGCGCCGTTGGCGCAATCTGCCATGATGCGCAGACCATTCAGCTTCAGATTGGGAACCGAGTCGATGAGGAACTGGATGTAATCGGCCTGCAGAGCCGGGTTGTCATCAATAGGTGGCAAACTTTTGGGGGTTGGAGCCTCGCTGATTGCAGCGGCATGGTGGAGTATTTCCTCTTCCATCGCCAGTTCCACTGCGTCAGGGAGCTTGAAGCCGTCTGCGCCGAATAGCTTGATGCCGTTATCTCGCCAGGGATTGTGCGATGCGGAGATGACCACGCCCGCTTGAAATCCGTGGGTCCGAGCGAGGAAGGCGACCGCCGGTGTAGGCACGATCCCTGCACTTTCAACGCGTGCGCCTGCTTCGCGGAGGCCTGCCGCAAGCGTGGCTGTGATCCAAGGGCTCGATTCGCGTGTGTCTCGGCCCAGCAGGACAGCCGGTTGAGCGGCAACGCCACGCAGCGAGTGAGCCAAGGCGAGACCACAGGCGTAGATGGTGGTGGGGTCGAGGGGAACTTCGCCGGCCACGGCGCGGATGCCGTCGGTGCCAAAGAGTTTGCGGGTGGTTGATGAGGTCATGGTCTCAATTCTTGCGTTTCTTATTCCGAATGGCTTTGGTGTCTGTGAGATTGTTGGACGCTGTAGATTCCACCCGGCTGGTGAATGTGCCGTTGGCCAGGCGTGTGGTCAGTTGATCTCCAGAATTCAGTTGATCAATCGAGCGGATAAGACTCCCTTCGCCAGTGAGCACCAACGCGTAGCCGCGATCGAGGACAGCGAGAGGTGAAAGCGCTTGGAGACGCGCGTCCAGGGCGCCAATGCGAACGGTGGCACGCCGTAAAGTGCGCTCGATTGAACGGTCGAACCGCGTGCGGAAGTCCTGAAGGCGCTCGCGGGCGTGCGCAAGGGCTTGGCGCGGATTGTGGTGCAGAACAGCGGCGGCGAGGCGGGCAACGTTGGTGTGGCACTCGCGAAGCTGCGCGGCCATCGTGCCTTCGAGGCGAAATGCCATGTCGTCGAGGCGCTGCGCGGAGCGATGCAGTAGTGTGGTCATGCGTGCTTCAGTGCGGTTCACCGGAACGCGGGTGAGGTGTTGGCGGGCTTGCAGAAGCTGAAAGCTCGCAGCGCGGTCAAGCCTGTGAATCTGACTTGCCACCCGCTCTTCAATTTTGTGCTGGGCTTCGGTGATGAGCTCTGCCGCTGCGGAGGGAGTGGGCGCGCGCAGGTCGGCGGCAAAGTCGGCAATTGTGAAGTCGGTCTCATGGCCGATTGCCGAAACCACTGGCAGCCTTGAGGCGGCGATGGCGCGGGCCACTCGCTCACTGTTGAATGCGGCCAGGTCTTCCAGCGATCCGCCGCCACGAGCGAGCACGATGACATCGACACGGCTGGAATTGTCCGGGCCCAAATCCTCGAGGCTCTCAGTATTGAACTGGACGATGGCAGCTTCGATCTCGGTCGGTGCGGAATCCCCTTGTACGGAAACCGGAAGGATGAGGACATTGAGGCCTGAGTGGCGGCGGGCAGCGATGTTCAGGAAGTCTCGGATGACGGCGCCGGTGGGTGAAGTAATCACTCCCACTGTGCGAGGAAATGCAGGTAAAGGCCGCTTGCGATTGGCATCAAACAGACCTTCAGCCTTGAGCTTCTCCTTGAGTTGCTCGAAGGCGAGTTGGAGCGACCCGGCGCCGACCGGCTCAATGGTTTCGGCAACCAATTGCATCTGGCCACGTTGCTCATACACGCTGACCCTTCCCCGCACCAGCACGTGAAGCCCATCCTCCGGACGGAAACGTAAGAGCATGGCCTGACGGCGAAAGAGAACCACCGGAAGCTGCGCATCCGCGTCTTTCAGCGTGAAGTACACGTGTCCTGAGGGCGCTGGACGGAAGTTGGAGATTTCGCCTTCAACCCATACATCAGCGTATCTTTGCTCAACCAATTCGCGAACCTGGCCTACCAGCTCACGCACAGGCCAGATGCGCCGACTAGCCTGAGGCTCCTCAAAAGTGAGGTCGAGCTGCTTCGTGGTTGGACCGGAAGAGAGCATTCCCTATGAAGTGTAATTGGTGGCGGGCGCTCCTCAATCTGCCGCGGAGCACTGCATTCGTATATTGGGATGTCTCATCGCGATGTTTGGCAAGCGCGCCAAGGCGGCAGGCGTTGTGGCCGGCGGCAACCTATTTATGAGAGTTCAGTTTGCATGGCGCGGTCATTTGCGATTCTCAATTTCGTTGCGCAACAGGGCCGCGACCTCGGTGAGGCGGGCTGCAGCGGCGGGTGCGTCCTCCGACCCACAGCCACAGAGGGTTTCCGCTTCGCGCGCCAGGATCGTACCTTCAGGGACCCCGAACGATCCAAGGATGCCAGCCAATTTGTGAGCCGCGGCGTTGGCCTCTTCGCGCTCGGCGTCGGAGAGGGTTCCGTTGCCGAGCGGCCCGGCCGCCCTTTCGATGGCATCAACACGCTCGTACATCTGGGGCAGGAATTGGCCCCAAAGACGATTGAGAGCGTCTGCCAGACCTGTCGATCCGGTGTCGGGTTTTGAAGTTAGGTTCATGACTTCGCATCTCGAACTTGGCTAGCTAGACTCGGGGGCATGGATTCACCCCAGCAGCTTCAACTCGGGACCTTGCTCCAGCCAAGTGCATCGGAAATTTGTGTGGCAAGAGTGAGCGGGTCGAATGGTTTGAGCAGAATGGCCTCGACACCGAGATCCACGAAACGCCGCTGGTCGTTGCTTTGCACCTTGGCGGTGAGCAGAACCACAGGAATACGCGCGGTAACAGGATTCTTGCGTAACTCGCGGAAGGTTGTCGGGCCGTCCATGCCCGGCATCATAACGTCCAGAAGAATGGCGTCGGGCTGTTGCTCGATGGCGCGGGCGAGGCCTTGAGCCCCAGAACTGGCCGTCACTACATCCCAGCCAGCCACAGTCTCAAGGCTGAGTGCGGCTACTTCGCGGATGTCGTCTTCGTCGTCAATGATCAAGATACGGTGGGACACTTTGAAAGCCTTTCGGTGAGCAATTCAATGAGAAATGCGGCAATTCGGCCGGCTCAAGCATTCGGAACGGTTGATTGAGGCGGTGAAGTTTCTTCCATCTGGCGTGAACTGCGAAGCATGGTAAGGACCAGAGCCTCAAGCTGCTGAGGCTGCACGCGGGCTTTTGTAAGAAAGTGCGTGGGCCCGAGGGTAAGGTTGCTGCGTTCGGGCGGTGACAGCTCGCGGGCAGAGTAAACCACCAGCGGCAAGCGGGCAAGGTTCTCATGCTGCCGCAGCCAGTCTACCAGATTGAAGCCGTCGCCGTCGGGCAGGCCAATGTCCAGCACCAACAGGTGGGGCTGAAAAGCAAAACATGCATCCAGCGCGTCCTGCAGCGTGTGCGCCAGCTTTATCCCGATCGTCTCGCGGGCAAAAACATCGCCTATCACGCGAGCCAGATCAACATCGTCTTCAACTATCAGTACACGGGCATTTTCCCCAGGGCCGCAAAGCACGCGGGCGAGTTCGCCGAGCAAGGCATCTTCCTCGAGAGGTTGGCCGACCCAGCCTTCTACTTCGTTTGTCGGAACATCCGGCAGGCTCGATGAATCCTCGGTCTTGCCGATGCTGAGCAGAACAATGGGGGTCTTCGCTTCAGGGTCGAGCCGGCGCAGCATCGGGAGAATCTCCCACCCGTTCATGCCGTCGAGCGAGGTATCCAGGAGGATGGCTTCCACGCCCTTGTGGGCTGCGGCCAGAGTTTCTTCCACCGTACCGGTCTCCACCACGCGGTAGCCGTGACGGGTCAACTGTGCCGCAATCTCGAGCCGCGTAGCTGTCTTGGCATCGGCCAGCAAGACAGTGCCCTGGCGAGGCTCCTGTTCGAACACACCACCAGATGGTTCCACTTTCCCGGGCGGCGCCGGGTTGTAGGGCAGAAAGACGCGGAATGTCGATCCGCGAACCGAATTGCGTTCTGCCCAGATGCGGCCTGAGTGCTGCAGAACGATGGTACGGCAAATGGCCAGGCCCAACCCGCTGCCGCCTTTTTGGCGGGAGTCCGAGGCGTCCACCTGTTGGAAGCGGCCGAAGATCGCCTCCAATTTGTCCGCGGGAATCCCCCGTCCCTGGTCGATCACTGAGAGGGTTACGCCGTTGGAGCCGGGGCGCATCATTACCGAGATTGTGGAGCTGGGCGGAGAGAACTTGACGGCATTCGAAAGCAGATTGGTCAGCACTTGCAGCAGCCGGTCCGGGTCGGCGGGAATCTCTATCAGCGTAGTGTCGTGAATCAGTTGTACGCCGGCCGCCTCGGCTACCGGAGCCATGCCATCGATGGCTTGCCGAACGATCTCCGCCAACTGCACTGAACGAAACGCGAGAGGTTCGCGTCCACTCTGGATGCGCTCCAGGTCTAGGATGTCGTTGATCAGGCGGACCAGGCGATCGGAGTTGGTGAGGGCAATGCGGAAGAGGTTGGCGGCCTTTTCAGTCATGTCGCCGAGCATCCCCGATGAAAGCAACCCTAGTGCCCCGCGAATCGAGGTGAGTGGAGTCCGTAACTCGTGGCTCACGGTGGAGATGAACTCGTCCTTTAGGCGATCCAGGGCGTACCGCTGACTGATGTCGCGGAAACTCAGCACAGAACCGGAGAATCGGCCTTGGTCCAGGATCGGTGTCATGAAGTACTCAGCCGGGAATGACGTGCCATCGGAGCGGAAAATGGCTTCCTCGCCGGCAGCTGCCAGATGGAGACCAGTGGCCCGGCGCAGTGCGCAATCTTCGGCGCACTGTCGGCCTGGCGTCGCAGCACCGTGCAGCAGTTCGTGAACTGGTTTCCCGGTTAGACTTGTTGCTTGTGCGTTGAGCAGGCGTGCAGCCGCAGGGTTCGCAAAGCTGACCTGCCCGTGCCGGTCCACGCCAAAGATGCCGTCTGCAACGGAGTTCAGCAAGATTTCCTGCTGCCGCGAAAGCTCTTCGGCACGTCCGCGCTCGTGAGAACGGGCCAGCATCTGTCCCAGGGACGCGGCGACCGTCTCCACGGCCGCTACCGCCTCGCGGTCTTCGCGCAGGCAGAAGTGGCAGTAGAATTCCAGAACGGCCAGCACCTTGTTGCCCACTCTCACCGGTACAGACCAACCGGAAATCATTTCCTGGCGCCTTGCAGACTGGATGCGCGGGGTGAGCGGCACTGTCGAAAGGTCGGAAATCCAGATGGGGCGGCCGTCATTCCATGCTCGTCCCGGCAACTCAATGCCCCTGGGCAGCGTCAGGCTCATGCTTTCATGGATCAGGAACTCGGCGCGGCGCCCGGGGGCACCCCACGCGGTGGAGAATTCAAGCTGGTTCTCCTCGGCGTTGACCTCCCACTTGAGTGCCATGTCCCAGCCTTGCGAGACGCAAAGGGCTTCAAGAATGCGCGTGGAGGCGACTTCAGGCGAGGTGTTCTCGCCCACAATCTGGCTTACCACCAATTGCAGAGCCAGCCGATGCTCGCGCTGCTTTTGTTGAGTCACATCGCGGAGCAGGCAACGCACGGCCAGGGGATTGCCCGCCTTTTGCCGCTGGCTGAGGCTCAACTCCAGTTCCAGCACTCGGCCATCTGGTGTGTGATGCCGCAGCGGCGCGCGATCCACAACCTCGCCGTCCAGTGCTCGGCGGAACAGCGCTGCAACTTCGCCACGGCAGGCCGGTCCAAACAGCGCCTCAAACGATTCCAGCGCCAGCAACCCAGACACATCCTGGCCGAAACAGCGCTTCCAAGTTGGATTAGCGTAGAGGAACTGACCTGAAGGGCTCAGTGTCGCAATCATCTCGCTGGAATTCTCGAACAGATCGCGGTAGCGTTCCTGCGATTCGCGTAGCGCCTGTTCCTGCCGGACCGTCGCACTCTGGTCAAACGCCACGGCCACCAGGCCGGCCAGTGCACCCGCCGTATCGCGAAGTGCGGAGATGTGAAGCGTAACAGGAAACAGGGAGCCGTCTTTGTGACGCAACTGAGTGTGGAAGCTGGGGACCAGGCTTGGCGGAAGAGCGCGCACACAGTTCAGGTATGCCTCCACCCCATCCAAAGGTTCACTCTCTGACGACTTGGGAAGATCAGACAGCTTCTGCAACTCCGCAACCAGGCGTTCTCCTTCACCCGGAAGCAGGATTTCGCCCGCGTTGGACATTGCCATCAGTTCTGAGGCATGGTACCCAAGCAGCCGTTCCGCTGCCGGATTCAGGTAGGTGAATCGGCCATCCAGACCGGCTGCCATCACCATGGGTCCAGCCGAGTCGAGCACTGCTTTGAGTGGTTCCGCGTCGGCTCCCGGGGATTTCGGGAGGGGGGAGTTGCGCACCCGCATGCGAAGGGCGAGCAGCGCAGCCGCAATTCCTGCGGCCTCTGCAATGAACATCAACAAACCGTCGTATTGGGGGCCGCGAGCCAGCCGCACCACAATGGCGCCGGCGACCAGGCCGAAGATCAGACCTGCCAGGATTGCCCAGAACCGCGACGAACTGCCACGCGTCGGGCGGACTGGTGCTCCGGTGCCGGTAGTGGATTCCACGTTAGCCCGGTCCTGCATCCTGCCCCCAGGAATTAAGGTTCAACGCCACTGCCACTGCCGACAGCTCTTGGATCTCCGATCGCGGAAAGCGGCA
>JBAWCO010000034.1:0-2135 GCA_049590315.1 Occallatibacter sp. | reverse complement strand
GTGTACGACCGGGGCGGGCTGGTGATCCGAGCGCCCAATGCGGATTTGAGCCGTGATCCGCGCTGGGGGCGGACGGAAGAATCGCTGGGCGAGGATCCGTACCTGGTGGGCACGCTGACGGCAGCATTTGCGCAAGGATTGCAGGGGCCTGATCCGAAGCACTGGTTGAGCGCGTCGCTGATGAAGCATTTTCTAGCCAATGAAAACGAAGACACGCGCTCGTCTTCGTCGTCGGATTTCGATGAGCGACTGTTTCGCGAGTACTACTCGGTGCCTTTCCGCATGGGCTTTCAGCAGGGCGGATCGCGGGCGGTGATGGCGTCGTACAACGCGTGGAACGGCACTACGATGATGGTGAATCCTGTGCTGAAAAACGTGATGATCAAGGAGTGGGGCAACGACGGAATCATCTGCACAGATGGCGGCGCGCTGGGACTGCTGATCACGGCGCAACATGCATTCCCGGACAAGGAGCGCGGGTCGGCGGCGGCGATCAAAGCCGGGATCAATCATTTTCTGGATACTTACAAAGACGATTTGACGAAGGCCCTGAAGGACGGTCTGGTGACCGAGGCGGACATTGATGCGGTGGAGAAGAACCTGCTGCGCGTGTATCTGCGGCTGGGCGAGATGGACCCTGCCGGAGTTGATCCCTATGGGGAGATTGGGAAAAAGCCGGCTGGAGCGAATGTCAACGCGGACGATGCGCTGATGCCGCCGTGGGATCGAGAATCGAGCAAAGAGCTGGCGCGGTTGGCGACGGACGAGTCGATTGTGCTGCTGAAGAACGAAGGCAACACGCTGCCGCTCGATCGCAAGAAGCTGAAGACGATTGCGGTGATTGGACCGTGGGCAGACCAGGTGCTGCTGGATTGGTACAGCGGCACGCCGCCGTATTTCGTAAGCATTGTGGACGGGATTCGCGAGGTCGCAGGACCGGGAGTGAAGGTGCTGTGGGACGATGGCTCGGACCCAGCACAGGCTGCGGCGTTGGCGCACAAGGCGGATGTCGCGATTGTGGTGGTGGGGAATCATCCGGAATGCAATGCGGGATGGAACCAGTGCCCCACGCCGTCGAACGGAAAGGAGAGCGTGGATCGAAAGACGATTGTGCTGGAGCAGGAAGAGCTGGTGAAGCAGATCTTCGCGGCTAACCCGAAGACGATTGAGGTGCTGCGGGCAAGCTTTCCCTACGCGATTGTCTGGAGCCAGGCGAATCTGCCGGCGATTGTGCACATCACGCATAACAGCCAGGAGGAAGGACACGGGTTGGCGGATGTGCTGTTTGGTGAATACTCGCCTGCTGGACGGTTGACGCAAACCTGGCCCACGGGCGACTCGCAGTTGCTGCCGCTGATGGACTACAACCTGCTGCACGGGCGGACGTATCTCTATAGCAAGGACAAGCCGCTGTATGCGTTTGGATATGGGCTCAGCTATACGGATTTCAAGTATGAAGGGCTGAAGTTGAGTTCGACAAACGTTGCTGCGGATGGCAGTGTGCAGGCAACAGTGACCGTGAAGAATACGGGCAAGCGTGCCAGCGACGAGGTGGTGCAGTTATATGTGCAGCATTTGGGCTCGGCGGTTCAACGGCCACAGTTGGAACTGAAGGGGTTTGCGCGGGTGAGGGTTGAGGCTGGGTCGGAGCGGAACGTTACGCTGGAACTGAAGCCGCGCGACCTGGCGTACTGGGATGTGGCGGGGCACGTTTGGCGAGTGGAAAAGGAACAAGTACGCGTGCTTGCGGGTGGGTCGAGCGACAGCCTTCCGGTGCAGGCAACGCTGGATGTCGAGACCACTGGGGAGTTCAAGCCGTAACCGCGGATGAGGGCTTTCACCCTCCACTGGATGCGCTCTCTGGACGGTTGCTTGCAGTTGCGCCCAGAAATGGCGCAGGCCTCAGGCCATTGCAAATCCGATTACGGCCATTGCGCTTGGCTTCGTAAAGTGCCTCGTCAGCAATTTGAATCAAGGATTCAGCTTGCTCTCCCGGCTTTGCGATCACGGTAGCGCAACCAATTGAGACCGTGACAAGTTCCCTGGGACGCTCTTCTGTGACAGGGTGGCTCTGCTTGAGAGCCTCTCTGATTTTGGTGCCAACTTCGAGCGCTCCACGACTGTCAGTATTCGGT
>JBAWCO010000033.1:0-2299 GCA_049590315.1 Occallatibacter sp. | reverse complement strand
GGTGGGGAGTCTGGTCGGAGCCAGAGCAGTTGGCGCACAACCTCTATGCCGGTTTGCGTGCGCTCGACGCTCAGGGGTGCACGATGATTGTGTGTCCTTTGCCTCCGGCTGATGGGATAGGGGCGGCGATTCGGGATCGGCTAATGAAGGCAGGCACTAAGGGACCAAGGGACTAAGGGACGACAATCTGACCTTCTCATTGGCCGGTTTCGGTCAGCTTGTACATGTACTTGATGGCGGACTTGTAGATGATGGACTTGAGTTGGCCGCGAACCTTGAGGGAGTGGCGGTCGTACCATTCGATGCGGCCTTCTACTTTTTCGCCGTCTTCAAGCACGATGACCATCGGGGTTTGGGACTGAATCTGCTTTTGTAAGTAGAAGAGCTCGGCATGGCGGTCGTGATTCTCGTCGTCGACGGAGAAGGACGGGAAATGGGTTGGAACCGAGGCAGGGGGAAACTTTCGAGCACGCGCTCGGGATTCGCGGTGATCAGAAGGGGATGGTCTGCGACCCGGGGCCAAAGCGGCTGGAGTGCCGCCTTGCGCAAGAGTGGAGAGCGAGGGCAAACTGGACGGACGTGAAGAACTTGGCAAACTGGAAGAGCTACTCATGGCGAATCATCCTTCCTGATAACGAAGAAGCAAGAAACGAAGGCATGCACAAAGACTTAGCGGTCTGGAGAGAAAAAAGAATGAAACCGCTGATCTATTGGTAGTGACGGCTGGTCGGACAATTAAGCTTCCTCAAAGACTGAAAACCGATATTCGGCACTCACTGAACACCGCGTGCAAAACTCCGTTGGCCGTAAGGACCTGAGAAGCGCCGGATCCCATACGTGAATCGGATTGCAGGTATCCCCAAGGATGCTTTGGCTTGAGAACGGGTTGCACTTATTGTAGAGCGGTTTTTGAATTCGCGTCGAACTGCGAAGCGCGGAAGAACAGTGATTTCCTAAATTGAACTGCCGTTCTGCTGCATCGATTCTGTCGATCAGAATTGTTAAATCGCTTTAACAGCGGAGAACTGAAGACGGGATTAACTGCGTTCGAGCGATGTGGCCATGGCGTCGAGGGAGAGAGAGCGAAGGAGATTGCGGCGCATTCCTGATTCAACCTGGACGAGAGCGCGGGCTGCGGAGTCGATCCAATCAACTGAAACATCTTGCGCGAGGCGCGTGAGTTCTGATTCGAGATCGATGTTGCGGATGAGGCGCGGGGTTCCGGCGACGATGAGGAGCAGATCTTCGATAAGGCTCGATAACGCGCGGAGAAGGGCGATGGTTTTTTCCTGACCGTCGGCGCCGGCGCGATAGCTCTCTGTGGCGTGGAAGAGCTGCGAGTAATCGGGTTCACGAAGCGCGGTGCGGAGAAGGATGAGTGCGTCCTGGCGGCTGGTGAGGTAAGCAGCGAGGTCGAGTGTGAGGGCACGGCCAATGGCGCCTTCAGCGAGGCGGGCCGCGAGAGCGCGGTCTTGCGGCTTGAGCTCGGAACGGCGCATGGCCAGCAGCGATTCGAGATCGGAAGCAGCGAGCGCACCGAGGCGATGAACGATGGCGCGGGAGCGGATGGTGGGCAAGAGCTCTTGAGGATTTTCGGTTAAGAGAATTAGCGATGTGTGGTCGGGAGGTTCTTCTAGAACTTTGAGGAGGCTGTTGGCGGCCTCCTTCATGAAGGCTGAAGACGTGAAGATTGTGAAGGTGCGCGTGGACTCGACAGGAGGGCGGTAGAAGGCGACGTGGATGACCTGGCGGACCTGGCCGAGCTTGATGAGGAGCTGCGGCGGATCGGGCGGGACGATGAGGAGATCGGGGTGAGTCTGGATGAGGATACGGGTCTCGCGCTTGTCGGTGTCGCGGAGGTCTTCGCGGGCTGAAACGGCTTCTGCTACTAGCGTTTCGAGGTTTGCGGAGCCGGCGATGCGGAGGCAGTTGGAGCAGTGGCCGCAGAAGTCGGGGAGGCCGTCGGACTCCGTGGGGTGGAGGCAGTTGACGGCTTTGGCGAGCATGAGGGCGAGGGTGTATTTGCCTGCTCCCCTGGGGCCGGCGAGGATGAGCGAGTGGGGAAAACGCTCGGCGCGGATGGATTCGCGGAGATGCGTGACGGTTTGGGTGTTGCCTAGAAAATCCTGGAAGCCCACGGATTGAGGATAGAGCATTTGCGGATGAAATGTTGGCTGGGAGGGGTGGAACGATACCGGTAAACGGTCGCCTGTAGGGGGCGGATTCGCGCGGAATGTTCGCCTATTGGGTTGCAGAAACCGGAGGGGTTAACCTTGTGGGCCTGCCGTATTTGTGTTTT
>JBAWCO010000032.1:0-9923 GCA_049590315.1 Occallatibacter sp. | reverse complement strand
GCTCCACCTTGGCGCGGTCCTCGTCATAGATGACAACGGACAGCGTGAATTCACCGAAGTTCTTACCCTCCATGCCCAGCGCGGTAAGGGCGTTGCCCAACTCCGCGACAGCGGCGGCCTTCGAGTCATCGACCAGCTCATCCTGCGGGCCGGAGTTCTGGCGGTCCTGCAAATTCGAGACGAAGCTGGTCTTGGAATTATGGTGGTGCCGGCGGCGATTGTTGATCTCTTTCCGTGCCTTCGCGTTATCGACTGGGTGCCATTCGGTAACGACATGGAAGTTGGCCGGGATGTCGAAGAGTCCCTGCAACAGCAGGGGGCGTGTCTCGCTGGGCAACTCTTTCAACGTGAGTACACGCACATAATCATCATCCGCTCGAAGGTGGCCGCGATGTGCCTCCAACTCGGAGTCGCATACCTGCCAGTCCAGATGCCGCGTCCCGCATAAAGGCGCGGCATCAATCTTTGAGGGGCGGAAGTTTACGAGACGCCGGTCAAGCCGGAAGGTCTTCTCCGCCCCTAGCAGCTCGACCGTGGTAAGGTCGCTGAGCTGCCCACTCAAGCTCTGTACCTTCTGCTGCAAGCGCAGACGGTCGCGTTCGATCTGCTCATATAACAAGGTCCGCGCTTTGCTGCCGGAGAACAACCCGCGCAAGTCGCGAAGCGACGCGCGCGGTTGCTTCAGCAACGCAGCGAGCGCGTGCAGCAGGCTGGTTTTGGCATAGCTGCCGTCGATCATGACTACCCAATAGATCTCGATGGAATAGAGCCGGTCGGGCTTCGATTCGAGAAAAGCCGCGCGTTGTTCCACGGAGGCCCGCACCAGCGGGTTGTCATATTCCGCGCGTGGAATCGCCGGACGATTGCGTCTGAACAGAATCTGATAGAGGCGGGTTGTCTCATCCAAACCGCGGAAAGCGGCTTCCAGCCGCTTCACCACATAGTCCCGTCCAGCATGGCTGAGGCTTTCGTAGTCCACGCCGCCAACCTTCAAGACGCTCCCGAGGTCGCCTGATTTCGTCAGAAAGCTATGCTCATCCCAAAACCCGTACAGATTGATCTGTGCGGGGAACGAGCCGGCTTCCTTCCAATCCTTCGTGATTTGCTCAACCTTATACATTGCGATACCTGATGGTGATTTCCGCCGGTTTCCACTTCATCGGGTCGTAGCGCCGTCTGAATTTTGTGGAGTTCATCAACACGCGCAGAATCTCCACGTCGTGCTTGGTGGCGATCCGGGCGACGATCACGCCCACGATGAAGAAGCCGATGCCGCCCACGAGCGAGTGCATGAGCGAGAAGATCGCGCCGCCTGTAATCAGCGCGACAAAGAACAGCCTTCGCTCCGCGCCCAGAATGGTCAGCGGGCGATTCATCGCTTTATAAACCTTGTTCTGCCGTGGACCGCCCTCTGCCATCGCATCTCCTCTCTGCCTATCGAGCGCCTGTTGCGTTGTCGTTGCGGCCTGCCGCCGATGAACTACGACGGAAAGAGCCAGGCCATGAAGTTGACGGCTCCGATCGCCATGCCCACGCCGAAGACGATCCCGGCGATGGTCTTTTTCGCCTGGCCCTCTCCGTAGGCGAACATCAGGCCGCCGATGACGATGGCGACCAGCGAAAGGCCAGTAGCGATGGTGCCGGTGAACGCGGTCTTCAGTACGTTCACCGCGTTGTCCCACGGATCGCTGCCTGTCGATTGCGCATACACCGGCAGCGCCGCAAGGAACATCAGGGAAGGAATGGCCCATCTCCGGGAACGTGGGTGCAGCCACCGGAGGGCGGGCCGTGGGATGGGAAGGGTTGGTTTCATAGGCTCCTTTCATTTGCTTCCCGGCGAGTGAATACCCCCGGCGAGCAACGTCATGGAGCGAAATTAAGCCTGGAAAGACGAGGCGCGCCGGAATCTTTTTCCGCGCCGTGGCAAAAATTTCCGCGACCGATCAGCGAGCCGGTGGGATAATGCGCGGCAGACGCCGCGCCAGCCCGTCGGGGTGGGATCAACAAAGCCCGTCCGCGGCGGCGGACGCACGGCAGAGGGTGGGAATCGACGGGCTATTGCGAAGCAAGAAAAAGGCGCCCGGTGCGATACCGAGCGCCTGTTGAGAGAATGGATTGGAGATTACGCCGCTGCCGGTGCTTTTGCTGCGCCCTTCTTTGCGGGCTTCACTGGCTGCTTCTGCTTGGCCTCGGCCTTCTTGAGCTTCGCCGCAAACTCCGCTTCCAAGGTAGTACGCACCTTCGCCACATCCACGCGATGCCGTCTCGCTGCGGCGGTGAGCGCATCCGTTTCGTCCGGCGTGACTGACTCCACACTGCCGAGCAAGATAATCTCGACAATGATCTTGGACAGCCCGCTTTCGTCTAATTGCCGCAAGAGCCGTTGCAGTCCCTTCTGTACCTGCGGATAGGTAACTTCGCTTGCCGTGCCATCCACCATCTTGTGACGCCGCGCCAATGCTTCGCGGCGCAACGGCTCTGTCTTTTCAAGCATCGCTTCGGCAATGAATACCAGGTCGCCGCGCTCCAGCGGCGAACCTACCTTCCTGAGCACTTCAGCTAGGATGCGATGCCGGATGGTGATTTCGAGTTTCCGCTTTTCGATTTCCCTCCGCCGCTTTTCCCGTTCCCGCGCCACCTGTGCCGGATCGGGCGTCTTGCTGGCGCGGTCCGCGAAGTGAACCGGGCAGTTCGTGTCCAAGCACACTTTGACCGTGTGGCCCCTTTCTGCGCCATCCACTACAATCGCCTCGGCCATCTGCTTGCATGGTTTTTGGTTTGCGGAGAGGGGCTGCTTGGCTTTTGCGGGCTTGGCAAGGTTGAGGGCCACATAGCTATTACGGCCCAACACCAGGCTGTCGACGCCGCGCGTTCCGTATCCAGTGGTGATCTGTACCAGTTTTGGTTTCTCGGCGATCTGCCGCTCTATGTGTTTTGCGAGTTTGTTGTTGTAGCAGGTCCCATCTGTGCAAGCGTCATGGACTGCCGTACCGAACAATAGTGTGTTGAACCCTGTCCGTTTAGGGCATTCGGCACAGCTACCGGCCTCTGGCACGAGGGCCGCATCGTTCTTATCGAACGGAACGTTATCGAGCGAGAGCAGGATGTTCTGCTCGATCCATGCTGCCAGTTCCCGAACCGGGAGCAGAATCCGGTTCTCTTTGCCGTTACTCCACACGGTGCGAAACGCGGCATCGAAGGCTTTCTCCTGCTGGGCCAGCGGCAGCTTGGCGATTTCGAGCGCGTGGCCCACGCCGATACGGTCGGCAAGGAACGCCTCAGCAATGGATGGATGCAACTCGCTCAAACGAATCCGTTGCGTGATGTACGATTGCGATTTGCCAAGCCGCGCGGACAAACTGGCGATGTCGTACTGTGCGCCTTCAAGTTGCAAGATTCCCTTGAGGGCAATTGCCTCTTCGTAAGGGTGTACATCTTCGCGCAAAAGGTTCTCGGTTAATTGGCTCTCTCGCACGGCGGCGTCGGAGAGCGCGACTACGCGCACCGGAACATCGCTCAGTTCGGCGAGTTTGGCGGCGCGAAGCCTACGTGCCCCGGCTACCACCTCATACAGTTCCTCGCCGATAGACCGGACGAGCAAGGGCTGCAACACGCCCTGGCTTTTGAAACTCTCGGCCAGCTCGTTCAGACTGCGCTCGTCGAAACGGCGGCGCGGGTTGGTGGGTGACTCCTGCAACTGCGCCAGTGGCAGGTTGCGGTATTCGCTGTTGGTGAGTGCAATGGTTTTCGACATGATAGTTCTCCATTTCGGTTCGCTGGTACGTGGAAGCCATGCGGACAGGTACACCTCACCTGTCCGCGTACATTGGCGGCGGTGATGGAAGCGGCTGTTTATGCCGCTTCGGTGGTGGCTGTCTGAGTACGGGAGCGCCGCGCCCGCTTATGGTCGGGCGCTGGCTCTGCTGCCGGTTCCGCAACTTCCTGCGAAAACTCTGTGGACGTTTCCTGCGAGACAGATTCCTCCACCGTGATTGCAGCGAGAATCACTGCTGATGTCCGCTGGACAACCTCAAGGCTTTCGGCCAGCAAGGCTGCGTTTCCCGCGTACATTTGTATGTAGTCGCTCGAAGCTGTGCCAATCTCCAAGCCCACGGCACGACCAACGATAAAGGCCACGGCTTCGGCCTCGGTTTCGCGGACAACGGCGGTGGTCATGGTGCGGCGGTCGGCCTTGTGCAACAATTCATGCGCCGTTTCGTGAACCAGACAGACGAACTCCTCCGCCTTCGATTGACCGGGTAGAAGAGCAATCTTTCCGCCATAGCTCACGCCCAATGCGGGCGCAATGTTTTCGTTGTATTCGAGTGCGATGTTCTGCTGCGCGAGAAAATCAATCAGCCGGTCGCGGTGATCGCCCACTTCGCCGGAGATGTTGTGATCGAACTCCGGCAGGTCCGCGCCTTCGGTCTGCGCCACATCGAACACGTACACGGGCCGGAAGCCGATAAGCACCGGTTGGGTCTTGGTGTTGTCGTCCGTGCTGGCACTTTGTTCTGCGGCATCATTCCTGCGCTTGTATCCCACCATCGGCGCGAGAATCTGAATGCCTTTCTCGCCCCGCTTGACGAACCGGCCCAGTTCCTTCCATGCGTAGAATCCCGCTACGCGCGTGGCTGACGGGCGTTGTCTGGCGATCTGCAAAATATTCCCGAAGGAATACGCATGGAACCGGGCCATCGCGCCGAGATAGGCGGCGAGAGTTTCGCTGTGTCCCGCCTCAAGCTGCTGCATGAGGTAGTCCACGGCCTGTTTGATGAGTACCTGTGTGGGGTTGTCTTTCTGCGTCGTGCGCTGCTGATAGGGCGATTGGCTGCGGGTCTGCTGCGCCGCATTTCTCCTGTGCGGCACGGCTTGGCTGCTGGTTGTGCCATTGCTGGCGGTGATGGCTGCGCTGCTGGTAGCGTTGCTGAATCCCATGACGATGCTCCTGCTGTAGCCCCTTGGGGCCGATTGGCGTCCAGAAGCAACAGCACCCAAACCAAATTTCTTCGTTGAGTGCCCCCGCTTCATGGCTCTTGCGGCGCAGCAGAGGCGCGGAGGGTTCTGTCAATGCCGCGCGCTCGATGCGCGTTCATCGAAGCGAAGCGGAGAGCATTGACAGGTTCCGACCGCCTCTGCCATAAAGCCGCCTGAAGCGGGGGCATTCGACGAGAAAGAAATCTGGTGACTTTCCTTATTGCTGTGCGCTCTCAAGGGCCGGGTGTTAGAGAGCAAGATCGTAGAAATCTCGCACATCTCCATGGTGCGGCTGAGCGGCGGGCGCTGAATGATTTTCCCGCATTCGGAAAAACTTTCCGGGGAGGGTCGGGTAGCTCTGGCTACGCTTCCTTCAAGTCGCTCCTCAAAGGAGCGCGGAAATCGAGTCGAACCATGCCGGAATTTCCGTTGCAGAAGCCCGTTTCTCCAGAACCCGTTCGCCCAGCTGATTACTCCCTGCTGACGGCAGATGAGGTCGCCGTCATCCTCCGCGTTCCACGCAGTTGGATTTACAGCCATCTCGATCTCCTGCCAACCGTCCGCTTGGGCCGGTATGTGCGCTTCCGGCGTCGCGAGATTGATCGGCTGGCGGGGGAGCAAGGACCTTGCTAATGACGGCCACGAATGGTATCCAAGAACTACGGTTGAAGCGCCACGGAAGGAGAAACGTGGTGCGAGAAAGGTATCAGCGTCCCCGGATACGGGATCTGGGAACAAAGTGGAAGATCTTTTACTGGGACTACAGTGCCGGTAAACGCCGTGGCCGAACCAAAAGCTGGTCGAAGAATTCGGCTCCCACAAGAGCCGAAACCCAAAGGCTCGCCGATCAGTTCATGGAAGAGGTCAATGACCGAAACAATCAACCCCTCACATTGGCTCTCAAAGGGGACACTCTCGAAGCACTGATAGCAATCTGCCGGGAAAAGATGTGGCCGTTGCTGAAGAACTCCACCCGGATCAGCTACGACTTTTATCTGGACACGCACATCTTACCTCGGTGGGGAACGATACGAGTGGTGAAGATGCGGACACTTGAACTGCAGGACTTCTTCAATTCGTTTTCTCCACGCCTGGCCTCGCGAACAATCCGCAACATGCACGCCTGTCTGCGGGCCGTTCTCAACCAAGGGAAGGTCTGGGGCTTAATTCGCGTCAACCCGGCGGTGGGCGTCCGGCTGCCCCGCAAGAAGGCGCGTAAACCGCCGGTATTGTTGAGCCGCCAGGACATCCGGCGAGTCATCGACGAGCTCCCGGAGCCAACCAAATCGATTGTGACGTTGATTGTGGTTGGCTCGCTCAGGGTCGGCGAGGCGGTTGCGTTGCGATGGGGGAGAGTTCTTTCCGACCGCATCGAAGTCACCGAGCGCTTCTATGCCGGCGAGTTCGACGACGCCAAGACCGATGCTGGACGCCGGAGCATCCCGCTCGATTCATTCGGGATTCTGCGGAGTGTTCTGGACCGGGCCTGGGCGCGGTCGAAGCGCCACGAGCCAGAGGACTTGATCTTCACCAATGCCCGGGGCGGGCCGCTCGACCGGCACAATCTGTCACACCGGCACCTGAAACCCGCCATCAAGAAGCTGGGGTTACCGCCCACGGTGGATTTCCGCAGCTTCCGGACCATGCATTCGAGCCTGATGAGCAGTGTCGGCGTCCGGCCTGAAGTCACGCGGGACAACATGGGGCACGCAACCATCGACGTGACCCAGAACGTCTACAACAAAACCTGGTGGGAGGAGCGCGCCGCAGCCGTCAGTCTAGCAGCGGCGAGTGTCTGGAAGGAGTTCCAAGCGGTCCCTTGTTTGAACGGAGACCCCAAACCAGTCAATGTAAACCCTGGCGTGTAAACCCCTCGGCCCGCAGCCGGCTTTTCGATTTTGTAAATAATTGAAAAGAAATGGTCGGGGAGAGAGGATTTGAACCTCCGACCCCCTGGTCCCGAACCAGGTGCTCTACCAGGCTGAGCCACTCCCCGAACATGGGTTGCAGAAGCGTTTCGTTGGGGCGCGACCTGGCGCGTTTTTACCCCTTGAATGCGCTTCGATCAGTGTAGCAGAATCCACGCCCCTGCGAGACCGGGGCCGAGTCAACTCCTCGTAAGCTGTCTGGCTAGAAAAGAGCCTGCTCCGCGATTCATATGCGGAGCAGGCTCTCCCTATCGCAGGAACTTGTGTAGCCGAGCTACTTCTTTTCTGCCTCCGGCGGAACCGCGCCCGGAAAGACATCAAGCGGCGCACGCTTTTTCTCTTCCAGGTCGGGCTGAGGCATCGGTTTACGCGGCATCATCTGGTCGCGCTGCGCCGCGTTATAAATGAAGATCGCTTCCACCGTCGCAATCTGTTTCAGGTCCGAGGGCTGCAGCCGTTCCACCACATCTTCGTTCGAGTGATGAGTCCGGCTCTCGTAGTCCAGATCGTCCTGAATGAACTGGAACCCCGGAATGCCGACAGCGTCGAAGCTCAGATGATCGGTGCCGCCGGTGTTGCGATTCGTAATCGTGCTCACGCCCAGGTCCTTCAGCGGCGCAATCCACTGCGCAAAGATCGGCGCAATGACCGCGTTGCCCTGCGTGTAAACACCGCGAATCTTGCCCGTGCCGTTGTCCACATTGAAATAGGCTGAGATCAGCTTCTGCTCTGGCTTCACTTCCAGCGGGCCCGAAGCGCGGCGCATGAACTCCGGCAGTGCAAGCTGATCGGGCGCGGTTGAAAGCGGTGCCGAACCAAAGTGAATCTTGCAATAGCCCTTCGATCCAAACAGGCCCTGTTCTTCGCCGGTCCATAGAGCAATGCGGATGGTCCGCCTCGGCTTTACGTCCAACGCCTTCAGAATGCGCACCGCCTCCATGGCCACAATCGTTCCCGCGCCATTGTCCGTTGCGCCTGTGCCAGCGATCCAGCTATCCAGGTGGCCGCCTACCATCACCACCTGTTCCTTCAGCTTTGGATCGGTCCCGGGAATCTCGGCAACCGTATCGAATCCGTGTTCGTGTTCTCCGGTGAACTTGGTGTCGACGTTGATCTCCACGCTCACCGGCGCGTGTGCCTGCGTAAGCCGGTAGAGACGCCCATAGCTCTCAATGGCCGCAACAACCACCGGGATCTTCACGCGCTTTTCCGCGATATACGGCGTACGGCCCAGCGTCGCGCCGTTGTCATCAAACAGTGTTCCGCCCGATCCGCCGCCATTTTTTCCGTCGCGGCTCGGCTCAATCACCGCAGCCACTTTTTCATCGAAAAAGAACTGCGCCACTTTGTCGATCATCCGCTGCCGCTCCACATAGGTGCGCAGCCTGGCCTGCATCTCCGGTGGAATGCCGCCCGAATTAGCGTTCACGGGGAATTCGGCAAGGTCTTCGAGTTCCTTCTCCGTGTAGCGTTCAAACAGCGCCTTGTCCACTGGAGGAACCTCGCGCATCGCACCGTAGAGAACCACCTTGCCTGCCAGCTTGCCTTTATATTTGTCGAAATCCTTTTCATCCTGAACGCTGACAAAGACCACATCGCCAGTGATCGGCCCAGACGTGGAAGGCGACCACGGCGTGGCCTGCACAATCAGGATCGCGGTGTCCGGCGTCGTCATGCGCGCCCAGGTATTCAGTTGCTGCCAGCCCAGTCCGAATTCGCCCCAGTCCTCAAGGTGCGCATTCTCCAGGCCCACCTTCGTCAGCGTGTCGCGGGTCCACGCGTTGGCCTTCGCCAGGTTGGGAGACCCCGTAAGTCGAGGCCCAATTCCGTCCATCAACGCTGTTGCAAAATCCATTACGTGCGAGTGGTTCAGGCCCTCATCGCGAATTCGCTGATACATATTCAGGTCCAGCGTTTCCGTGGCAGGCTGCACCTCGGCATAAGGATCGGTCACCGCGGCAGCGCTTGCAGCGGGTTTTGGTTTATCGGCGGCGTGCAAAAGAGTCGCCACGGCCAGGCAGGCCGCGGGGAAGAGGCGAAGCATTTTCACTGGCATCTATGGATCTCCGGTCAGCAGGGGTGTGTTTTCCTTAGGTGAGATTGTAGGGCATCTCTCAGGCCCGCCGTCCACCAAATCCAAAACACACACCAACCTGCCGGAAGCTGCAGACCGGGTCTCCATACGAACTGGGGAGGCTAGTCGCCCTTGCCCTTATCAACATTGGTGGGGATCGTGAGCGCTACCAGGGCAAACCGGGTCTCGCCGTCCTTGGAGTTTTCGAATCCCACAATATGCTGACGGCGCTTTGAGCCGGCCTTCAGCTCCAGCTTGTCGTTGCTGCCGCCGTAGTCGCTGCGGTCAATCTTCACATGCTCGCCGTTGCCGTCGTCCGAGCACGTCAGCCCCTCTGAAGTTTGTGTCGGAGTGCCCACCGGCGAATGCCCCTGGCACACGATCACATCGCCGAAGCGACCCAATGCCTTCTTGTAGAAAGCGGCAACTTGTTCCTGGCTGTCGTGCGTTGCGTAACTCACAGCCTGTACCCGCAACTCCCATTCGCCAAAACCCAAGTGCACATCCGCCGACTTGTGCTTGTCGTCATCCGACGCCAGGCGCGCGCCGGGATACGCCGGCAATCCCAGGTCCGCCGCAGAAGTCTGGTTGGTGTTCACGTGAACTCCCCCAAACGGCGTATCCACCTGCACATTCTTATCGTCGCCCTTTGCATCCTTATCGACATGCACCCTGAAACATCCCGTGATTCCCGCCACCAGCACCAGGCCGGCCAGCCAACCTGTCGAATTGCGCAAACTCATCCCCATCATGGCGATCGCCCTCTCGACCTGTTATACGCTGAAAATCCTTGAAAGGTTCCCCAATTTGCTCCCCAGGAATCCGCGTCTAGCCGCCCGACTCCGCCAGCCATACCGGCATCAATGGTAAAGTGAACCCGATGAAAATCTCCTTCCCCCGCGCCGGCATCCTTCTACTGGTCATCACCTCGCCAGCGTTGGTTG
>JBAWCO010000031.1:0-6535 GCA_049590315.1 Occallatibacter sp. | reverse complement strand
CTCTTTGCGCGCCGGGAAGGTAACGTTGTTGATCTCGGCAAAGTCGTGATCTTCGCTGGCCAGCCAGAAGATGGCCACGTGGGGACGACCGGCTGCGGTGGCAGTTCGCGCGCGCGCCAATGCTGTTGCAGCCTTGAAAGGCGTAAACAGCGGCCCACCGAAGAGGCCCACTTGTTGCCCGGTCACGACAACGCCCGCGCCATGTCTCAGCGCTTCAAGGGCCGAGGTTGCTGCGGAGGAAGACCCGCCATTCTGTCCGGACAACAGGTGAACCAGCTCTGGCCAATGAGCGGGAACCGGCGGACGAATCTGCCAGCTCTCGTCGAAAGCCGCTGAACCATAAAACGCCTGGGCCTTCGGCTCTCCGGCGCAGTAGTCGAGAAAGAGCCGGCTCAGCCCCGGCGCCACGGTGATGGGATAACAATCTGCGGTCAACGACACACTCACTCGGTCTCCCGGCGCACATTTTTGTCTTGTGCGCGCGGCTTCAGGTTTCAAGTAGCTCAGTTAAGGATGCCATGCCGGACAAAATCGATGCACTACCGCCAGTTGCGGCCGCCGCAATATAGAGCCCTGTGCGTATACTTTCACTTACTACATTGCGAGGGGAAAGACTGAGAATGCCCAAGAAAGATAAGAAAACGAAAGCGGCCGACGTAAAGACGAAGCCGGGCAAGGCGCTGAAGAAGAAGAAATTGAAAGCCCAGAAGACCTCCGTCGTAACTGAGACGGCAAAGCTTCTCAGCTCGGTGGTGGCTTACCAGGGTCCGCTCTTTCGAGTGCTTCATGACAAACTCATCGAGCCTGGTGGCCGGCGCAGCGAGCGCGATGTGATCCGGCACAACGGCAGCGTGGTGATCCTTGCCATCGACAGTTCAAAGAGCAAGAAGGACCCCTGGATCGTGATTGAGCGCCAGTATCGTCACGCAGCTAACCAGTATCTTTGGGAACTGCCTGCGGGCAAGCTCGAAAAGGGTGAAGACCCTTTGGCGGGTGCGCAGCGCGAACTCGAAGAGGAGACAGGCTACCGCGCCAAAAAGTGGAAGCCAATGGTCGAGTACTACGCGAGCCCGGGTTTTCTTGGAGAATCGATGAGAGTCTTTCTTGCCGAAGGACTTCTTGCCGGAGATGCTCATCCTGAGGATGACGAGCAGATTGAATTCCGACTGGTGAAGCTCTCCGATGTTCTGAAAATGATTGATAAGGGAGCCATTAAGGACGGAAAAACTCTTACCAGCGTGCTGCTTTTTTCGCGCCTCATGGCGGGAAAGCGCAAGTAATCGATCGACTTCCGCCAATCGTCACAACCTTCTCTCAGCTCAGTTTCCCTGCAGGGCCGGTGGCATTCATCGGCCCGTATCATTTTGCGGGACCTCTAATTCGAAACTTGATCAACCTTTCGCGCGTGTTTCACGTCTTAATTTATATCGGTAGTCGGACCCCACGTCTGCCGTATCCTCACACGACGCAAAGAAAGAAGGAGCCTGTGGCTCAGTACAAAGGGAAGGTCAAGTGGTTTAACAACGCCAAGGGCTACGGATTCATCGGCCGCGACGACGGGCCGGATGTTTTCGTTCACTATTCCGCAATCCAATTGGACGGCTACAAGACGCTGAAAGAGGGCGATGATGTTGAGTTCGACATCGTCCAGGGCCAAAAGGGCCCGCAGGCGGACGCGGTACTCCGATTCAAGGATGCCGCCGCACACAGCGCAGCCTAAGCAACGCGGACTTGCCGGGCGTATTCTCGAAGACCATCTTCAAGTGGTATACGGACAGTGTGCCCGGTGGAGGGTTTCCCCTCACACGGCGCACTTTTCGGCCATTGGAAGGCGGATGTCCAGCGTGTGGTCTGGTCTGGATCGTGAGCAAAGGCCCTGGAAGCCTCACCACCACCGGCTCGCCACATTTCTGACCGCGGCACCCTGCTCTAACGTTCTTGATTCTGATACGCTTCCGCAATGGACAACGCAACCATCGCCCACTTGTTGGAGGAGACCGCCGATTTGCTGGAGATCGACGGCGGCGACGGATTTCGTATTCGCAGCTATCGCCGCGCCGCTGAGACAGCCGAGCAAACCACGGTCGATCTTGTGGCCGCCGCATCCGACACAGCGCGCCTGCTGGAGATCCCCGGCATTGGCAAGAGCATGGCCACCAACCTGCAGGCAATTGTCTCAACCGGCACGATGCCTCTTCGCGAAGAGTTGCTGGCCAAATACGGGGCGGGCCTGCTGGAACTTCTCAAGCTGCCGGGCATGGGGCCAAAAACCGTAGCCCTGCTGTGGGCGGCGGCGCAAATCAGCAGCATCGATCAGCTCGGCGAAGCAATTGAAGCCGGCCGCCTGGCGGGGCTGCCGCGGATGGGCGACAAACAGATTGAGAAGCTGAAAAAAGGCATCGACGACTATCGCCGCAGCGCCGGACGCTTCCGCATTGACGTTGCCGAAGAAGCGGCGCGACGTATTTCAGCCTATTTGCTGGCTTTCCCTGGAATTGAGAAGGTGACACCCGCCGGCTCGCTGCGCCGAGGCCGTGAAACTGCGGGTGACCTGGATCTGCTGGTCACAGGACCGGCCTGCGCCCCGGAGAATACCGCGGGCCCGGTGGAGTACGTGGCCGCCTTCCCTGGCATCCACGACATGATCGCCAAAGGTGAAAACAAGGTGAGTTTTCACCTGGCCGATGGCCTGCAAGTGGATGTGCGCCTGTTGCCTTCTGCCAGCTATGGGGCCGCGCTGCAGTACTTTACCGGCTCCAAGGCGCACAACGTGACCCTGCGACAGCGAGCCCTCAAGATGGGTTACACGCTGAGCGAGTGGGCGCTGGCCCGTCTGGATGACGAATCGACGGTGGCTGCGGCGACTGAAGAAGAAATTTATGCCGCGCTAGGCATGGACTGGATTCCGCCCGAGATGCGCGAGAACCTGGGCGAAATTGAGGCCGCGGCCCGCCATGAGCTGCCTCGGCTCATTGAACAGGCCGACCTGCGGGGCGACGTGCACATGCACACAAATGCCAGCGATGGCCACAACACGATTCGTGAAATGGCCGATGCAGCCCTTGCTTGTGGGTACCGCTACATCGCCATCACTGACCACTCGAAGAACCTGGCTATGACCAACGGCCTTGACGAGAAGCGGGCTCTTGAACACATTGAGCGAATTCACGAAGTGGACCGCCAGATGGAGGGGCGTATTCGCGTCTTTGCCGGGATCGAGGTGGATATCCTGGCCGACGGCGCGCTTGACCTAGACGATGAGGTTTTGGCTCAGATGGAGATGGTCATCGCCAGCGTGCACACCCGCTTTGAGCAAAGCCGTGAGGAGACGACCGCTCGCGTGCTGCGCGCGATTGAAAATCCTTACGTACGCATCCTGGGCCATCCCACCGGTCGCCTGCTGCTGCGCCGGGAACCCTTTGCCCTGGACACCGGCGCCGTTCTGCGTCGCGCCGCTGAACTGGGTGTGGCCGTGGAACATAACGCCGCACCCGAGCGCCTGGACCTGAACGACCGCGACCTCCGCCTGGCTAAGGAGCTAGGGTGCAAAATCGTCATCAACTCCGACTCGCACGACGCGCGAAACCTGGGCAAGATGGAGTACGGCATTCGCCAGCTCCGACGCGCCTGGCTCACTCCGCAGGATGTCTTGAATACACTGGAGGCGGCGGAATTCCTGAAAATGCTCCGTCCGAGGCCATGAGCGGCGAGTCCACTCTGCCCCGCTCCAATCCGATTCCGAACCAAATTTGAGCCTCTTGTACGGATGCATCATCCATCCTGAATATTGGAGGGTGCGAGATGTTTGCAATTACCGGAATCACAGGCAACATTGGTGGCGAGGCGGCATGCAATCTCCTGGCGGCCGGGCTGCCCGTTCGCGCCGTTTTGCGCGACGCACGCAAGTCGGGTCCTTGGGCGAAGGCTGGCTGCGAGATTGTCCTCGCTGACATCGGGGATGCGGCTGCGATGGCGGCGGCATTCAGAGGGACGGAAGCCGTCTTTGTGCTCGTACCTCCGATGTTTGATCCATCACCCGGCTTTCCGGAGGCGCGGGCGACCGCTGCCACACTTAAATCAGCTCTCGAAGAGGGTGCTCCTGGCAGCGTGGTCTATCTCTCAACGATCGGCGCACAGGCGACACAGACCAACCTTCTTACACAGCACACGATCATTGAGCAAAAGCTCAGAGAGTTGACCTTGCCTATCACTTTTCTGCGGCCCGGGTGGTTCATGGAAAACGCCAGTTGGGATGTTGCTCCGGCTCGCGAAAGTGGCGTAATTCCAAGTTTTCTGCAGCCGCTCGACAGAACAGTGCCGATGGTGGCGACAGCCGATATTGGACGAGTAGCCGCTGAGTTGATCCAGACGCCGCCGGACGAACATCGAGTGGTTGAAATGGAGGGTCCGCGCCGAGTCAGCCCGAATGAAATTGCCGCCGCCTTCGCAGATCTGCTCGGCCGCCAGGTGAGAACGGAGGCCGTACCCCGTGGGACATGGGAGTCGCTCTTCCGGTCGCAGGGGATGAAGAATCCCGAACCCCGCATTCAGATGCTGGACGGGTTCAATGAAGGCTGGATCGACTTCGAGTTCGATGAAGCGGCTCGCCGCAAGGGAACCGTGGCGTTCAATACTGTACTAAAGGGCCTGATCAATCGCCACACAACCGGATAGGCGCCAAATGGCACGAGAGACGTCGTGGAGCGGTTTTGCCTGGGCCAGAAATCTCATTTGCTGCCCGGCTTCCCGATTTGAAAAACGTTTCTTTCTTGGGAAATTGAGCCGTGTAATCCTGACCCGCCGCACGAAGTGCTGGCTCTTTTAGTTCCGCTGGAGATAAGATAAGGGCGCTATGAGTCTACTGCAGGATTCCCCTAACTTGGTAGAAACCGCCCCCGGAGAAGACTACGCCAAGGGCTCGAGCCACGTGATTTGGGCAGCGTTGATTGCCGTGGTCGTGGTTACGGCCGCAGTTGCTATCTACGTGAAGCTAGGGCAAAAACCGCCCGTTGCCACCGGCGAAATTGTCGAGGTTTGGGCGCACTCGCAGCACTCAGAGAGTTCAGGGCTGGACGCTGCCGGTGAAACCATGGCCAAGGAGAGCTTCGACCAGGTGCTGGTGTTCACTCACGTGAAGCTGCACAACCAGGGCAAGGAACCGCTCTTTCTCCACAACGTGATGACCAATTTAAAGCTGGATGACGGCATTCACTCCAGCTACGCGGCAAGCGCAACGGATTATGACCGCGTGTTTATCGCCTACCCAACGATGCCCGTGCCCCACGGCAAGGCTCTGTCGACCACCGACACGACCATTCCCCCGGGGCAGACCGTGGAAGGGGAATTTATCTCCTCATTCCGCCTGAACAAGCAGCAATGGGACGCGCGCAAAGACCTGAGCTTCAGCTTCGCCTTCCGCTATCAGCCAAGCCTGGTGCTCGCGCCCCAGGGTGCGGTTACCGACCAGTAGTCGGCGGAACAGGCGCGCTCTTGGGAACCGAGAGATACCCGGTAACTGTATTCTTGGCGCTAACCGAGTTGACGACGATCTCAAAGAGCATTGGGTCCTTGCCGGCATAGAACTGCATCGGCTCGTTCAGGCTCCTGTCCTTCTTCTCGTACTGCTTGTCGTCTGAGTACACCACGAGAGTGAACCTGCTGTGCTTGGCGTCAGCCTTCTTCAATTCAAGGCTCACCGTGCCCACTGGCTTTCTTTGGCCCTTGGCCAAGGTGAACTCGTAGTAGGTGCGGTCACCCTTGTGCTTCAGCACTTCCAGTTCGTCCCGATTGCGGGCGATCAGGCTGCTGTGATCGCTCAAATCACCCTTCATCGATGTCAACTGGGCAACTGCGGCGGCCAGATCGGTCTGCGTCTTGGCCACGTCGGTCTTCACTCCGCCCACGTCCGTCTTCACATCGGACACTGCGGTGGAAACTGCGCTCACCTGCTGTGCGGTCTGCTTCTGGGCGCTTGCAAGTTGTTGCGTGTTGGCTTCCACGGCTTTCTCGCGACGAATGAGCTCCTGGGCGCGATCATCCATCTGTTTCTGGGTCAGCCCCAGCGATTTGCCCAACTCGTCCGTTGCGACGTTCAGGCGGGCGTTGGTTTCGCGTAATTCGGCGGCCAGCTTAACGTTCTGTTGTTTTGCATCGGCCAGGTCCGCCTGCTGCGCCGACACCTTGCTGCTGAGGGTGTAGCTCCAGATCAGGCCGCCCAGCGCGCAAAGCAGGGCGACAGCGATCACCGCCAGCAATGCTCCGGAATAAGTTCTCGGGGCGTTATCGATTTCATTGGTCATATGTTTCGCCTTTCGTCTCTCTTGCGGCTGGTCCAGCCGGCCGCTCGTTAGATCGTTAGTTGTCGCGCTCTGTCCCCGTCAGACGCCAATGAGGCGGTTCGATTTGGGGAACCTGCCGATGCCGCGGATTTCCAGCCGGCCCAACCCGCTCAGGCCGATTCGTTTGCCGCACTCCCGAGGCGACTACCAGAATATAGAAAGAATGCGCGTAGTGCACGAAAAGAAGCGGGAAAGGA
>JBAWCO010000030.1:0-19517 GCA_049590315.1 Occallatibacter sp. | reverse complement strand
CGGCACGAGCAGGCGCCTAGATGTAGCCGTGCCGGCGACACCCCGCACCTTGATGAAGGCCACCAGCTTCGAATCCGGGTCGTCGAGAGCCGTGAAGTGATCGATGTGGGCGTCGATGCCATCGGGGACCATGGTTCCGATCCATTGATCGAACTGCTTTTTTGCCTCGGATTCATCGTTCTCGAGGGCTTTCTGACGCCAACGGAGAGCTTCCTGGCCGACCATCACGAAGCGGAGGTTCCCATCGACGGCGCCGTGAGGATCAAGGGTCAGATCCGCAATGCGTTGGAGGGTGTTTGAGGCGTAAGTTTGCGGCGCCGTGGTGGCAAGCGCACTTCCCGACGAGGTTTGGCGGATGCCACTAGCGGAGGAATGTGTCCAACGCAAGGTCTGGAAGGGGCACATTTTTCCGCCGGGATCGAGGACAATTTCCTTGCCGTCGATGCTGAGAAGAATGATGGTGTCGTCGAGTTGGTCAAAGTACATGTAGCCTAATGTGAACAGTCCCCGGTCGCGGTCCACGACCCGCATTGCATAGGCCTCGAGGCCGGCGGCCTTAAGCATTGCCAGATACAGCATTGAGATTCCGGCGGCGGAGCCGCTCTTGTCATGCCATACGTCTGCGGCGTGCTTGATCTGCTTGAGGTTTTGCGCCTTAAGTTCGGTCTTGCTCTTCTCGCGCGAGTAGTCGGTGTTGTCCAGTGCCTGAACGGCCGTGTAGAGTTTTTTGGCTTTATTCAGCGGGGGGTCGTCCGGCGAAACGATTCCGGCGACCGCTTGCCGCACCTCTTGGTTAGGATTTGCGAATTCGTCGACGAGCTTTGACCACTTGGCGCCGACCGTTTTCCAGTAGACAACAGGGTCATTGGATTCGCGGATATAGAACTGCACGTGGTAGAGGGAGTTTTCGATCGGCGGCATCCAGTCCTCGTTGGGAGCGGCGGGAATGTCTTCGATGTCGAGCGAGTAACGGTTCAGGGCATCGGGGGTTACTTTGATGCCCGTCGGAAGTACAGTCCACAAGCCAACGTTGTAGTCAGTGTTGCTGTTGAACATGTAGTGAGCTTTGCGAACAAAGTAGTCACGCTGAATATGCCACACGGGGGGATAGTCCCAAACATCGCGGTAGCGCAGCTGGTAGTAATACTCGATGATGCTGCCGACGGTGACATCAGGCAGGGTGAACACCTTGCGTGCGGTTTTGTCCGTGCCTACTTTCGCAATTAGAAGGTCGGCCGGCTTGCCTTTGAGCGGCACAATGGTTCCATCCGGATGGATGGTCCTGCCTTGGATTGCCGCCACTTCATAGACGTACCCGTCATAATCCTTTTCGTAGGGCATTTCAACGGTGGCGAGGCTTTCGCCCTTCTCTGCCAAAATCTTGATGCGCACGTAAAGGCTGTGAAAGCCGATGCCGTTGTCGGCGATCTCGGTGACATTCAGGTAGACTGCAGAGGCCCCGGGAGCTTTGGGGTCGGCGGTCATTTTTAGTTCTTCCGGAGTGGATTGCTGGAACTGCGCGGAAACGACGGCCGGGGTCGCGATTGCGATAAAGAGAAACGCGCAAGGCAGACAGAAATGTGAGCGCCGGATGCCGCTGTTGGCTACTTCGTGCATGAGCTGGAGTGAGGCGATCATCTTAATTGCCTTTTGATACGGAAGAGGCGGTGAGTACGAGCTGCTGCTGATCGGCGGCGGCGACTTTTTGGTAGAAGCTGCGGAGGTTCTGGTATTCGTCGGGCTTGAGGACGGCGAAGGCGCGGGAGAGCTGGTGGGCGATGGTGATCTGCCCGGGAACGGCGACCGATTTGGTGATGAGCACGGCGTGGTTTTGCCAGGGAACGTTGGTGTCCTGCGGCGCGCCTTCAACTGAGAGACTGGGCGGGACGTGGTAGGTGATCTGATCGGTGACCTGTTCCGCGTATTGCATGTCGACGGGCTCAAGGCGCTTCTCCTGATCGACGAAGGGATGGTTGCCACGGGATTCAAAGAAGAAGCCGGGGAGCAATAGGCGCTTTGAAGTGGCTGTTCCGAGGGTGCCATCCGCTTTGACGACGGCCATTAGGTTCACATTAGGATCGTCGAGGGCGAGGAAATGGTCGATGTGCGCCTGAACGCCGTCGGGAACCATAGTGTCGATCCAGCGGTCAAAGCGCTTTTTGACCTCATCGAGGTCGTTTTCGAGGGCAGCCTGCCGCCAGCGGAGGGCATCCTGGCCTGACATCAAGATGCGAATCTGGCCGGAGATTGTGCCATGATCGTCGACCGTGAGATCGCCGATGCGTGTAAGAGCGTTGGCCGTGTAGGGCTGCTGCGGGGAGGTGCTGACGGTGGGGGCTCCGGCACCCTGACTGACGCCGGTGGCGCCAGAATGACGCCAATGGACGGTCTGGAAGGGGCACATTTTCTCGCCGGGATCGAGCATGATTTCTTTTCCACCGATGTTGAGGATGATGATGTCGTCGTCAAACTGGTCGAAGTTGAGATAGCCAGGAGCGAAGATTCCCTGGTCGCGATTGACGACTTTCATGTCGTAGGCTTTGAGGCCGGCTGCGCGGAGCATGGCCAGGTAGAGCAGGGCGACGTCCTCTTTGGAGCCGCTTTTTTGAGACCAGGTATCCTCTGCGCGCTTGGCAGCGTGCAAGCCGAGTTGCTTGAGTTCGGCCTGGCCTTTCTTGCGGGAGAAGTTGGTGTTATCGAGACCCTGGACGGCGGTGTAGAGCTTTTTGGCCTTATCGAGATCGCTGTCGGCGGGGGCTACCAGTGTGCCGACAGCGTCGCGGATTGGTCTGGAGGGTTCCGCAAAGTGGTCCACATCCTTTGACCATCGTTTGGCTTCGGAGATCCAGAAGTCCTGGGTGTTGAAGGCGCTCTTGTAATAGAAGAGCACGTGGTAAAGAAGACTGCCGATGGGCGGCATCCACTCTTCCTGAGGGATGGAGGGAATGTCAGTGAGATCGAGAGTGAAACGCCCGAGTGAATCGGTCTTGAGCTCAACGCCGGATGGGAGCTGGGGCCACCAGATGAGGGAGTTGACAGCGTTCCCATGTTCGTCAGTGAGATAGGAGCTTGTCTGGTTTTGCTCTCCGTGCATGAATGCTTTGAAGGGCGTGAAACCATAGTGCGCTTTGTGGACGAAGTACGGCTGCTGGATCTCCCAGAAAGGAGAAGAGTAGTGGTTGTCGTCGTAACGAACCTGATAGCGATATTCGAGGATACTGCCGATTTCGACGCTTGGGAGGGTAAAGACCTTGCGCCCGAACTGCTTGTCCTTCTCCTTGGAGATCATCAGATCTTCCGGCTTGCCTTCAAGGGGGACGATGGTTCCGTCGGCATGAATGGTGCGGGCCTTTATATCTGAGATTTTCTGATTGCCGGAGAGGTAAGGGACTTCAACGGTGGCGAGTTCCTTGCCTTTCTCCTGAAGGACTTTGATTCGCGCGTAAAAGCTGTGGTAGTGGAGGGGATCATCGGTGACTTCTTCGATGTAGAGAAAGACGGCGGCAGCGCCGGGAGCCTTGGGGTCGGCGGTCATCTTGAGCTCTTCATTGGTGGGTTGCTGGAACTGAGCCTGGACGAGGGCCGGGGCAGAGATAGCCAGGACGAGCAGTGCTGTACGCACGATGGAAGGAATTCTCATCATTCGTTTCCTTTTGCCGCTGAGGTGCGGGTTAGAACGAGTTGCTCTTGATCGGCTGCTGCCATCCTCGTGTACATATAGCGCAGATTGTTGTATTCCACTGGATCGAGGAGGGCGAAATTGCGAACAAACGTGCGATCCACATTGACGATTCCGTTTTGTGTGGATGAGCCGATCTTCAGCGAGATGCGATCGGCCCACGGAATATCGGAAGAGCGTGGCATGCTCTCTACTTCGAAGCCGGGAGGTAGACGGTAAGTGATTTCGTCCTGCTCCATCTCGGCGAAGTGGAGATCGACTTGGACCGTGCGAGTTTCCTCTCCAACAAAAGGATGCTTCGCTCTGGACTCAAAGAAGAGTCCAGGAAGAATGAGACGCGCGTTGGTGGACGACCCGATCTTGCCGGAGATGTTCGCAATGCCAATGAGGTTCGACTCGTAGTCGGTGTATGCGAGGAAGTGATCGAAATCGGCTTGCACTCCTTCGGGCAGGTCGTCGCGCAAGGATTCGTTGAAGAGCTTCCTGACTTGGTTCTCGTCATTTTCGATTGACAGTTGACGCCAGTGCAGCGCCTCCGGGCCCGTCATTACGAAGCGAACGGTACCTTTCACATTGCTGCCCTCGTCAAGCGTGAGGTCGGCGACGCGTTGAACGACTGCGAGCTTGGGCGGTGCTGCAGAGGTGGAGGCAATGGTGGTTCCGTTGTCAGAAAGGCGGAGCCCTTTAGCGAGCTGGTGCTTCCAATGCAGGTCGCCGAAGGGACACATCTTCTGCCCGGGGTCCAGGAAGACATCCTTGGCGTCGATCTGGACGATTGCGATGTAGTCGTCAAACTGGCTCATGCTGAGAAATGTGCTCTCGAAGATGGCGCGATCCCGATCAACCACCTGCATGGGCCATGCCTTCAGGCCTGCGGCACGAGCCAGAGCGACGTAAAGCAAAGCTATCTCGTCGCCCGATCCGCTCTGCTGCTTCCAGACGCCGGTCGCGTCTTTGACTGCTTTGACCTTCTGGGCTTTGAGTTCGGTCTGTGACTTTTTGCGCGTGAAATCGGTGTTGTCGAGCTTCATGACAGCCGCGTAGATCCTGCGCGCGACTTGTTCTTCGGAGTCACCGGGAGAGACGATCTGTGCGACGGCAGTCTTCAGCGTGCCGGAGGGATTGATGAAGGAATCGGCGAACTTCGCCCAGTGCTTGCCCTCAACGTTCCAAAACTGTTCGCCGGAGTTAACAGTGGTGTAGTAAAAGACGACGTTCCAATTGAGGGTATTGAGCGGTGGCATCCATTCTTCGTCAGGGAGCGGCGGGATGTCGGTGAGATCAAGGGAATAGCGCCCCATCGTGTCGCGAGTTACCTGCTGGCTGGAGGCGGGGCCGAACCGGCTTTGATACATCAATTCTTCGGCAACCTGGCCCCTGTTATTGGTGATAAGCTGCCCGCTCAAGAAACCCGGGCTGAAAAAATAGTGAGCTTTGTGGACGAAATAGGGCTGCTGAATATCCCATCTCGGGGAGGAAACAACGTCTTCGCTGTAGCGGAGTTGCAAATAGTATTCGAGGATACTCCCCACTTCAACACTGGGAAGGGTAAAGACCATCTGATTGTATTGATGGGTGCTGGTTTTCAGATCCAGCATATCGCTGGGTTTGGCTTTGAGCGGAATTATGGTTCCATCGTGGTGAATTGTCCGGCCCTGGATGGCGGCTACTTTGTAGTCTCCAGGCTGGTATGGAATGGAAACGGTGGCCAGCTCCCGGCCCTTCTCCGTTAGCACTTTGATGCGAACGTAGATGCTGTGGTAGTGGACGTTGTCATCGGTTTTTTCTTCGCGGTTGAGATAGACGGCGGCAGCGCCGGGGGCCTTGGGGTCGGCGGTCATTTTGAGTTCTTCATCGGTGGGTTGCTGGAACTGGGCCTGGACGAGGGTTGGGGCCGCGAGGACGAGGAGCAGGAGAGTAGAGCGCATGAAGGCGTGAGTCTGCATGGTTTTTGTTTCCGGGGGTAAGGGGAAGTGTATCGCGAAAGTGCCTCAGCGGAAATTTGTTTTTGGTTACTAAGGTTGGAGGGATGACGGACAAAGGTTGGGGCTGGCGTAGACTGGTTCGGGCTGATAAAGCGATTGAGGGAGATTTTGAAGATGAGGCGTTTTCTTCTTTTGGCGGCTTCGGTAGGAGTAGTTGCGGGGATTGCAGTGCCGCGAGCAGTGGCGCAGTGGAATACGCCGAACCCGGTGGTGAGTTTTGAAAAAACAGCGAAGGCGTTGGAGGTGAAGCAGAAGGACGGCGTGCTGCGGCTGGAAGTAGACGCCGATGATGTGTTGCACGTCACTTACTCACCTCTCACTGGCTCTGGCACGATTCGGCCTTCGGACGATGTGGTGGTGAAGAAGGAATGGCCGGCGGCGGCGTTCGAGGTGAGCTCGACGGATAAGACGATTACGCTTTCGACGGCGAAGTTGAAAGCGGTGATCGAGCGGGAGAGCGGAGCGATTCATTACGTGGTGAGCGACGCGCCGGTTGCGGGTGGGACTACCGCGACTGGGCCAGGATCGCAAGCTCCGGCGATGAAATGGAAGATGCTGACGACGGATGGCTATCGGAGTTTGCGGCCGGTGGAGGTAAAC
The DNA here is from genome assembly GCA_049590315.1 of Occallatibacter sp. Taxonomy (GTDB): domain Bacteria; phylum Acidobacteriota; class Terriglobia; order Terriglobales; family Acidobacteriaceae; genus Telmatobacter. Next base: position 13,253 of record JBAWCO010000030.1, on the reverse strand, counting down.
GGAGAGAAGACATTTCATGCGGAGGTGTCGTTTCCGATTTATGGGTCGCATGAGGGGTTCTATGGGTTGGGGCAGCACCAGGCAGGGGTGTGGAACTATCGCGGCGAGACGGTGGACTTGTCGCAGGAGAACACGAATATTGCGGTGCCGCTGCTGATTTCGACGAATGGATATGGGATTTTCTGGAATAACCCGTCGCGCAGCGTGGTGAACAACCGGTTTGTTCATGGGTTGTATATGAGCGCGGAGGTTGCGGACCGGATTGACTACTACTTTATCTATGGGCCGGAGGCCGATGCGATTATCGGGCGGTATCGCGAGCTGACGGGCGAGGTTCCGCTGTTTGGGCGGTGGGCTTACGGGTTCTGGCAATGCAAGAACAAGTACGAATCGCAGGTGGAGTTGGAAGGGGTGGCATCGCGGTACAGGGCGCTGCATATCCCGGTGGACAACATTGTGCAGGACTGGTTCTGGTGGGTGACGATGGGGGAGATGCGGTGGAACCCGAACTATCCTGACCCGCAGGGGATGATCGATACGCTGCACAAGGAACACTTTCATCTGATGGTTTCGATCTGGCCTTACTTCAGGCCGGGCAGCCCGACTTATACCGAGTTCGAGAAGAAGGGCTGGTTTATTGCGAAGACGGTGCAGCCGAGTTTTCACCCAGTGGGGCAGGCGCTGTATGACGCGTCGAACCCGGCGGCGCGGAAAGAGTATTGGGCGAATGCGAACTCGGCGCTGTTTCAGAAGGGCGTGGATGCCTGGTGGCTGGACACCGATGAGCCGGAGACCGAGGCGCGGCAAGACAACATTCTGACGACCAACAAAATGTTTGTGGGATCGGGCGCTCGGTATGCGAATGTGTATCCGCTGTTTCACACGGAAGGCGTGAGCGAGGGACAGCAGGCGGCTTCAAAAGACAAGCGGGTGTTCATTCTTTCGCGGAGTGCGTATGCGGGAGCGCAGCGGTATGGGGTTACGGCGTGGTCGGGCGATGTGCTGAGCGACTGGGTGACATTTGCGCGGCAAATTCCGGCGGGGCTGAATTATTCGATCAGCGGGATGCCGTATTGGACTACGGATATTGGCGGGTTTATTTCAGGCGGGAACCTGGAGGATCCTAAGTTTCGCGAGTTATTTGTAAGGTGGTTCCAGTTCGGAACGTTTTCGCCGATTTTCAGGGTGCATGGGACGCGGAATCCGAGCGAGAACGAGTTATGGAGTTATGGGTCGGATGCGCAGAAGATCTTAGTCGACTATGACACGCTGAGATACAGACTCATGCCGTATATCTACTCCGATGCGTGGCAGGTGACGAGCAAACATGGAACGCTGATGCGGCCGCTGGTGATGGATTGGCGGGAGGATGTGGAGGCGCAGAACACTGGCGACGAGTATCTGTTTGGACCGGCGATTTTGGTGGCTCCAGTGACTACGCAGGGTGCTACTTCACGGACCGTCTATCTACCGCAGGCGACGTGGTACGACTTTTGGACTGGCGAGAAAGCAGATGGCGGAAAGCGGATGCAGGCGGATGCGCTGCTGGATAAATTGCCGCTGTTTGTAAGGGCGGGATCGATTGTGCCGATGGGGCCACCGATGGAGTGGAGCACCGAGAAGCCGGCGGACCCGATTGAGCTGCGGGTTTATCCAGGGGCGGATGGGGACTTCACTTTGTATGAGGACGAGAACGACGGGTATGCGTATCAGAAGGGTGCGCATGCGACGATCGGGCTGCATTGGGATGATGGGGCTAAGACGCTGACAATTGGGGCGCGGGAGGGGAGCTTTCCAGGGATGTTGAAGGAACGGACCTTCCGCGTGGTTGTCGTAGGGAGCGGGCATGGCGTGGGAATTGGGGAGACGGATAAGGCGGAGGCAGAGGTTAAGTACGACGGCGGGAAGCAGGAGGTTAAGGCGGAGTAGCGGAGTTAGCTTGTCGTCTCGTCAGAGGGATTCTAGGAGGGTGGAGACTAGCGAGATGGGGAGGCCGACTACGTTGAAGTAGTCGCCCTGGATGCGGGGGATCCAGCGGGCGGCGCGGCCCTGGATGGCGTAGGCACCGGCTTTGTCCATGGGCTCGCCGGTGGCTATGTAGGCGGCGATTTCTTCGTTGGAGAGGGTCAGGAATTGGACGCCGGTGACTTCGGCGGCTACCTCGGTATGGGTGGCGGTGACTACGGCTACACCGGTGATGACACGGTGGGTGCGGCCGGAGAGGAGACGAAGCATGCGGGCGGCGTCGGTTGGGTTTTCCGGTTTGCCAAGGACCACCTGCGGTGGGGCAGACGCTCGCGGGATGCTCGCAGAGACTTCTTCGGCGGAGTTGGCGAGGCTGAGGCCGTCGAGGACGACGGTGGTGTCTGCGCCGAGGACGGTTAGGGATTGTGGGTCGAGGTTCCTGCCTTCCCCGGTCCCCAAGTGCGAGGGACCGGGGGCACCCTCGGTTGTGAGTTGGTTGAAGACAGCTTGGGCTTTTTCGCGGGCTAGTCTTGTGACGTAGGCTATGGGGTCTTCGTTGGGGTGAGGGTCTTCTGGGATGTTGGCGGGATGGACCTGGAAGATGAAGCCGGCCTGGGTGAGGAGTTCGCGGCGGCGAGGGGATGCGGAGGCCAGGACGAGCATATTGAGATTATGGCAGGGGCGGCACGATCTCAGCGCTAATGCTTATCCCCGCCGATTTGTGGGACCGTGAAGATGACTGGAGCGGAAGTCGCCTCGCCCGTCCAGATGAGAGAAGCACATGAATTTTTTGTGTCAAGATAGGTCTTCGAATTTGGGATTGTCTTTCCGGTGTATAGAGCTTGCAGGCTGTAACGTCCAGGGGAAAGATGCAGAAGTGCGCCTTCCTCTAATTTCAATGAGAAGAAATCCTCCTCAAGGTCAATAGGGAAAGAGAATGTAGTCCCGGGTGGAAGGGGCATGATTACATAGCCGAGCACACCGATGATGGCGCCCTCGTGAACCCAATTCAGTTGGGCCACTTTGCCATCGGGCATCGTAAGCACGTAGCGAATTTCAGTTATATATTGATCATTCTGAGAATTAATACCCATGTTGAGCAAGAGAGAGCTCCTTCCGGGGTTGTGCAACTCGATGCGGAACTGAGTTGGGTTGTGAGAAGAAATTAGTGATAGTTTGACGGGTCCGCACTCCGTGGCGGTGACTTGACCGAATCCAATTTGGGTCAGACCGAGGCTGACCAGAAATACGGCGATGATCATCCGCATGTCTTTTCTCCTTGTCACATGCTTAGGGCGTGATGCAGTGCAGTTGGTTATGAACCCCGCAAGAGCGAACGATATTCGGCTAGACTGCGAGGCCGGTTTGTAGGCCAGAGGGGGTTGCCAGACCCCAGGCCATGGCGGGGGTGTTGTGGGCCAGGCCGAAGCGGCCGTCGGGGCCTAGTAAGATGATGCCGCCGTGGCCGCCCAGACGGTTATATAGATACGAGATGGCTTCGCGAGCGGCGATTTCTGGGGCGGAGCCGGCGGCTACGCGGTCAGTGGCCCACTTGCCCAAGACCAGCTTCATGATGGGTTCGCCCCAGCCGGTTAGAGAGACGGCGGCGGCCAGATTGTCGGCGTAACAGCCGCAACCGATGAGAGACGAGTCGCCGACACGGCCGGGAGTCTTGTTGAGGGTGCCTCCGGTGGAGGTTGCGGCGGCGAGATTGCCGTGGCCATCGAGGGCTACTGCGCCTACGGTGTCGTGGCTATCCCAATTGGGCTGAGAAGACTTCTTCTGCCACCAATGCTGGCCGGGGTCGGATTCTGCGGACGGCTCTGCCGCAGGGGCGGATTGGGGGGAATCGAAGCTGGCGGTGAAGGCAGTTGCTGGGTCTTTGTCGTCCTGGAGGATTTGGCCGGAGAAAGTTTCGTCTGCCAGTCCTGCGGATTGGCGAGCCTGGGCTTGGGCGAGGCGCTCTAGCTCGCGTGGGAGGACGAGGTCGGCGTTATCGATGAGGACCATGCCGTGGGCGGCGGCGAAGTGCTCTGCGCCGGGGCCGACGAAGTAGACATGGGGGCTTTTTTCGAGGACGAGACGGGCGGCCTGGATGGGGTTGCGTAGGCGCTCGACACAGGCTACGCCGCCTGCTTTCATGCGGCCTCCATCCATGAGCAGGGCGTCAAGCTGGACTCGACCGTCAGAGGTGAGGAAGCTGCCGCGGCCGGCGTCGAAGGTGGGGTCGTCTTCAAGGACGGTGACGGCGGCTTCAACGGCGTCGATGGCTGAACCGCCGAGGGCGAGGACCTTGTAGCCGGTCTCAAGGGCGTCGCGGACACCGGACTCGTGGGCGGCGGCTGCGTCGGGGGGGATGGCCCAGGCGCCGCCGTGGACGAGCAGAATGGGATCGTGGGTGGGTGGGGATGTCACCGGTTAATGGTAGCGCAACGAGCAGTTTTCAGTTGTCAGTTATCAGTGATCAGTTGCTGGAGACTGGCGAGCAGGGAAGAAAAGCGTGGCTGGCGGCCATGTCTCCAACGGTCAATTTCTTCATTGATCAGCAACGGTATGCGGTCATGTCAAAGAATGTAGGCGGTGCGGGGAGGTTAAGTTATTGACAACTATGCTGGAAAGCTAGGCTGAGTGGTTGCAGAGAATTGATATGTGTTCCGGTAGGCTTAGAGCATTCATACCGAAATGATGGCAAGAATGGGGAAAGCGAATTAGGCTTTCCCTATTTTGTTCGGGCCATCTGCGCGAAGTCTGACGGTTTGCGGGACCTCTGGAATACGCATCAAACCGGATAAAAGAGCACTATGCGGAACATTCAAAATGATGGCCGGATTGCACCTGCTTGCTTTGGCAGGCCAATGCAAACGGCGCGGGGCCGGATGGCAGGAATGTGGTTGGGCAGTGAAGTGAGAGACGGAAGTGAACTTGGCGAGGAAGTGGCGCAGGAGTAATGGATGGGCCGCGGCGGTCTTCGAGGAGAAGGTAGAGATGCGAATGAAGCTCACGATTGAAAAGTGGTTGGGCGCCGGCACATGGCTGGGACATGAACTGCAACTGGCGTTGGGGCTGAGCCTGGTGGCGATGGCGGGTTTGGCCAACGCACAGGCGATCAGCACTACGACGGTTCAGGGAACGGTGTACCTAGCGAACGGGCAAGTTGGCTCAGGGACACTGAACGTGAGCTGGCCGGCGTTTACGACCGCGAATGGGCAGTCGATTGTGGCGGGCCACACGATGGTGAAGATTCCGCAGGATGGATTTGTGAGCGTGAGCCTGACGCCGAATGTGGGCGCGACGCCGGCGGGGTTGTTTTACACGGCGGTGTACCAGATGAGCGACGGCACGACGAGCACTCAGTACTGGGTGGTTCCGACGGCGGCGCAGGCGAGCCTGGGACAGGTGCAGGCGCAACTAATGCCGGCGGCGCAGGCTGTGCAGACGGTGAGCAAGTCGTATGTCGACCAGTCGATTGCGGAGTTGACGGGGAGTTTGCTGACGGCGTCAGGCGGCACTCTGAGCGGGAATCTTTTTTTGAACGGCGATCCGACTCAGCCATTACAGGCTGCGGATAAGCATTATGTTGATTCGGCGGCGAATATGGGAATTCCGCTGACGGGCGGAAATATGACGGGGCCGCTGAATTTGAATGACGACCCAACACAGGCTCTGCAGGCTGCGGACAAGCGCTATGTTGATTTGCAGGTGAGCACGGCGCTTCCGATTACTGGCGGAACGGTCACCGGAGCGTTGACGGCGAAGCAGATTGGCGGCGCGTACCAGGTGGACCAGTTTCCCGGTACAGATTTTGGCGCGAAGTTACAAGCATGCCTTGGGTCGCTAAGTGCGAGTTATGGCGGGACATGCGACGCGCGTAACTTCACCGGGTCGCTGTCGATGGGATCGAACGTTACGATTTCTACCGCGAATGCGACGGTGCTGCTGCCTTGCGCGACGATTTCGACAGGGGTCCAAGTGATTGTGACGGCGGGGACGAGAAACGTGGCGCTGCGCGGCTGCGCTTTGCGAGGAGCGAGTACGGCGAGCGGGAGCCAGGGCGGGACGGTGTTCCTGTATTCCGGAACGGGTGCGATGGTGCAGGTGGGAGATCCGACGTATACGACGGATACGAATGGCTTCCACATGGACAACGCGGTGATCAACACTACTGGCGCATCGAGCGCGAATGCACAGGGGCTGGTGGCTTATCGCACACAGGAACTTGATATTGCGAGTTTGTATCTACTGGGTAACTCGAATCAGACAGGCATGACGCTGGACGGAACCGGTAACTATACGGGCGGAAGCTTCTACGGCGATCAGTTTAGCGGGTTCCAGACAGCAGTGAATGCGGTTGGACACCAGACCGCGAATCCGGCGACTACGGACTGGATGAATGCGAGCACGTTTACGAGGTTGCACATCGATTGCCCGACGAGCGGTGGTTATCCTACTGCGGGGACGATTGGAATCAATTTGCAGCAGGGGGATGGCAACACATTCACCGGTGGCGACGTGGAGGGCTGCGCGACGGCGGTGCACCTGGGAGCTAACGCGCAGAACAATACAATTGTCGGATTGCGCAACGAGAACTCGACCAGCCAGGTAATTGCGGACGCGGGGAGTTTGTATAACAACTGGATGACCGGGGGGACGATGTTCACGGGCCAGTTAACGGACAACGGGACGCGCAACAGTTTTCTGGATACGTTTCATAGGAGCTTTAACGGCTTGAACGGCGATTGGTACGGGAGCCAGAAGGACGCGACGGTCACTAATCACCTGAGGCTGGGAACTGGTACGGGGAACGAACGCGGGCTATTGAACGAGATACAGACGGATTATGGATATCGCTGGTTGGAGGGTTACTCGGATGCGGCTGCCGGAGAACAGTTCTACCAGGTGCAGGATCTGCTGAACGGCGTAAACAGGCTATCGATCGGGCAGTATAACAACGGACAGTCGAGCAGTAACAATCAGACTGTGTTGAATTCCGCGGGGACGGGGGCCGTGGTTCTGAACGGATCGACTAACTCGGGCACCGGCGGAGTTGTTATTGGATCGGGCGGCGCGAGCGAGACGACGGTCGCGACGATCGACAAGGCTGGAAACGCGCAGTTCAACGGGACACTGCAAGTGGCTGGAATGTCGACGCTGACTGGGACGCCGTCGGTAAAGAACCAGGTGGATGCAGAGATTGACGCGATTCTGTGGGCGGGATTGACGCAGAGCCAGAAGGAGTCGCTGATCTACAAGGACTGGAATGGCAACAGCCAGTGGTACATGGAAAAGGACGCCAGCAATAACTGGGAACTTAACTCGGCAACGGGTGGACTGGATAGCTTCAAGGCTTACCAGAGCACCAATAGTGGAGATACGTACATTAATGCGTCGAATTCGGCGGGCATGGTGCGGGTGAACTACGAGAGTGGAGCTGGGACCGGTTTCAATATCTATGGTGGAGGCAGCAGCAACCTATACGCGAGTTTCACGGGGACTAACGCGATCAAGTTTCCGGGCCTTGCGGCGGGGACTGGTCATAACTGCCTGCAGATCGATAACTCGGGATATATCACCAATACTGGCACGGCTTGTGGATCGGGCAGCGGCAATGGCACGGTCACCACGGGTAACTCAGGACAGATTGCTTATTACACCGCCAGCGGCAATGCAGTCGCCGGGATGAATACGGTGCCTATGTCGGCGGGCGGAACGGGCGCCTCGACGGGAGCGGCGGCATTGGCAAACATGGGCGGCATTTCGTCAACAACACCTACCGCACAAGCGATAGCCGGCGCGTTGACCGTGGCCGGGAACCTGGCGGTAGCACAAGCGATTACTACGCCGAACCTGGGCGGTAGACTTTACGCCGCGCAGAGCCAGACAGGAAGCGGGAACAACGGCATCGCCAACGCTTCAGCCGGAGCAGCGAATCAAACGGTCATCGCCGACCCGAGTTATGGAAACACCGAGCAGCCGACGAGTGCCTCATTTCCCGCGTATCCATTTCACTATCAGGACCAGCGACGGGGCCAGTTGGTGGATTTCTACCACAACCCTCAGTACGGGACTTACAGCGTCTTTGGGGACGGATCAGCCGCCGGCCATCTGCAATGGTGTCTTTGGGACCAGCCACCTTTAATCAACTACAGCGGAATGATCAAGCAGGGTTGCTTCACGATCCAAATGCATGAGACCACCCCCGGATGGAGCATTGGCAACAATGCGGTTGGGCCGATTGCCGGTTGGACGAGTTCTGGGTTGTTGGCTATTAATCACTGGATCAGCGGCGCGGGAATTGCTGAAACCCTAGGGATGCAGCAATTCAAGTATGGCATCGGAGACAGTGCGGCCCAATATACCTATATGACGACGGAAAATGGCTGGACCGCCGCGTCGGACGAGGGAACCAAGGGTCATGGGATGAACATTAATGAAGACATCGGCGCCTATGTCGGGACCTATAACTCAACAGGTTCGACGGGCACCGCATTGAAGACCACTCCTATAGCCAACGGTTCAACGATTGGCACCGGGCGGTATCTGATCAACCTGGGAAACTGCACCTATCCTTCATGTACGGCGCCGTACAGCGGGACGGTTGTGGGATCGGCGACAGGCTTGGGTAACCTGACGGCAGTGACTGTCAGTGGTGTCACCCTCCCCGTCTCGAATTGCTGGGGCACGCTTGTCGCAAACGTCAACGTGCCATTGGCTACGACCGCACCGTTTTCAACGTCCGAAACGTTCAACGTCAATCTGACGAGCGGTACCTGCGACACCGTGCATCTGATGTGTTTCAGCTCTCAGAATCACGATTGCGCCATCCCGACCGTGGTAGGCACACCTTTCGGCGGGATTCAATCTGTCACCATCCCGTTGCGTCGCGCGCATGTTTCCGGATCGTATGTTTACCAGGGCGGCATGGCCGGGTATGGCCTGGAGGCCACTGCTTTAACCCAGTATCCAGGCGGGACCGGGAGTCCACTGCGTTATTTGATTGATGTGGCTGGTTCCACGAGTTCAAGCGTGGTGCAGACCGTCTTCTACCAGGCGGGTACTGCCACGCAAGCGCCCGGGGCCTTCAAGAGTATAGGTACGGGAAACTACATGAACGTCACGGGTCTTTCTAACTCAGGGACGACTGTTTCAGGAACCTACGCGGGAACAGGTGCGCTTGGTTCGCCGACGCATTACAATACTGCGAGCTTCGCCTTCGCAGGCGCGTCTGACCCGGCCTTCAACACCGGGTGCACAAATCTGACCTGGACGAGTGCTACTGCATTCAATTGCACCATGTCAGGGTTGACGGGTGCACATTCGGCTGCTAGTGCAACAGCGTATTTAAATAACGTGGGAGCCAACTTCTGGCCGATGGCCGAGGTGACTGATCCACAGGATGAGACCACGACGCCGCCATCGATCAACGGCAACTTTTCCGTCGAGCCGAATGTTCTGAATCTCGCTAACGGTAACCTGGTGGAGGAGACCCATCATCCGTCTGCGAACGTCAATGGTCATACCGTCGGCATCTGGGAGTATTCACCCTACGCGGCCTATTCGTCTGCCTTTTCCGCTAGTTTCAGTGGTGCGGGAATTTGCTGCGGTGGTGGCCCCAGCGCCAACGCATTCACCAGTCTGCGGAACGCAAATCCGGATAGCATGTACTCCGGCCTGGGCGGGTATCTAACGGCCCCGGACATGCTTCACTATCTCGGTCCCTATAACTACGGGCAGTGGTGGGGCGAATCTCCGACGAGCAGTGTTTGGACAACGATGTACGCGACCGCCGAGCAGGCTGCGGATGTCAACTACCAGTACAGTTTGTTTCTTCTGAACGGCAACTCGGGCAATATGCAGATCACATTCAAGCCGAACACCAACGCGATGGGTTTCGCCTCGACAGGGCCCGCTGCGTACACCGCGGCCAGCCACACCTTCAGTGGTCCGATCACAGCGAACGGAGCGAATACCTTCGGAGGCACCAACGCCATCAGCAGTCCTACGATCACCGGGACGGAGACGAACTCAGCGAACGAGACTAAGACTGGGATCTTTAACGCATCTGGCGCAACAGTGACGCTTCCGAATACGACAGTCACACCGGGCAGTTACACGATTGCGAACATCACGGTGGCAGCGGATGGGCGTATAACTTCGGCGGCTAACGGCTCCGGCGGCGCCACAAGCACGTACAAGATAAACGCTGCACCAGTGAACAACACCGGGTCAACAACCAAGAACGCGGTGGCGTATATAGCAATCCCCGCCGGAACCATGGGAGCGACGAGTCAGCTTCATGTATCGGTGCGAACTGGCGCATGCGGCTCTACGAGTAATACGCCGAGTTCGATCTGCACGGGATCCAATGTGAATACGGGGACGTGTATGCTTTCCGCATACCTTGGGACCAGCACAACGGGCTCCAGTGGCGGCGGCCTGGGCGGCGGTTATCTTTCAGCACCTGCAACGCGTTCAGTGTCGCTCGACGCCACGATGGAGAATCTGACGGCATCCACTCAGTTGGTCGACTCCGACATGGTTACCTTTGGCAACGCCGCTACTGCAGCGAATACGGCGACCGCCTCCATCAACACTGCCAACACCTTCTATGTCACCTTGTGGATGACGAACTCAGTGAGCACCGACAACTGCTTCATCACATCGGCATATGCGCAGGTGATTCCGTAACCAAAGGCCAGCAAGCGGCCAAGTGAAAGCAGTTGCCTGGTTGCAACGGCGCATTGCATGGTGATCACTTTCATGCTACCGATGCGACCGGGCCGTGCCGTCGAGATTTAACGGGCAGGAAGGGCGTGTCTGATATGGGAGGAACTATTCAGATTGGGGCGCAGAGGTGGGAACCGGAGCTTGAGGAGTTGGACCGCGCGGAACTGGAACGGTTTGGAGAATTGCTGGACAAGAGACCTGCGATTCTTGGGAGCCGGACGGTGGGGATGGAACTTGCCGCAAAACTGCTGCTGGTGAGGACGCGCGAGGGGAAGCCGGTGCCGCTGAGAGCAAATGCGGCGCAACGGGCGTTCGAGCGTCGGCGGGGTCAGCGGAATATTGTGCTGAAGGCGCGGCAGATGGGGCTGACTACGTGGGCGGCGGCGCGGTTTTTCCTGAGGACCATAACCCACCCTGGAACATTGACGCTGGAGGTGGCGCACACGCAGGGAGCGGCGGAGGAGATCTTCCGGATCGTGTACCGGTTTCTGGATTGGCTGCCGCAGGAACTTCGCGAGGGGCCGCTGCGGACTTCACGGGCCAACGTGCGGCAGATTGTGTTTCCGGAGATCGACGCGCAGTACAGGGTTGTTTCGGCAGGAGACCGGAACGCGGGGCGAGGATTGACGCTGCAGAACCTGCACTGCTCAGAGCTGGCGCGGTGGCCGGGCGATCCGGCGGAGACGCTGGCGGGACTGCGGGCGTCGCTGGCGCCGGATGGAGAGTTGATTATGGAGTCGACGCCGGACGGTGTGGGTGGATGCTTCCATGAAGAGTGGCAGAAGGCGGGTGAGACGGGGATGGTGCGGCATTTCTTTCCGTGGTGGATGGAACGGCGCTACCGGGTGACGGCTGTGGACGCGGCGACCTTAACCGACGAAGAACGCGAACTGATGACGCGCAAGCGATTGGACCTGGAGCAGATTGCCTATCGGCGGCAGATTCGGATGAACTTTCGGGGACTGGCGCGACAGGAATATGCCGAGGACGAGGAGAGCTGCTTCAAAGCAAGTGGGGATTCGGTGTTTGAGCTGGACGCGATTGAGGAACGGCTGAAAGAAATGACGGAGCCGATGGAGCGGCGGGAGAATGGGGAATTGGAAGTGTGGCTGCCGCCGATCAAGGGGAAGGCGTACCTCGTGGCTGTAGATCCGGCGGGCGGCGGGAGCGAGGGAGACTACTCTGCGGCACAGGTGCTGGAGATGGAAACAGGCCTGCAATGCGCGGAGTTTGCCGGACATGTGGGCGGGCTGGAGTTGGCGAAGCTGGTGACCAGGCTGGCGTCGCAGTATAACGATGCATGGCTGGTGGTGGAGCGGAACAATCACGGGAGCGGGGTGCTCGCGTTCCTGGAGACGTCGTGCACATGCAGGCGCGTTTACCGGCAAGGAGGGCAGCCCGGGTGGCTGACGACTTCGGTGAGCAGGCCTGCGGTGTTGGGCAGGTTGGGTGCGGCGCTGGTAGAGGCGCCAGGGTTATTCCAAAGCAGGAAACTGCTGGTGGAATGCAGGAGCTTTGTACGACAGAAGGATGGAGGTTCGGGAGCCCGGGTGGGCACGCATGATGACAGGGTGATGGCGATGGCGATTGGGCTGGGGGCGAGGGCGGAGTTGCTGGGAACGATTAGCTATTAGCTGACAGCTTACAGCCGACAGCTAAAAGCCAAATGACAGAAGAAGCGGCTGCTCTGCTGATCATTTTGGGCGTTGCGCTTAGAATTCAGAAAGAATCGGAAAAGGTGAGGGAGCGGGCTTGGCGGTTCTGGCGGTGCAGCATATCCGGCGGATGCGGGGCGGTGCGCAAGGCCAGTTGATGCTGGGTGCGGACGGGCACGTGTACGTGGTGAAGTTCCAGAACAATCCGCAGCACATGAGAGTACTGGCCAATGAATTTCTGGCTTCGCGGATTGCGGCGGCGGCGGGACTGACGGCGCCTGAAGTGGGGTTGGTGGAGGTTTCAAGCTGGCTGGTGGAGAACACGCCGGAGCTGGAGATCGACCTCGGACGGACTCGGGTGAAATGCCAGGCGGGGCTGCAGTTCGGCTCGCGGTTTGTGGGCGGGTTGATGCCGGGACAGGTGGTGGATTACCTACCCGAAGAGCAATTGTCCGAGGTGAAGAACCTGGAGGAGTTTGCCGGGATTTTGGCGCTGGACAAGTGGACCGGAAATGCCAACGGGCGGCAGGCGGTATTTACACGCAAGCAGCGGGAGCGCCGCTACCGGGCGGTGTTCATCGACTATGGTTATTGCTTCCACGCCGGGGAGTGGCGGTTTGAAGATGCTCCGCTGCGGGGGGTTTACTACCGGAATGATGTATATCGAGAGATTTCCGGTTGGGAGTCGTTCGAGCCGTGGCTGACGCGCCTGGAGACGATGGCCGCGGATACGGTGTGGGAGGCGGCGAACGAGGTTCCTCCGGAATGGTACGGCGGGGATTTGAGCGAGATGGAAGCTCTGGTGGAGAAGCTGCTGCGGCGTCGGAGCCGGATCCGGGAGCTGATTGAGGGGTTCGGGAAGTCGGATCGAAGGCCGTTTTCAAAATGGGTCGAGGTCGGGGGAAAAGG
>JBAWCO010000029.1:0-30819 GCA_049590315.1 Occallatibacter sp. | reverse complement strand
CGCCAACACAACAAGGCAAACACGGAAAACGTTAGGGTCTCCTGACTCCTGTCTCTTCTTCTTGTAATATTGGGTACAATCTGCTTTTAAAAGCATTTTACATTGCATAAATAGCCTTTAAAGCATGAGCTTGTGTGATATGCTCCTTGGTAGGCTGAAAACGCTATTAAAAGCGCGCTAGAGGCCGTAATCTGCTTTTGAAGGCAAAGACATGCGTAACAATGCTTTGCTTGAAGCTCAGCCCTACCCCGTCGAACAGGCCCTGACGAGGCTCGGAGGAAACCTTCGCATCGCCAGGTTGCGCCGGCACCTTACGATCAATGAGGCTGCCGAAAAGATTGGCACCGGGCCGCGCGCCGTGAGCGACGCCGAGCACGGCAAACCTTCCACCGGGATAGCGGTCTATACCGCGCTCCTCTGGCTCTACGATTTGCTCGGAGCCTTTGAGGAACTTGCCAACCCGTTGAAAGATGAGCAGGGACTCGCACTGGCAAGCCGTCGCGACCGCGTGCGTGCGCGCAAAGGCAGAGGGCTCGACAATGACTTCTAGTCGCTCGACCGAATGCTTTGTTTACATCACGCTGCCCGGCGCGCGCGAGGCCGTAACCGCCGGGCGATTCGTTCTTGAACAGACACCGAGTGGTGATGCTCTCGGACGATTCGTCTACGGTCGCTCCTACCTGGCGAACCCAAACGCGGTTGAGATCGACCCGATCGAACTCAAGCTGTCCGATCAGACATATGAGACAGTGCGCATGAACGGAGTCTTCGGCGCCCTTCGCGACGCCGGCCCTGATTCCTGGGGCCGACGCGTCATCGAGAAACATGCCGGGGTAGCCAAACTTGGGGAATTGGACTATCTCCTCGAATCGCCGGATGACCGCGCAGGTGCGCTGAGTTTCGGCGAGAAGGTCGCACCCCCCGCGCCCCGTCGCAAATTCAACCAGACGCTTGACCTCGTTCGCCTTCAGGAAACTGCTGAGGCACTTGTGCGTGATGAGCTTCCTTCAGACCCCAATGCTGCACAGGTGCAGGATCTTCTCCTATTGGGCACGTCGATGGGAGGCGCTCGCCCCAAGGCTGTGATCGAGGACCTGGGCGCACTCTGGGTTGCTAAGTTTGGGCGCCCGGATGATCGCTGGAACTGCGAACGCGTGGAACATGCAATGTTGCAGCTTGCTAGCCGATGCAGCATCACAACTGCGGAGAGCCGCATTGAGACTGTCGCCGGTAAGGATGTTTTGCTTGTAAAGCGATTTGATCGATTCAGCGCAGGAGAGGGATATACCCGCTCACGAATGATCAGCGGCCTAACCGTGATTCGCGCAGACGACTCAGTATCGAACAGAGATCGATGGTCCTACATCCTGCTAGCCGAAGAGATGCGACGCGTCGTCGATCAGCCGAAACGTGACACGCGCGAACTCTTCCGCAGAATTGTGTTCAACGCACTGATCTCCAATCTCGATGATCATCCCAGAAATCATGCGCTCGTCGCTCCTGATCGAAAGTGGTGCCTGTCTCCCGCCTACGATCTGACACCGGCGCCTCAGATCGGCCAGGATCGCCGTGATCTCGCAATGGCGTGCGGGGATCAGGGACGCTTTGCCAATGCTGCAAACATACTTTCGCAGCACGCCCGCTTTCTCCTTGAACGCGACGACGCTAAAAAGATCATCACGGATATGGCTGAACAGGTCGCTGGCACTTGGTACGACACAGTCAGAGAATGCGGCGTGTCTGTCCAGGATGCCGAAACGATCCGTTCGGCACTTGTCTATCCCGGCTTCTCGCGAAAGTAGAGAATCGCATTTAACCGCGGCCCCGTATCCACCTTTTTTCAATCGCGCCGCATGGAAGGCTGCGCCGGCGCCATGCGCTGGCGCGACAGGCAGAACCATGCCTTTGCGCCGTGACCGGCAAACTCCGCCGATCGCAATTCGACGATCTCCAGCGCAGGCTCAATGGCGAGCGTGATCTCGATTGCCAAGAGGCGCGGCGGACCGACCTCGCGTGGCGGGCCTTCCGTGCTGCCGATCATGCTCAGCCACAAGCCGCCAGGCGCCAGTATGGCGGCGACTCGCGCAGCGAATCGCTGCCTTTCGTCCGGTTCATCGAACACGTGAAAGCAACCGCGGTCGAACACGAAGTGGAACGGCCCGTCCGGGGGAGTCGCGGCAAGAAAATCCAATGCAGCAAAGCGGCAGCTTAGACCGCGCCCTTCCATTTTGGTGCGCGCCGATTCGACGGCTAACGGCGCGACGTCAACTCCGAGCACGTCGAAACCCCGTTCCGCCATCCAAATTGCATTGGTGCCGGTACCCGCGCCGATCTCGAGTGCAGGACATGGCTTGACCCTGCTGGAGGTGACGAACTCGACAAGCAGAGGCTCTGGTTGCCCGGTATCCCAGGGCAACTGTCCGGAGGCGTAACTGTCATTCCATGACGGGTGCGGCATCACGATACCAGTTTAGCCCGATCCGCGGAGGCGTGATCGTAGGCCGGCAGAGCGATATGGTCGGCGAGATCGCTCCCCACAGCCAGGTCGGCTATCCAGGGGATGGTCATGAGCCTGAAAAGCTGATTGCGAAGCAAGAGCGAGAGTTCCGATTTTGGCGCGAATGCGCCTGCGAATCGAAGAGCGGCCTTCTGCTTCGCCGCAACGAACGGCCCGAACAGTTCCTGATAACGGCGGAAAGCCGCGGCATAATCGCCTCGGCAGCGGCTGAGTTCACCGGCGAGAATATAGGCTGCCACCATGGCCAACGCCGTTCCTTGCCCAGCCAGCAGTGAGACGCAGGAAGCGGCATCGCCAATCAACGTCACTCTCCCGCGCGTCCACAATCTCCGGCTCGGATCCATTCGTATCTGGCTCACGCGGTCGAAGTAGAAATCATCGGCCGCATCGAGCGCAGCCAGGATCTGTGCGCATTCCCATCCGCTGGCTTCGAAGTGCTTGCGCACCAGCTCCTTCTGACTCTGGATGCCGGTGGGACTTCTCGGACATTCGTCGGCAAACGTAAACAGGAACATGGTGCGATCGTCGCGCATTGCGAACCGTCCTACTTGCTTGCCCACCTGCGTGTACATCACGTATGTCAGTTCGTCGCGTGGCCGATAGCTCTTGGTTCCGAAGGCGGCGGCCTTAAAGCCTAGATACTTTTCAAACTGATTTTCCGGTCCAAAGACCAGCTCGCGGACTCGCGAATGAAGCCCGTCCGCCCTCGCCACGAGATCGAACTCCCGCGTGTTGCCGCTCGCGAAGCCAACGTGAACGCCATGTCCAGTCTGCTCGATCCGGTCCACGCTGTCGTCGAATATGGTTTCGACCTTGCCACTGATCGTGGCGAAGATCGTTGCGGCCAGTTCGCCTCGCGGCAGGCTGACATAGCGGCCGTGCGTCATCCGGAAAAATGCCTCCGCCGAGAACCCGGCTACCTTCTTTCCGTCCCGGTTTACAACGCTCACCTCACGTAACATGTACCCCTCGCTACGAATCTCCGGCAAGAGGTCCATGCGGTCGGCAATCTCAAAGCCGGCACCCCAGAAATCGATCACATAGCCGCCTGTGCGCAGGCGGGGCGCGCTTTCTACGATGGTGGGCTCAAATCCGTGATGCACCAGCCAATAGGCCAGCGTCGGACCTGCAATCCCCGCTCCGGAGATCAATATTTTCATCACTATGAACTCGACCGCCCTATCCCTTTGATGCTCAGCCTCACGCTTGAGGCAACAGGGGCTTGCATGCAGGGCCATGCCCGTTTCCGGAACTACGGAGAGTGGAAACGCGGTTTGGCGATTATGGGACATTTGAGATTGAAGAACGTGAAGTCGCTCTCTGAATTAAAGGCGGCCCTTAGACTGCAATGGGCATCTCCTCCCGGTTCGAGACATGTTGCGATTCTCTAGGCGGGAGCAGGCGGGTCGAATTCAGGATGAAAGTCAACCCGGAGGAAACGTGGATGAACGCCGCCAGCAACGGGTTGAGATAGCCAGCCGCTGCTAGGCCGATGCCGATGGTATCGACGATCAGAGTGCCGTAGAAATTCTGCAGAATGATGTTGCGGCAGTTTCTGGCCACGCGAACGGTTTCAACAAATTTCATAAGATCGTTGCCGATCAGCACCACATCCGCACTTTCACGGGCGACATCGGTTCCCGCACCCATGGCCAGGCCAACCGTAGCTTCACTCAGAGCGGGTGCATCGTTGATGCCATCGCCGAGCATGGCCACCACTCGCCCGTCCCGAACCTGTTCTGCGATCTGCGCGGCTTTTTGTTCAGGAAGAAGCTCGGCGTGAACATTGCGGATGCCGAGTTGGCCGGCTACGCCATTAGCAGTCTGCCTGGTATCTCCCGTGAGCAAGACGACATCGATCTTCATCTCCTGAAGGGCCTTGACAGCGGAAGCGGAGCCGGGCCGCAACTGATCCGCGACGACGATTGTTCCAATGTAGCTTCCGCTGCGTGCAACAAATACTTCCGTGCCCTCAGCGGCTGCGCGCTCTGGCAGCGTCAGCCCCATTTCCGCGAAGAGCGGGCGATTGCCGGCAACAATTTCTTCGCCTCCCACTTCGGCCAGCACTCCCCGTCCAATCCGATATTCGAAAAGAGTTGGTTGGGAGACAGGATTGCTTCGCTGCTCCGCGAGGCGAACGATAGCGCGACCCAGCGGATGCTCCGAACTACTTTCAGCGCTGGCAGCCGCTTCAATAAGCGCACTCTCGATCACGTCCGGCGCGGGGTTGACTTCTGTGACTAACGGAGTTCCGAAGGTCAGAGTCCCCGTTTTGTCGAGGAAGACGGTATTGAGTTGCCCAAGTGCCTCAAGGTAGATTCCGCCCTTGATAATGGAGCCGTGCCGAGCCGCTCGTGCGATGGCGCCAAGGATGGCCAGCGGGGTACCGGCGGCGATGCCGCAGGCTCCAGCAACAATAATGACCGAGATTATGGAGCGGATATTGTGGGTGAGAAGGAACGTCAAGACCGCGGCGCCGAGAGCGAAGTAGACCAAATATCCAGCCAGACGGTCAGCCATCTTCTGGATCGGCGCCCTCGAACGCTCTGCCTTCTCCACGGCTTCAATGATCTTGCCAAATGTGGTTTCCTTGCCGAGACGGTCAGCGCGGACCTGGAGACTGCCTGCCTGATTGATCGTGCCTGCATACACTTCCTTGCCCGCGGTCTTCTCGCTCGGCATCGGCTCACCGGTAATTGCAGCCTCTTCAACAAACGAGTGACCGCTTACAACTTGGCCATCAACAGGAATTCTGCTGCCGGGACGAATGACAACAGTCTCGCCGGGAAGGATGGTCTGCGTGGACACATCGATAATCTGGCCGTCCCGAAGCACGCTGGCCATTTGGGGCAGGAAATCCAGCATGTCCTGAATGGCGCGTCGACCGCGACCGACGGTCAACCCCTCCAGAATTTCTGCCGCCAGAACAAAAGCGGTGATGACCAGCGCAGTAAAGAACTCGCCGATGGCCAAGGCGGAGACGAGCGCAATGGTCATCGAAAGTTCCATCGTCATGCGGCGCTCGATGATGTTCTCAAACGCCTCTTTGAAAATCGGGTAACCGCCGATCAGTGTCGCTGCCAATCCGACTAAGCTGATCCGATGAAACGGCTCCCACAAGTGGAACCAGACTGCCGCAGCTGCCAGCGCCACGAAGACTACACGGAGACCTTCGGCAATTTCAAAACCATGTTCATGGTCGTTGTGTTCATGGGACGACTCCTGGTGGTCATCAGAGTGAACGTCATGCGCGTGGCGGACGTTTCGTGTTGGTGGGTGACCGTCATGGTATCTCCTGACACTTCAGTTGAAATATCGCTTGACCACGGCAATCAGATCGTCCGCGGCGGCAAGCTGTGCCGGGCGTGTTTTTTGGGTCGGGTCAAGCACATGGAACCGCAGGTGGCCTTCGATCAACTCCGCCATTAATCCGTTGAGGGCCCCGCGGCATGAGGCGACCAGTTGCAGAATCTCCTCGCATTCGCCTTCTCCCTCAAGCGCCCGTTCAATCGCTTCAACCTGGCCTTTAATGCGCCGGACACGTGTAAGGGTCTTCGTCTTGTTTTTCGTAATGTGCGACAAACTATCCTCCGCAGAATGTAATATACTCCCCTATACTATACTCGGAACATTTGACGGGGGACGGCACATGCTGGAAACCAAGCGCCGCGTGATCGGCCAGATGATCGTTTGCCAGGGCTGCTGCTGCGGCGCAACCCACAAAGATCGTCCCGCTGTCCCTGCCGAGTGGCTGAAGAATGAATGGCGAAAGCGCGGCCTGCTGAAGCGGTTTCAGCTGACCATTAGCGGGTGCGTAGGGCCGTGTGACGTTCCCAATGTCGTGGAGATCAATTCAGAAGACGGATCGCAATGGCTGGGGAACATCACCGATCTCAATCAATACCACTCGCTCGTGGAATGGGCAGCCCGTTCCGTGGACGCCAGGCATCTACTAGAGTTGCCGCGCGAATTCAAAGATCATTTGCTGGAACCGTGGCGCTGAATCTTAATAGGATGGGTATATGACAGAATCACTCCTCCCAGGGGCATCCGGATCGAGTAACCCAAACCGGAAATTCTCGTTTCCAGTGGACCAAATCGGCGTCTGGACATCGACGCTTTGCGTGATCCATTGCCTCTTCGCTCCCGTGGTGCTTTCCCTCTCGGCTGTCTCGGCCCACTTCCTTCCGTCGGAAGAGAGAACGCATCGCACACTTGCAATCGTCATCGCCGCGCTCGGAGCCATTGCGCTGGTGAAGGGTTACCGAATGCACGGGCCGTCTCGCGTGCTGTGGCTCATGCTCGTCGGCTTGGGCTTCATCTTCGGCGGCGCCTGGTGGGGAGATCGCCTGCCATCCCACGGAGCGGAGGTTTTCGTCACTTTGGTTGGCAGCGGATTCATGATCGCTGCGCACAGAATCAACCACACCTTTTGTCGTGATTGCAGTTGCAGCCACTCAAAGTAGGTGCATGCTAGAGCCTGCGATTCCACCGGCCAGTCGAACCAGGGTGTGGATTGTCGCCAGGTCCTGCAGTCAGGACTCTCCTCACACATCAATGATGACTGCTCTTTGGAAAAGTTCTCAGAACTCCGCCTCCGTTACTTGGTGGGCTCGGGGCGGGTCGGAATAATGGTGATGAGATGCCTCGTGGAGTGCGAACCAGAGGCAGAGAGCTGTCAATATGAGGAAAAGCAAGACAGCACTCACGACTTCGTGATGCTTCCATCGGATTTGCCGGAGCCGCTTCTTGCTGCCTTTGTCGAAGTTAATGACTCGCGACACCGGGGCCTCCCTTCAACCCGCAACCGGAGGCAGCAGAGATCTGTTGCTCCGGTTGCATTGGGAAGTGACAGGTCGGTCTCAGTTAAAAGTGGAAACCCACTTCAGCCGTAAGAGCGCGCGGCGTCACATAGTGGGTTCCGCTAAATGTCGAGAGGAAGTTGTAGAGGGCGTACTTATTGGCGACATTGACTGCGGTGAGCCGCAGGCTCCATTTGCGCTTCTCACCGTGAAAGAGGTTGTCTTCCCCGATCGATGCATCGAACAGGTTGCGCTGCATGACGCGAGGTGGGTTCCTGTCGTCATCCTCTGTGCCGGGCGCAGGAATGCTGAGCAGGCTGGAAGTGAGTTGCGTAGCGAGGCAGGGCGTGGGCAGAGCTGCATACGGTGTAGCCTTCACTCCGTTGCACGCAAGCCCGGCCTCGAACTCCTGGTCGGCAGTGAACCCGCTTAAGTCAATGGCGGGTTGTCCATTGAGAGTAGTTGAAGTGCCCGCGCACAAGCTGTTGGGGTCTGTAATGCCGTAGCAAGGCGTCGATCCTGCCGTCAGGCCGCTGTCATATCGCCAGTTGAAACCAATCCAAGGACCAAGCCGACCCGGAACCTGGTACTGAAGGTGAGTGGTCTGGTTGAACTTCTCATCGTGGTCGATGCGGAACGGGAGCCC
Organism: Occallatibacter sp.; assembly: GCA_049590315.1. Lineage (GTDB taxonomy): Bacteria > Acidobacteriota > Terriglobia > Terriglobales > Acidobacteriaceae > Telmatobacter. The sequence goes on along the minus strand of JBAWCO010000029.1, from coordinate 22,853 downwards.
GGTTTGACCCACTGTTGCGCCCGCGCCGGCGCTCTGCGGCGGGAAGAATCGGGCAGCAACGGAGGACATCACGACGAACGCCGACAGATGGTGATAGTTCGGCAGGTCGGCGCGGATCGCATAGCCTGGAATCTTCGAGTTATGCCAATCGATGGGAAAGAAGATAGGTGTGTTGCCAAAGATGCTGAAATCGAATGCGTTGTGCGTGTACTTCCAAATGTAATCGCCGCTGATTACGAAGTTCTTACCGAAGGCTTGCTGCAAGCCGGCATGGAACTCATTGCGGAAGCCGGGCTGCAGTGTTCCGGAAACCCCCGGTGTGCAAGCAAGCAGCGGAGCAAGAACATCATTCCCGCATCCGGAGCTTGAGAGCACTAAGTTTTCGTTGAACGGAGTCTCAAGCGTTCGAGCATAGGACACTCGAAGAACGGTATTGGTCTGCTTAATGCTGTACGCAGCACCCACGCGAGGTTCTGGCTGACGCGTGACGGTCAGACCGTTGTAGAGATCTCCGCGGATACCGAGGTTGAAGACCCAGTTTCCGGCCTTGATCTGGTCCTGAACGTACAGAGCCAACTCTTTGATGTCAGCATGGCCAAAGTATGCATAAAGCGATCCTCCGCGGGTAAGGTCATAGGGCAGCAAAATGGAATTGAAGCTACCGCCAACCGACGGATCGTTCGACACAAGACCAGCTGCCGCGCATTGCGCGGGGTCGGTGAATCCAGGCTGCGGATTCCCGTTCGCATCGACGCAAGGCGAATTGAATGTCGCGTTGATCAGGCCCAGATTGTCGTGCTCGCGCAAGAACGTGTGCTGGTATACGGTCCCAGCCTTGATGCTGTTGATCCCCTTTTGGATCGTCAGCTCTCCGTGAACGCCCGCATTCAGCAGTGAACGTTGTTGAGAGACCGACTCACTCTGAATGGGACCGAGATCTGCGAGCGGGTTGCCACTCGGATAGTAGTTGTATCCGTCCCGTCGCACGTACCCGCCCAGGTTCAGGACTGCGTCCTTGTCAAGAATGTGCGTAAAGGTTGGCGCAATGTCGTATGTGCCGATCTTGGACCGCTGATCCGTATTCCCAACACTGCCGAAGACGGGACTAGCGCCTGATCCCCCGCTCAACACATTGGAGACGTTGAGATTGTCGTAAGTGTTTGGCGTCTGGAACCAGGAGCGCGAGTAATTCAAGTTTGTATGGATTGAGTTGGCGGCCGAGAATTGATAATCCACTCGGTCAAAAACGTTTTGTTCATTGCCCTTATCGTGGAAGACGTTGAATTCGGGAGGGTCGAGGAACCGGCCGGTGTTCAGGCCGTCCAGCTCAAAGAAGTTGCCCCAGTTCTGGCCACCGTACCCCAGGTCGACTGATCCAGTAGCCGATCCGAACGTCCCATAAGAAGTTGTGATATTGCCAACGGGCTTAGTCAGGCCCTGGCCGGACCGGGTCGTTACGTTGATGACCAGGCTGGTCTTTCCTCCGTATTCTGCCGGCGGCGCTCCGTCGATCACTTCCAGGGACTGGACAGCGTTGGACGGTAGCTGATTGGAGAAGACTTTGCTTTGCTGATCCGTGATCGGCTGGCCATCCACCGAAAAGGAATTCGATGCGTGGTCTCCCAATCCGTGGAAGAGACCGTTTGAGTCGGCGGCAACTCCAGGCGACGCCAGAGTCACCAGTGAACTGAGCGAAGAAGACGCGCTTTCGAGAGGCAGCTTGTCGAACAACCCACGGTCCACGTCAGTATGCGCAGTAGGATCGTTTTCAATCAGATCCTCGCCGCCCTCCACTGTGACAGTGTTCGATGCCGTACCAATCTTGAGTTTGACATTCGAGACGACGGGAATGATCGAATCTACATCCGCGTCTCCAACGAAGGCGGCGAAACCATCCTTTGTGACCGTGAGGTGGTAGGGATTGAACGGCAGGTTCGAGAAGCGGAAATGCCCGGCACTGTCGGTCGTTGCACTTCTCGTATAGGCGCTGACCGGATTTTGGATCGAAACCGTCGCCCCCGGAATCACCGCTCCCGACGGGTCGGTTACGGTACCGTTGATGGAGCCGGAGTTCGATTGGGCGTGCAGTGTCGAGAACACTGCTGAAAATGCAAGGACAAATAGGAAACAGAAAATGCTGCGCGTAAACGGGCGCATGGATAAGCCTCCTGAAGATCGCTGACCTTTGGGGAATCACTGCTTACTGGATTTTCCGAATGGATATATAGGAGGTCGGGTCTGCCAAGTGCTTTTCTCCCAAAGGGAAAATGCAACTCATGGCAGCCGGTGGCTACTTTACATAGATTCGGAAAATATTCTAGGCGAGGGCAGTCTGATCAGGCGGGGGTCTGTTCCAATGCGAAAACGAAAAGATGTGTTCGCGATATCGCCGCTCAAAAGGAACGACGACGCGGGCAAATACAACGAAGACTTGCCGAATGCAGGGCGCGGCCGAAGGCCGCACTATGTTATGTGCGCTCTGGCAGAGGGCGCAATTCGCGTGTGTCGCACCGCCCGGATGGACGTGCGTCAGCTCCAGCGTGGTGCCAAAGAGCAGAAGGGCCGCGACGAGCACAACGAACAAAATGCGGATGTTCGGGTTCGATGTCCGCATTTTGGCAGCCCATCTCATAATTACCACTTACTATACCGCATGATTTTGAAAGCGCCAATCCTTGAGCGTTTGATCGCCGGCATGCTCCGGCCACTGTAAATCCACCCCAGTTCAGCAAAATAGAGGCAGCGAGATCAATTTCTCAGTGTGCGGTTCCCCGATCCGGGTCCGGACCGACTCTGACGCTCCTTAACGGTGGCAGCAGCCTACGGTGGAGTTCAGAATTCAATCCTTCCCTGAAACGCGATCATGCGTGGAGAGCTATCGCCTCCCAGGCCGACGCCCAACAGCCCTGTAGGAGGCGAGATCGTGCTTTCCAGTGTTCCGAATCTGGTTGGAACCGACACTTCTGGTACACCGGCTTCGACCTCGCTGGGCAGAGCGAAGTTGGAATGATTGAATGCATTGAACAATTGAGCATCGACTCGGAACGTGATTCCTTCTTTGATTGGGAAGGTCTTGGTGATGTAAAGGTCGGAGTTCGTGTAGTGCGGGCCGCGCACGGAGTTCCGTCCGGAGTTGCCGAACTGGCAGTTTGCCGGCGAATCGCCTCCCACACATGCTCCTGTCGTCGGATCGACAACCGAGACAAATGCATCCGGGTTGAGCCACTGTTTGTTGCCCGCCACGGTCACGCCGCTAACATAAAGCTTTCGATACACAGGCACGCCTGGAACCCGGTTCGCATAAGCTGGCGCGTTGAATTGCACGGTGCTGGACCCGTTTGCCTGAAAGACACCGCTGCCATTTGCGATGTACGGCTGGCTGAGCACACTGAAGGGCAGACCCGAGTGGAGGATGGCAGTCTCCGAGATCGACCATTCTCCAAAGAGCTGACGCAGGAACGGATGACTGGAGTGGTACGTCACCCGGTACAACCAATACGCGGAGATGTTATGGCGAACGTCGTAATCGCAACTGGCATATTGCCGGTTGAGCTTTCCAGGCAAAGGTGACATCAATCCCTGCGTGGAGAACGCGAGCAGGCCGCCGTTCGATACCTCGTCCATGCAGTGACTAAACGTGTAGTTGGCGTGTAGCGTCAGTCCTCGCCATTGCTGGGTGTAGGCGATCTGCAGGCCGGCGTAACTGCTATTGGCGTCGGTGCGGAATTCGTTCACATTCCCAAAGCGCTGATCGAGCGGCTTCTGGTACGGAAACGGCGTGAAACATCCATCGCAAACCGTCTGGTAGCCATTAAGCTGCACCTGGAACGGCTCGTGGAGCCCGCGCGTGCCGACAAAGTCAACCCGCAGGCTTCCACCAGGACCGATCTGCTGCTCAATGCCAAAGTTGTACTGATAGTAGTACGGCGTCTTAAGTGTTCCGCTCGGGAACGTGTTGAGGCTGACCGCCAGCGGACATGTCGGTGCGCCTGTCTGAATTCCCGCACAGGGAGCGGCGCCGGAACGAAAAATTGTCTGGAACGAATTGTCCGCGTTTACCACCGCGTCGACTGCACTCCCAGGGACACCAGGTGCGATAGCGATTCCGCCAACCTGGCCGCCGATTCCGCCAACGAATGTCGGATCGTTCGGTGCGTTCATGGCCGCAAGATCGGTGATCTGCATGGGAATGATGTCGTTGAAAACTCCGAATCCGCTATGCACTGCCAGCCGGGGGAACAACTCATAGGCAAACGAAACTCGCGGCTGATAGACGAAGAGCGGCGTGGCCGGAAACAAGCTGTGGACATTTCCCTGGACAACTTGATTCAGCGGTTCATTGATGTCATGGGAGGCGCCAAGGAAGGAGCTGGCCATGCGAGAAAATTGATCTTTTCTGCTGGTGACGTTTGCATTCCAGGTGACGCGCATTCCGTAGGTGATCGTAGTCCTGGCGACAGGCTTATAGGTGTCCATCGCGTAGTATTCGAGATTGCCCGTCGAGACCCTCTCTTTTAGCGAAACCGGGAAGCTCTGACTGGCGGAGTATGCAGCGCCGTACGTGAGCTGCGCAAGATCATTGAAGGTCACTGTGGGCACCGTGCCTTCGCCGAGATCGTAGTTGCTTACATCGAGACGTCGAGTGTTGATGCCGATCTTCCAGGTGTGCTTCCCATGCGTCCACGTAAGGTTGTCGTTGATCTGCCATTGTGTGACCTTACGACCTTGCGGGTAGGTGTTGTTATTGCCACCGATGGTTGTGAACGGGACGCTGTCACTGGCCGATGCAAGCTCAATTGGAAACGCATCGAGCGCCTGGGCGTAGTTATTCGGCTCGAAAATGCTGGAGTACCAACTGGCTCCGGGGTTGAACTGGTTCACCAGGGCAGGACTGAACACACGCGTGTAACCCACGACGAGAGTGCGCTGCGGCTGAGGCGAATAGGAGTTGAAAACAGAATTGATGGGATCGGTGTACGCTGCCTGAAGCCCTGTGTCCTGCTGAAAGCGATACCAGATGCTGTTCTTGGCATTGATTGTGTGATCGACCTTCACCACGATGAGGTTTTCGCCGTCACTGTTGTTCAGCGAGGCCTGCCGCTGACTTGCACAGCCGTCGCCATTTGTGCCGAGCGGGCATCCGATAATCGGCACCGGCGAGCCGCCCGATGCGGGCAGAAGGGAAAACATCTTCTGGTAGAAGGGAATCTCCGCAGGCTGAGCCGGAAGAGCTGTGCTCGCGACCGGGTCCGTTCCGCCCGTTGCGAGCGCACCCAATACATATTGCTGATAGGCGGGTGTTGGCAAGGTGATCTGCGACACGAGCGGCAGAGCAATGCGGATGCCTTCGTAGTGTCCAAAGAAGAACAACCTATCCCGCAGAATCGGCCCGCCCACGCTCACGCCGAATTCGTTTACGGTGGACCTGGGCTTCTTCGCAATGCTATCCGCGGTATCGTTCGCATGAAGAAAATAGTCCTCAGCGTTGAACAACGACCCATTCCAGATTTCATACGCGTCTCCGTGAAACGCGTTGGTGCCCGACTTGGTGAAGAAGTTCACTTGTGCCACGGCATACCTCCCCTGATCGACAGAGAAGGAGTTGGTATTGACCGTTGCTTCCTGGACGGCGTCGAGGCCTGCGACAAGATTCGTGGAGAGGCCGATATTCAGTCCCAGCCATGGGTCGTTAGTATCGTATCCGTCGAGGATGTAGCCATTGGATGTGGCAGGCAGCCCGTTGAACTCGACATTGCCATAGCCGCCCGCGGCTTTGGCGTCGTTGGAAGAGCCCGCGGTGTTCATCAACGCTCCCTGCGCGAACTGCGCAATGTATGTGAGGTCCTGCCCAGGATTAGGCAACTTCTCGATGGCCTTCGCTTCCAGTGTCGTTGAGGTATTCGGATTCTCCAGGCTCAGCAGTCCGGTTTGCGCTGTCACTTCGACCGTCTGCGAAGCGGCCGCTGGCGACAGAGTGAAATTCACCGCAATGGTCTGACCCACGGCGACGGCCGCAGGTTGTGACTCCGCCGTCCCAAAACCCTCGGCCTGCACAATCATTCGATAGATGCCCGGATTGACCTGCGCGAATAGAAAGCGCCCGTTGGCATCGCTTCTCGCGCTTCGAGCCGCTCCTGTGCTCACTTCAGTAGCTTTCACGGTGGCATCGGAGACGACGGCTCCCGTCTTGTCGATGACGGTTCCAGTGAGCCCACTGCTTGTTCCGCTTTGCGCCCATAAACCCGTCGCGTTAACTATGGTTAACATCAGCAAGATTGCAAGGTTCCTTGCGTTTCGGATTCGCACAGACGATGACCTCCTGGGCTGGGGAAGATTCCCTTGGAAAGCGCGCCGCCGTTGTGACCGCGCAATCGGGAATCATGGAAAAGTTCTTTAGGTCGCGCAAGATTTAGGCATACCTAAAATATTAGGTTCGCCTAAAATAGCTTCAGTGTCAAGTAGTGAGGAGATGCAATCCAATGCCGCCGAGCCGCCAGGGGAACGTCAACACAGAGTCCGTAGACAACTATCTAAAGGCGATTCTTGCCCTCGGCGGGCCCGAGGAACGGCGGGTATCGAGCACTGCGCTGGCCGAGCGGCTTGACGTTGCGCCGGCTTCGGTCACCAATATGCTGCAAAAGCTGGCGTCGTCTCCAGTGCCGTATGTGGAATATGAAAGACATCGCGGAGTTCTTCTATCAGCGGCAGGCAAACGGCGGGCACTTGAAGTGTTGCGCCATCATCGCCTCATCGAGACATTCCTCTACGAAGTGCTGGACTACCCTCTCGAAGAGGTTCACGAGGAGGCAGAGCGCCTCGAACATTTCATCTCGGAGCGGTTCGAGGAACGGATTGACGCAAAGCTAGGCTACCCGAAGCTCGATCCGCACGGCCATTGCATTCCGGCTATAAATGGGAAAATGTCCAGGCGGGATTCCGTATCGCTAACAGATATGCAAGGGGAAGGGACATTCATCGTAGACAGTGTTTCGGATCGGGATGCTTCCTTACTAAGGAAGCTCAAGGTTCACGGCATCATTCCAGGCGCGCGACTTGAAGTTGCAAGCCGGTCCTTGAATGATCTTGTTCTGCGCACTGGCAGAGCCTCGCAGGCTGTTCGTCTTTCGCCCGATCTCGTGGCCGCAGTCCGAGTCCGTTCCCCACACTAGCGAAGGACAGCGGCCGCTTCATCTCACGGGCCAACCGAACCAGAATTTGTGTGTCAGTTGTTGCCAACAGGGCAAACCACTCGTCCAGCTGAGTTGCGATGAAGACAGTGAATTGGGAGTGTGGAAGTAGCCGAAGGCGCAGTTCTCATGTGCTGCGTCCCACTGAGGTCTGGGCAGAGGTCGGCAGGAAGAAGTCGCGGTACATAAAGGCCACAATAGCTGTTCCAAAACTGTTCCCATAAGTGTCCGGCAAACATTCAAAACAGCGACCGTTGGAGCGGATGAGGATTGCGCCTGGTTCGTCGCTGATCGTCGAAGACGGTTCTTCCTCCGACCGAAGGCGATATCTGCCACTCATGCTTTAGTGCGGCGTCGAAGTCGGCGAGAGGATCTTGCTCGTGCTCCGCGCGCCGGGTCAGACGATCGAGTCGCTCAAAGCCATGGAGCTTCTCCAGGTGGCCGACTCGGGCGGATTCCAGCGAACGTCGCAACACTGCCAACGATTCGTCGTAGGTTTTGAGCGGAACAGGAAACGGATGTCCATCCTTACCGCCGTGCGCGAAAGAAAAACGCGCAGGATCTGTGAACCGGCTCGGTGCACCGTGGACTACCTCGGCGATCAGCGCGAGCGACTGCAAAGTTCGCGGCCCGAGGCCTTCGAGTAAAAGCAATGAAGCGAAATCGCGAAGTTCCTGTTCATGCGCGACCGCCAACACGGCTCCAAGGCGCTTCAGGTCCACATCCTTCGCACGAACATCGTGATGGGCGGGCATCATCAACTTACGCGCGTCATTGAGCGAAGATTGGATGGGTTCCTTCGCGATAGCGAGTAGCGCCTGCTGGGCCTTCGCTGCGCGCGAATCTACGAGATTCAGAATCTCGCCCTGCGGCTTGCCTACGATTGCATTGTGCGGATCGGATACGAAGTCGCGCACGCTTACAGAGTGCCAATGATACCGCCGTGCGGAGCGGTCCTGAGAGTTCATGCCCTGCTGAACAACCGCCCATTCGCCTGATATTGTGATGACGAATGAATGCAGATAAAGCTGAAAACCGTCCGCAACAGCATTGTTGTCGATCCGAGCGGTAAGCCTGCTGGTTTGCGCCAGAGCGTCTCCGTCAAGACCGGTCTTTATGCCAAAGGATCGAAGTTCATCCGGCGTACGAATCGAGTGCCGGCCGCGACCGCCGCACACCATCAATCCCAATTCGCCAAATCGCGGGTTGAGTCCGCGCTTCAACGCTCCCATCACGGAGGTCGTAATTCCGGACGAATGCCAATCCATTCCCATGACTGCACCGAACGCCTGGAACCAGAAAGGATCGCTTAGCCGAGTGAGGAACTCACTCGCGCCACATTCCAAGAGAATGTGCTCTGAGATGGCCGTGCCAAGCTCGGTCATCCGGCTGGCTAACCACGGGGGCACGTGGCCACCATGGAGCGGAAGGTCGGCTGTCCCTGAGCGCTTCACGTATTTACCCCTCCGCCGAATACATTCCTATTTTCGCCCTATATTCGCTTATAATCAACCCCATGCCCGGCGAGCTGTTGGAGCCTCAATCCGCAGCACTTCGCGAGATCGTCCATGTCGATATGGACGCGTTCTATGCTTCTGTCGAGCAGCGGAATAACCCGTCACTGCGCGGTAAGCCCGTGGTTGTTGCCTGGAAGGGGAAGCGATCCGTTGTCTGCGCGGCTTCGTATGAGGCGCGGAAATTTGGAGTACGCTCGGCAATGCCGGCCGTAACCGCAGAGCGGCTTTGCCCTCAAGCCGTCTTTGTCCCTCCTGACTTCACCCGCTACAAGACTGTGTCTCGCGCGATCAGGGAAATTTGCAGTCGCTATACAGATATCATCGAACCTCTTTCGCTCGACGAAGCTTACCTCGATGTCACAGAGAACAAGACCGGCCTGCCGACCGCAACAAAAGTCGCGATAGCGATCCGGCGACAGATTCGTGAAGAGCTATCTCTAACCGCATCGGCGGGCGTCGCCCCGAACAAGTTCCTGGCCAAAATAGCTTCGGACTGGCGTAAGCCCGATGGACTGTTCGTCATTCAACCGAAGGACCTTGATACATTTCTGCCGCCGCTGCCGGTGGGCCGCATTCCAGGTGTGGGCAAAGTGACCGAGGCTCGCCTGAAACAGATTGGAATTCAGACAGTCGGAGATTTGCAGGCGTTCGAGTTGGGTACGCTCGAAGTACAGTTTGGGCGCTATGGCACCCGCCTCTACGAACTCGCCCGTGGCATCGACCACAACCCAGTAACCCCAGACAGGCCGACAAAATCCATTTCAGCCGAGGACACCTTCGAACAGGACATTCCGCTCTCCCAAACTGGAGACCTCATTCGGCGCCTTGCGGAGAAGGTTTGGATGGCGTCGCGCAGGGAGTCTCGCATAGCACGAACGGTAGTGTTGAAGTTGAAGACGAAGGAGTTCAATATCCGTACCCGCAGTTACACTCCTTCGGTGCCTCCGACATCCTGCGAGGAATTGGCAGCGATTGCACTTTCCCTTCGGGAGCGTATAGACCTTGGCCCGGACCAGCTCTTTCGCCTGGTGGGAGTTGGATTGGGAAACTTCCGCGAATCTCGCGAAGAGGACCAAAGCTTTCCCTCTCAAGAAACTGTAAGTCAATCCACTTGAATATCACGTTGCAGCCCTACGCGTTGAATCGATCGAGCTTTTCCTGAAAATAGGTCCTCCAACTGTCGGGCAATGCTCTTGCTGCAATAGCGCGTCGAGCCAGACGAGCATCTTCGGGGTCATATTCCTTCGCCACGTACAATTGGGTGACCTCGGAAATGGCGACAGAATCTGGCTCATGGCTGAGCAAGATCAAGTCGTCTCCTGCACCAACTTTGCCTTCCCGCGTGACGGCTAGGTAAAAACCTGTCCGCCTGCTCGTGAGGAAGCGTCTGACCATATCGTCCGACCCGAATCTAATTCCGAGTTTGTAGCATGGAAGTCGCGGTTGCGTGACTACGACCTCCGCAGAGCCGACTGAAAACCGGTCGCCAACATGGATTGAGTCCTCGGCCAGGCCTTCCCGAACTAATCCGTCAATCGAGAAATTCTCGCCAAAAGAACCGTATGAGAACGAATGGCCTGGCAGTTCCGCACGCCAATATCCGTAATACTCGATGGGGTAGCAGTAGACGGCCTTGTATATCCCACCGTGCACGGTGAGGTCCGATTGCCGGTCGCCGTCGAGATTGTGCGTTCTCAGGGCAACTCGGACATGGACAGGCTCTTTGTATATCGATGTGGTCACGCTTTGGCCGCGCCATCGGACTTCCCGAGGCAACCCGCAGTTCAAAGAGACGAGCTTCATGACCCTCCTTCGGTTGCTCAGGCATGACTTCGTCGAGCTGATCCCTATAGTTCCAACTTATCAGCCGGCTGGCACGTCCACCTGAAGCGCATGAGGCGCGAGAACACGAACTCCGAGTTAGACGCACGTCAAGATGCTGAGACGGGCATTATCGCGCGTTTCCGGCGCCGACAGTCCAGGCTGTGTTTCCAAAAGCCGGATTGTTCTCTCCTTTGCGTTCATGCTGAATCACGCAGTTGCGCGCCCTCGGTGTCTACGTCGAAGTCTTTTACAGGGATGAGATCGAATCGAGGACCTCACTCGTGCTCACAATCGCGTTCGCATAATTCGGCAAATTGATTGCCAAAGCGGCATGCATCATTTCCTCCGAGTAGTCTGCCGTCGCATCCTTTACCAAGGTGATCTCATAGCCGAGTTCAGCAGCATATCGGACTGTTGCTTCCACGCAAGTGTGCGCTATGAGCCCGATGACTATTAGTTTGTGCACGCCGTGCTTCTTCAAAAGCAGATCCAGGTCAGTATTAGCGAAGCCGCTCGAACACCAATGCTCCTGGGCCACAATCTCACCCGGCAGAGGTTGAAATCCATCACGGATCTCGCCGCCCCACGTGCCGCTTTCGAAAGTCTTTCTTCCCCATGCTGCCTTCTGGATGGGCGCAATGTATTTCCATGTCTCGTAATCGCCCAGCCGATATCGATGGTGCAGCGAATAGAACACGCGAAGTTCGGCCTTTCGCGCCGCGGTCAGCACTTCAAGCATATTTGGAACGCAACGATTCGCTTCCGCAACAGCTTTTACGCGTTCCCATAGTTTCCCTCCCTCCGAGATGAAATCGTTATATGGATCTATGACGAGAAGTGCAGTGATGTCTCTGTCAAAACCTAGGTTTGCCATGCTTCCCCCTGCGCTCACTCAACTTCCCAGTTGTTGTTAAGCGTTGTCCGGCAAGTCAACCAACATGCTCGGTAAATCCATTTCCGCTTCACGGGTCTGGAAGCCGTGTTTCATCGCGGCTTTGATCCGGTTTTGTGATTCAGGCTCGCGAACACATTCGAGGAACAGACTCGAATCACGGCGGAAGTCATCCGCCGGTGCGAGCGCGACCGCATTGACCCTCTCCCTGATTGCGGCAACGCCAAAGGCTGGAAAGCAGTCTATCCGGCGAGCCAGCGATTTGACGAAATCGCCAAGCCTGGCAGCCGGCAACGCGCGATTGATCCAACCGTAACGCTCCGCCATCTCCGCATCGTAATCTTCTGCGCTCAACAGCACCTCGAGCGCCCGGCCCCGGCCTATGAGGCGAGTTAGATGCTGGACGGCACCTGAGCCGGGAATCAGCCCAAACCCTACCTCCGGTTGACCGAAGATCGCCGACTCCAGGGCGGCGAAGCGCATATCACACGCCAAGACAAACTCGCTTCCCACACCCCGAACACGACCTTCGATCTGCGCAATCGTAACCAGGCGGCTTGCGCTCAGATAGCGAAACAGCATGGCTATAGAAGGTTCGCCGGTTAATTGCATTGCCCATTCGCCGAATCCAGCAATTCGAGTCACATCGACATGGGAGACGAAATAGTCCGGATCGGCACTCTTGAAAACGAGGACACGGATGGAGCCATCGGACTCGGCTTGCCGAATGAGAGATACCAGGTCGCGGACAAGCTCCGGCCCTAGAAGGTTCATCGGCGGAGCCGCGATTTCCGCGAACAGAACGCCCCCCTCTTGATGCGTGGAGATCGTTTCAAATGCGGCTTGTTGTGTTCCGTTCTTCTGATCCATTTCCTTCAACATCTCCATCCTCCTATACAGTTGCAGCCGCATTTGAGATAGCGGCGGAATCATGCTTGCACCAGGCATGACGCTCAATGCTCTTGGCGAATAGAGGCGTTTCTTGCTTGTTATGCGCCTCTGAGATCGGCTTGCGGGCTGCTTTGAAGACCTCCCACGGAATGCCCTGTTTGGCAAGAAATTCCATCAGCTCCGGAGTGGAAGTACTATGAACTGTATTCGTGAATTCACAGGAGTGATCGTCGATCTTTTTGACGCTCAGATCCCAGACCACGCCCACCTTGATTCGTCCTGTGGGCGTAAACACATCCGAACTTGAGACAAGTCGCAAATGGTTGCGCTCACTAATCTCTTCCACATAGTGCTGGACCATTGGGCTTCCACCCAATACTTCGACGTTGATAGACATACGTCGGCCATCTGGAGCAGTAGTCACGCCAGCAGAGCAATGTGCGGGGGAGCAGGCTTGGTATTCCGCTTCGGGCAAGCTGAAGCACCATGTGGGAATATCAATCTCCTCAATAGGTGCATCAATTATGGCTGAAAAGCTTGAATCGACCAGGGTGTTGTCGTCCATTTTCTTCTCCTTTGAGATAAAACTTGCGGGTTGACCGCTGTCGATTGTCGATCAGCCGAACGTAAAGTCGAAAGCTTCTACGCCCGAATCTAGGAACTCGATCTCAAAATGGCGATCGGCGATTGCCCCGATTTGCCTGATGAGTTGGTAGAGCCGTTGCGCGACGACAGTGCCGTTGCCCTGGCCGTCGATGTCTACGCCATGTGCAGCGGTCGGCGGCTGACCATCGATGTGGACGCGAAAGGGAACGGAGGTTCCTCGCTCCGCGGGACCCATGACAAGATTGAGATCCCGCGCGTGAAAGCGGTACGCGATCCGTCCGTGTGGCTGATTCAGCCGAACGGCCTCTTTCCCAGCAGTCCAGTCGCCCGCCAGCGCCCAGTAGTTGAGTTCCAATCGCGGTGGGATTTCGTAGGCGTCAGGCTTGTTCCATGCGGCTCCATGCTGGGATGCAAAGTTGTGGGTTTGTTCATAGCCGACGTAGGTTTCAGGCGACTGTAAACTTACGAGGTTGGCAGCAACTTCGGCACCGATGGGGTCGACAGAGACCGGCGTGGTGTCGAATCCGCTGTGTCCCGATTCGGCCAGCAGGTGTTGGATTACTACTTCGCTTTGCTCATAGTCGCCCTCGCCGAATTGATGATGCCGAATGTGGCCTTTGGCGTCAATGAAGTAACAGGCCGGCCAATACTGGTTATTGAAGGCGCGCCATATCGCATAGTCGCTGTCGATGGCAACCGGATAGCTAATCCGCATGTCCTTCAAAGCCCAGCGAATGTTGCCGACTCTTTGCTCAAAAGAGAATTCAGGCGTGTGCACTCCAATCACCACCAGGCCGTGACTCCCGTATTTCTCGGCCCAAGCACGAACGTACGGGAGGGTGCGCCGCCAATTGACGCAGGTGTAGGTCCAAAAATCGACTAGCACAACTTTCCCGCGAAGATCCTCCGGGGTCAGTGGGTTTGAATTCAGCCATCCGGTGGCTCCATGCAGCGAAGGAAAATTGCCTTCGTTCGACCACGGTGAACCGTAAGACCCGATTGTTCCGAATTTGGCAGCGGCGAAGGTCATTGTGAGAGCACTAAGAAAGCGTCGGCGATTGATAGTGGAGATGTTGGGCATTTGTTTCTTTCGCTATCTGATTGAAGCGAGGACAGGAGAGCCCGCTCATCTGAACTCTCCTGCTGCAAAGCGAACCTGAGGCTCGCCTCCGCGACGACCACATCAAGCAGTCTGACTTTCCCAATCACGACCGCAGAGATCTGAAGCCCGCGCGAAGCTCTTCTGAAAGCAGCTTCGGCTGTTCAAACGCCGCGAAGTGACCACCTTTCGGGAGCCGATTGTAGTGAATCAGTTTGGGAAACGCCTGCTCTGCCCAGCTACGCGGAGCTGGATAGAGTTCGTCAGGGAAGACGCTCACGGCAACCGGGATGGAGACGCCCTTGGCATTGAAATAGCCAAGCTTGCCCCAATTCTCCCAATAGAGACGGGCGCCGGATATGCCCGTGTTCGTCAGCCAAGTGATCGTGATATTGTCGAGGACGTCGTCGCGAGTGAGGCCTTCGGATCCCCCCGCAAAAACGCGAGAGATCATCTCGTAACTGCGCGCGTCATGATCGAGGAAGTAGCCCGCCAGACCGACCGGGGAATCCGCGATTCCGTACAGCGTCTGGGGTCGAAGTCCCATCTGGAACCCGTAGGCGATCCCCTTTTGATATACGAACTGCAAACGTTCGTAGGCAACCTTCTCGTCGGCTGAGAGACCCGCCGGCGCCGGAGCCCCTGAGAAAGCCGCTTTGTCAATGTCGTTCGGAAAGATGCCAGGCATATTGGTATGAATGCCGAGCAACTCCGGAGGCGCCAACACGCCCATGTGCTCCGTGACGAGCGCACCCCAATCTCCGCCTTGCGCCACAAACTTCGTGTATCCAAGGCGCTTCATCAGCACGACCCAGGCATGCGCGATGTGGTCAACGTCCCACCCGGCGGTGGTCGGTTTGCCTGAGTATCCGTAGCCAGGCATTGACGGGATCACCACATCGAAGGCGTCTGATGCGCTTCCGCCATGGGCCGTTGGATTGGTAAGCGGTTCGATGATTTTCATCTGCTCGACGATCGAGCCGGGCCAGCCGTGCGTGACGATGAGCGGCAACGCGTTTTCATGTTTCGAACGGACGTGGATGAAATGAATGTCCAGTCCGTCGATCTCGGTGATGAACTGCGGCACAGCGTTCAATCTTGCCTCGCACTTGCGCCAATCGTATTCGGTGCCCCAATAGCGCGCGAGTGCTTGAGTCGTCGCAAGTTGTACGCCTTGGCTGGTATCTGTGACCGTTTCCCGGTCCGGCCACTTGGTGTTGTTGATGCGGCTGCGCAACTCGGTGAGTTCCGTCTCCGGGACTTGGACCTTAAACGGGCGAATTGCCGCGGTGTCAGCTAACTGCCTGGTTTCTTCATGTGTAGCAACGGCCGTGGTCATGGACTGCTCCTTTTTGGTGGTTTCCGATTGTGTGGTTTTTGCGTTTGCAGAGCTAAACAAGCACAGGTGGGCAGAGGCGACGGTCATGGCGGCGGACCCGAGAAAGCGCCTTCGGTCGTAATCGATATTTTCAGATGAATTGGCGGCATTCATTGGTCGGCCCCCCGGGAGTGGTGGTTGGTTGCAGAGTCCAGCAACGACATCCTTAATTCTTGATTCCGGATCAGAAGTTCGCAGATACATTCTTGTAGACTGTGCAAACTCCGACGCCAATATTCCTCTCGCTCCTGGCCCGGCTCTTCGTATTGCATTTCCGCTTCGACGGCTTCTTTCTTACCCCTTGTCCAAACAGTCCTGTCAGGAAATGGAGTGTGAGACTCTCGATGTTGGCGGTCACACATATCATCTCCAAAGCAAAATCGTCGGGAGCATCCGGCAGGCGATGAAGTCTCGCTGAATCTTCACCGGATTGCGGGGGCAACTCATCACGAGTGCCATGACACCAGAAGCCACGTTGCGAAACAAGGAGACGATGGTATCTATGATCCCTTGGTATCATGGTTTGCGTACTTGATTTCGCTGTCCCCGCGAACAACTGTCCCCGCGTATTCCAGCCAAACCTTGCTGGTAAAACATTTAGGTTGTTCAGGTTTAAACGGAAGATCATTGTGCGCCATTTGAGACCCTAAACGATCAGGTTTGAATCGTCTGCCGACCAAGAGTCCGGAGGTATATCGGCATGAGTCTTGGGAATCCAGAGAAACCGGACGGAGCTCTGTCCGCCAACGATCGTGGTGTTCGCCAGATTGCCGATGCAATGCCTGTCCTGGCATGTACCCTGACCGCGCAGTTTGAGGTAGAACTCGCTACGCAGCCGCTGCTCGACTATTTTGGAGTGACGCTGGACGAGCTGAAGAATTGGGTCTCAATCGGCGTAGTCCATCCAGACGACCTTGAGGTCGTGATCGCCCGGACCAGCCATTCCGTTGAGACGGGCGAACCCTTTGACTTCGAACACCGCTGCCGCCGATTTGACGGCGTGTTTCGGCGGCTTCAGGCGCGCGGCATTCCTTTCCGAAACCCGCAGGGGCAAATCGAGCGCTGGTACGCTCTTCTGACCGACATGGAAGATCAGAGACAGGCCGAAGAGGCACTGCGAACGAGTGAGCGCAGCCTGAACTTGATCATCAACACAATTCCGGAATTGGCATGGTCTGCAAATTCAGATGGCTTCGTCGATTTCCTAAACCAGCGGTGGCTTGACTACACAGGCCTCTCCGCCGCCCAGGCACTTGGTTGGAATTGGATGAACGCGCTTCACCCGGACGAGATCGACGACCTCACGGCACATTGGAAGTCCCTCATGGTGTCAAAGACACCCGGAGAAATTGAGGCAAGGCTCCGGCGTTTCGATGGAGTCTATCGATGGTTTCTATTTCGCGCAGTTCCCGTGAAAAACGAGTCGGGAGATGTCATCAAATGGTATGGGCAAAATATCGACATAGAGGAGAGAAAGCGGGCGGAAGATGCAGTTCGCGCGAAGGAACAGGAGTTTCGCGCGACCATCGACACAATTCCAACACCAGCTTTTTCAACCCTCCCCGACGGTTATGTCGATTTCCTGAATCAACGCTGGCTTGACTACGCCGGGATGACCGCAGAGCAGGCGCAGGGATGGGGCTGGAGAACTGCGCTTCACCCCGACGACGTCGATCGACTCGTGCAATATTGGCTATCGTGCCTGTCCGCAGGCACGGAGGCTGAGATAGAAACGCGATATCGCCGCTTCGATGGTGTCTATCGATGGTGCCTTGTTCGAGCGAACCCTTTGCGCGATGAATCAGGCAACGTTGTTAAATGGTATGGAATAAGCATCGACATTGAAGATAGAAAGCGCGCTGAGGAAGAACTGAGAGCCAAGGAACGCGATCTAATCCGGATCATCAACACAATTCCGACGACGGCTTGGGCTACGCGCCCAGACGGCTACTGCGAATTTCTCAGCGATCGCTGGCTCGACTATGCGGGGTTCACGTATGAAGAAGCGGTGGGCTGGCGCTGGGCGGCTGCGATTCATCCGGACGACGCGGCTGGGCTCCAGGAACACTGGCTAGGGCGTCTGGCTACCGGAATCCCGGTTAACACGGAAGCGCGCATGCGTCGTTATGATGGCGTCTACCGATGGTTCTTGTTTCTCGCCCAACCATTTCGTGACGAATCGGGCACCATCGTCAAATGGTATGGAACGAACGTAGACATTGAGGACAGGAAACAGGCAGACGAAGGCCTGCGCGCAAGCGAACGTAATCTTAACCTGATCATTAACACAATTCCCATGCTTGCCTGGTCAACCGACCCAACTGGCTTCGTCGAGTTTCTCAACCAGCGTTGGCTCGAATTCACGGGGCTCTCCGCGGAGCAGGCAAGCGGTTTTGGCTGGGCGGTCGCAATTCATCCCGACGATGCTCAAGGTCTAATCGACTACTGGCAAGCAGCTCTGGCCTCCGGGACGGAAGTTGACGTGGAAGCACGGATGCGCCGCTTCGATGGGCAGTATCGATGGTTTCTTTTCCGTGCCAGCCCCTTGCGCGATGAGTCAGGCAACATCGTCAAGTGGTATGGAACGAACGTTGACATTGAAGATCGTAAACGTGCAGATGAGGAGTTGCGGCGCAGTGAAGCCTTCCTCGCAGAAGGTCAGAGGCTTAGCCGGACCGGGACTTTCGCGTGGCGGCCCGATACGTCGAAGTCTGTGTGGTCGGAGGAGCTTTATCGCATTCATGAAATTGAAAATGGCACTCCAATATCTGCGGATATTGCGCAGACCGGGGTACATCCCGACGACATACCCCTGGTATACGAGGCGGCTGCCAGGGGAGTGAAGACCGGCAGCGATTATGAGCATACCCACAGGATCGTGATGCCTGATGGCCGTATTAAATTCCTTCATGTGATGGCTCGTGCAACCCGGGACTCCGAGGGCCGTCTGGAATACATCGGAGCGGTACAGGATGTGACTCAGCGTACGCTTTCTGACGAGGCTCTAACCAAGTCCAGATCCGAACTCGCTCATATAACGAGAGTCATGAGTCTAGGCATCTTGACAGCTTCCATCGCACATGAAATCAACCAGCCTCTGGCGGGCATTATTACCAACGCCGAAACGTGCCTGCAGATGTTGGACGATAATCCACCGGATATCGCGGGTGCGCGCGAGACAGCGCTTCGCTCGATTCGCGATGGAAATCGCGCCGCCGATGTCATCGGGCGACTGCGATCTCTCTTTAGAAGAAAGGATTTTGTCGTCGAAATTACCGATCTGAATGAGGCAACACAGGAAGTAATTACCCTCTCGTCGGGTGAATTGCGCCGGAACCGTGTGATCTTGCAGACGGACCTTGCGGATGATCTTCCACTAGTCAATGGCGACCGCGTACAGCTTCAGCAAGTGATCATCAATCTGTTTCGCAATGCCATCGACGCGATGAAGGAAATTGAAGATCGACCGAGGCAACTGCTGATTCAAACGGAAAGAGATGGTGCCGAGAACGTTCGGCTCACCGTACAAGATACCGGTATCGGCTTTGCTCCCGAGACAGCCGATCGGCTCTTCGAATCGTTCTTCAGTACAAAGAACGACGGTATGGGCATTGGGCTCGCGATTAGCCGTTCCATCGTCGAGGCACATCACGGAAAAATATGGGCGACGTTAAACGCCGGGCCTGGGTCGACTTTTGCATTTTCAATTCCCTGTGGTTCTAATGGCATTCAGTGAAATGGCCCGAGGATTGTCTGCGGACAACTGGGATTGACAGCGATCAGTTGTTTGTTCCGGCTCCGCTTTGGCGAGGGACCCGCAGAATTGGATACCAAAGGATACTAGACCCTATTCCTATCCGTGTCGGATGATACATTTTTGGGTTGTCGTCAGCACTGGCCAGGGATGTCGTTTTCCTGCGAACATGGGCATCCTCGACCAGACGCTTTTATCAACTGCTTGTTGGCGCGAACGTTGACCCTATCGTTGTAGGGATCGCAAATGAGATCCGTCATGAATACGCGTCCCCTTGTATCAATAATTGACGATGACGAATCTGTACGCGAATCGCTGCCCCATTTACTGAAGGGGTTTGGCTTCGCAGTTCGGGTGTTCTCCTCAGCCGAAGAGTTCTTGGCTTCGGATCAGATATCGCAAAGTAAGTGCTTGGTTGTCGATATCAACATGCCAGGAATGTCGGGCCCCGAACTACTTGAAGAATTGAAGCGTCTTGGGCGGCCGACTCCAGTCATCTTTATCACTGCGCACCGAGATGAGAAAGTGCGTTCACAGGTTCTCGAACGAGGCGCAATAGCGTGTCTCTTTAAGCCATTCAGTGGCAAGGCTTTGCGCGCTGCGATCGATTCTGCTCTCGGAAACGGCTAAAGCCCTTCGGGCATCGAATCGAAATTAGTCTTAGAATGAATCCACCGAGGGCGCGCGGCCACGAAGGGAGGTCAAATCCATGATGGAGACCACCACAACTGTGTTCGTCGTCGACGACGATATTTCGATCCGCGAGTCCCTCGAAGCGCTTCTCCGAAAAGCCGGCTGGTGTGTGGAGACATTTGTTTCCGCACAGGATTTCCTCGCGAGACCTCCTGTCTTCGTTCCAAACTGCCTCGTTCTCGATGTCGCCCTTCCCGGGCTCAATGGTCTTGATTTACAGAAGCGGGTAGCTGTTGAGCGCCCAGGAATGCCGATCATATTTGTAACCGGTCATGGTGACATTCCCATGACGGTCCAGGCCATGAAAGCAGGCGCCGTCGAGTTTCTGACGAAGCCTTTCAAGAGCGATGTTCTCTTGCAATCTGTGCGGAACGCGGTAGAGAAGAGCAAGGCCCTACTCGGTCGTGAAGAAGAGATTCAAACTTTGAAGACGCGATACGCTGAACTCACCTCTCGTGAGCGCGATGTGATGGTTTTGGTTGTTGCCGGCCTCCTCAACAAGCAGGTTGGCAGTCGCCTGGACATCAGCGAAGTCACCGTCAAAAAACATCGTGGCAACGCAATGCGAAAAATGAAGGCTGAATCTCTCCCTGAATTGGTGAAGATGGCGGCACGTCTCAGGCTACGGCAGCCGTCCACTGACAACGTGCTCGTAGCAAAGTAGCTCATCGTCTTGGAACCGACTCATCCAAACGTGCGCGTCAGGCCAAAACCGAGCTTGGGCAGAGGTCTACAGGGCAGAGGTCGAGGGTCCAATAAGGGTCCAATAACTGTTCCTACCCGTTTCTATTAGCGCCAAAAATCTGTCACGGCAGAGGTCGCGGGTTCGAGCCCCGTCGTCCCCGCCATACATTTTTCCAGCTGTCATTCCGCGATTCGAGCCCACTGGCATGGCGAAGCTGGGTTTCACACCACGAGCACTCAGAGTGATCTCAGCCCCAAAAAGGCTGCACGCCGCAATTTCACAGATCGATTACCCGGACCTTCCCTGCAGGCTCAAGGGGTTTGTAGGTCTCATTCAAATAGGCGGCATTAACAAATCGAGTGCTCCCGTCGTAATAGGTTCCGGCTCCTCCGTGAATATGGCCAAAGACATGCATCTTGGGTCGCTTCTGTCGTACGGCTTTGAGCAGCTCTTCGCAGCCCAAATGGGGTCCGTCAGAAGTTGTCTGATCGAGGAATCCATAAGGAGGACCATGCGTCACGAGTACATCGAGGGCATCTGGAATCCGGTCCCAATGCACATTTGCCGCTTCACCGCGAGGATACATAAAAGCCCAGTATAGGAACGCGGGAGTATAAGGCGATCCCCAGAAAGAGAATCCCGCGATCGTTGTTCCGCTGTCTTCGAGGTAGATTCCGTTAGATAGGAGCGAGCGTGCCAGCTCCGGGGAGTTCTCGAACAACCGGTCATGATTTCCGCCACAAACAATGCGATGCGCGAAAGGCTGTTCTCCAAGCCAGTGATTGAATGAGACAACTTCCCGCAAATCGTAACCTGCGTTCATGAAATCGCCAGCATGCACGAGAATGTCACCTTGCGGTAATTGCGGAACTCGATCGTGGAGACCGTGGGTATCTGAAATCAAAACAATTCGCATCCAGCCAAACGCCTCCGAGACGTCACTTCATGCATTAGACAGCTTTCACCGAATTCTCGAGAAGCGATTCGATCAGACGGCCCTGTCTTCCTCAATTGCTTCAATCCATAATTGCAGCGTCAAATCTTCGCGCTTCGGATTGCCGAGGTACGGACGAAGCTCTTGCTGGTAGCGGTCGCGAAGTAGCTCGAGATCGAAGGGAATCGCACGAGCCAGGTATCGTACATCGCTTCGGTCACGCTCTATGTTGCGTTCGAGTTTGGTAAGTGCGAGATCGTATGGATCGAGTGCCATCAGGCGCAAGTTTTGAAACGCTCCAGGGAACATCTCCTGAATGCGACTTTCGTACTCGTAGGGTGGCTGCGCAACAGTCACTCGATCCAAATAGACGCCATATTTCTGGAATAATGGCCCGCCAAGCATCGCGACCTGAGAGAAAGCATCTGCCGCGGCACGTGGAGCGATTTCGAGCACATCCACATCAGCTGTAGGACGGCTCAACCCGTAGAGCATTGTGACAACAAAACCGCCAATACAATCGAGACGCACCGTCGAGGTCGTAATTCGGTCCAGTTCGTTGAGGAAGGACCGCCACGGTTCTGGTATCGATTCACGAGGGCACATAAGCTAAGTGTTTCACGTCGAGGTCCGTGAGCAGGTTCCAGTGTCGCGCCTTTGGCGGGCGGTTGCGTCGGAGCCATTTGCGTTCAGCTTGCGTCATGGAGTCGTTGGAGAGCGTGTCCTCTCTTGCGAGTCGCGAACGCTCTATTTGAGCCTTATTTTGCGATAGGCCTTTTCTTCGTGATGCATTGCCTGCCTTCTCTGCGACTTCCTCGGCAAGATCCACCACGAACCCGAGCCGGTTCTGACGGTCGTTCAACTTGGCGTTGCGTGTGAGCCACTCCCAATCCATGTCCGGATACGTGTAGGCCAGCCAGGGAAGTGCCTCCACCACCCTTCTATCGAGGCTGTCTTGGTCGAGTGCGAGGAACAGCAATCGAGCTGGATTGTGGTGAGACTTTCCGCGCAGATAGGAGAAGCCCGGGTATCCTAGTGCGCCGAGCTCTGCTTTGAACGCACTCTCATCCAGAGTCGAAAGAGAGTCCGCTTCCAAGGGCAGGGCCGTTGGCGGGAGATGGAATACCTTTATTGCGAGCGCAGCGAGTTGCGTGGTCACAGGCCGACGCCCTCGTTCGAGCATAGACAGGTAGGCTTGCGTGAGACCAAGCCTTGACGCCGCTTCTTGCTGCGTGAGTTTGGCTTCCTCGCGTCCAGTTCTTAAGGCATTTCCAGTCACAGAATCCTCGTAGAATTTAATATAACATTCTTTGTTATACTGCGGCGAATTTTATATTTCGCTGCTCTCGCCTCGAACTTAAAATCTGGTGCCGATTTTGGTGCCACTTTGCAC
>JBAWCO010000028.1:0-11245 GCA_049590315.1 Occallatibacter sp. | reverse complement strand
ATGCCCGGCTGGACCACAAGCCCTCGGTGGAGACCTTGAAGCTGAAGGTGGAGGGGCTGGGACTTCAGGTGACCGCTCCACAGCGGGTTTATGTGGACCGGGCGGGTCCGGGCGGGCAGTAGATGTGGTCCGTCTGACGAGTTACGCCGGCGCTGTTAAACTGGCAACTCATGATTCTCCCGTTTGTCCGCGAGATTTTTGCGGAGCTGGAGCACTGTTCGGGATTTGAGCGCGTACGAAGGCATTTGAGCCTGCGTGCGGGGCGGCGACGTGTCTCCGGGCTGACGGCTACTGCGCGAGCACTTTACATTCCGCTGATGGCGCGAGCCGCCAAGCAGCCGGTGATTGTGGTGGTGGCCGACAACAAGGCTGCCGAAGCGCTGGAGCCGATGCTCAAGGCCGGATGCGAGCTGACCGGCGCGGTGGATCCGGCAGAAGTAGTGCGGATGCCTGCGCACGATGTACTTCCCTTCGAAAACTTATCTCCTCACCCGGACGTGCAGGAACAGCGGGCGTCGGCTTTGTGGAAGCTGGCGACGGGCGCGGTGTCGATTTTGATTGCGCCGGTGGAATCAGCGGCGCTGAAGCTGTTTGACCGCGACTACTACGCCGGGCTGGCGGTAACGCTGAAGCGTGGCGAAGAGGTGGACGTCGAGGTGCTGACTGGGCACCTGGGCTCAGTGGGCTATGCGCAGATGGACCTGGTGGAGATGCCGGGGCAGTTTACGCGGCGGGGCGGGATTCTGGATGTGTATTCGCCCGAGGCCGACAGGCCGGTGCGCATAGAGTTCTTCGGCGACGAGATTGAAACGATACGAAAATTTGACCCGGAGACGCAGCGGTCGCAATCGGGATTGGATGAAACGCAACTGCTGCCGCTGACCGAGACTCCCGTGACGGAGCGGCTGCTGGCGGCGGTTCATGCGCGGCTGAGCAAGGCTCGCGTGGAAGGTGAAGACGAAGAGATGGCCGCGGAAATGGCGGCTGCCGGCGGTGTGAGCGTGTTTCCGGGGTGGGAGTTTTTTTCGGCTGTAGCGGGGGCTGAGAAGTCACTGTTGACGCTGATTCCAAAATGCGCGCTCTTTGTGGAAGAGCCGGCGATGGTGCGCAACCAGATCGATCGCTGGTGGAACAAGGTTGAGCAACGGCATGAACGGTCGGCGATGGGGTCGCTGATTACGCCGGAAGATATTTATCTGCGGCCAGAGATTTTGCAGGCTTCGCTTGAGTCGCACATGGGCTTGGACCTGGATCAACTGGGTGTTGTAGATGTGCTGGACGAAGACAACACGCTGGGCGAGATTGAGCTGAACACAAGGCCGACGGCGCGGTTTCACGGATCGATTCCAGCGCTGACGGAACAGTTGAAGAAGCTGATGGAAGTGGAGACACGGACTGTGCTGGCCGGCGCGCATCAGGGCGACGTGGAGCGGTTGGCGACGATGCTGCGCGAGTACCAGATTCCTTACCGGCTGGGTAGCCGGACTCCGCACCCGGGCGAAACAGTGCTGGATGAAGGGAGTTACCTCGCTGGGGATTTGCGTGTGCCGGTGATTGTGCGGACACCGCTGGCGGCGGGAGTCAGTTTTACTGATGCGAACCTGGTGGTGTTCGGCGCGAACGACTTGTCGGATGACGTGGATGTAACGGCAAGGCCTGAGCCGAAGCGATCGAAGACGGCTGCGTTCGTTTCGGACTTTCGCGATTTGACTATTGGCGATTACGTGGTTCACGTAGAGCACGGAATTGCGCAGTACCAGGGACTGAAAGAGATTGTGCAGGATGGGCTCTCGGTCGAGTTCATGATTCTGGAGTTTGCCGAACAGGCCAAGTTATACGTGCCGCTGACGCGACTCGACTTGATCCAGAAATACCGGTCAACCGATACGGGGCCGGCTCCGATACTGAACAAGCTGGGTTCGCAGCAATGGGCCAAGACCAAAGCGCGTGTCCGCAAGGCGATGCAGGACATGACTGCGGAGTTATTGAAGCTCTATGCCGAGCGGACTACGGCTCAGGGGACGGCCTTCTCAAAGGACAACGAATTTCAGAAGGAGTTTGAAAACTCCTTCGACTACAACGAGACGGATGACCAGTTGTCAGCGATTCGAGCGATCAAGTACGACATGGAATCGACCAGACCGATGGACCGGCTGTTGTGCGGCGATGTGGGCTACGGGAAGACCGAAGTCGCGATGCGGGCGGCGTTCAAGGCGGTACAGGACGGCAAGCAGGTGGCAGTGCTGACGCCGACAACGATTTTATGCTTCCAGCATTTCGAGACATTCAAGAAGAGGTTCTCGCAATTCCCCATTCACGTCGAGATGATTTCGCGGTTTCGCTCGCCTAAGGAGCAGAAGGAAATTGTCGCGCGCGTGGAGACGGGCAAGGTGGACATCCTGATTGGGACGCACAGGCTGCTGTCAAAGGACATCAAGTTTCAGGACCTGGGGCTACTGGTGGTGGATGAGGAGCAGCGGTTTGGCGTGCGGCACAAGGAGCGGCTGAAGCAGATGCGGAAGGAGATCGATGTGCTGGCGATGAGTGCGACGCCGATTCCGCGAACTCTGCATATGTCGCTGGTGGGCCTGCGGGACATGAGCGTGATTGAGACGCCTCCGAAGGATCGAATGGCGATTCAGACGGTGGTGGCAAAGTTCGATGAAAAGATAGTGCGCTCGGCTGTGGAGGTGGAACTGGAACGCGGCGGGCAAGTGTATTTCGTGCATAACAGGGTTGAGTCGATCTACGAGATTGCATCACGGATTCAAGAGCTTGTTCCAGCGGCGCGCGTGGTGGTGGGCCACGGACAGATGGGTGAGACAGAGTTGGAGCGCGTGATGCTGGCGTTCATGCATCACGAGTACGATGTGCTGGTGGCGACAACGATTATCGAAAACGGACTGGATATTCCGCTGGCGAATACGATGTTGATCAATCGTGCGGATCGGCACGGGCTGAGCGAACTGTACCAGTTGCGCGGGCGCGTGGGCAGGTCGAATCGGAGAGCTTACGCATATCTGCTGATTCCTCCTGAGCAGGAGTTGACGGAGATTGCGCGGAGACGATTGGCTGCCCTGAAGGAATTTTCAGACCTGGGCGCGGGATTCAAGATTGCTGCGCTTGACTTGGAACTGCGCGGCGCGGGCAACATGCTGGGCGGCGAACAGAGCGGGCACATTGAGGCGGTGGGATTCGAGCTGTACACATCGATGCTGGAGGCCGCGGTGAAAGAGATGAAGGGCGAGAGCAGCGAGGAACGGCCGGCGACGCAGCTGAATCTGGGAATTGCGCTGCGTATCGACGAGAGCTATGTGCCGGAAGAGAATCAGCGGCTGCGGCTCTATAAGAAGATTGCCGGCGCAACGAGCGAGGCGGGTGTGAACGAGGTGAGGGCGGAGATGGAAGATCGCTATGGAGCTCCGCCGGATGCAACAGTGTACCTGCTGGAAGCGGCGATGATACGCATGGAATGCGAGCGGATGGGCATTGCGCAGGTGGATCGCAAACGCGGCGAGTTGCAGATTCGATTCATGGAGAAAGCGGCAGTCGATCCTGCGCATCTGATGCGGCTAGTCGCGAAGAATGCGAAGCGCGGGGCGCAGTTCACGCCGCAGGGGTTGCTGAAGTATCCTTTGGCTGCGATACGGCCGGATGAAGTTTTGCTTGAGATTCATGAAGTGCTTGCCAAATTAGCACCGGCGCCGGTCAATGCTTAATTGCGGGCGTCGGCGATGAAAGGAAATATGAAGAAGATTTTTACGTTGGTTGCGATTGGAGTTTGTATGAGTGGCGCGGTGACTGCGCAGGCCGAAAAGGAAAGCTGGAAGCAGCAGTTCCAAAAGGTGTCAGACGAATACTTCGACCAGGTGTATTTCCACTACGGGCCGACGAACGGGACGCTGGTGGGATATCACCAGTACGACGTCCAGCTTGAGGATTTCTCGCGGAAGAACATCGATGCGGAGATCGCGGAGTTGAAGAGTTTTGAGAGGCGGATCGAGGCAGTTCATCCGGAGGAATCCGCGGCTGATTTTGTTCCGCGAAGCGACCGGCAGATTGTGCTCGGTAATATCCGCTCACAGTTGCTGACGCTGGAGACCATTCGTCCGTGGGAGAAGAATGCGGATAACTATTCGAGTACATGTGCGAATGGGGCGTTCACGCTGATGGAGCGCAAGTTTGCTTCGCCGGATGAGCGGTTGCGGTCATTGATTGCGCGGGAGAAGCAGATGCCTGGGCTGCTGGCCGAGGCGCGCGTGAACCTGAAGAATCCGCCGCGTGTTTATACCGAGATTGCGATTGAACAGTTGCCGGATATTGTGAGCTTCTTCGAGAAAGACGTGCCGCTGGCCTTTGCCGATGCGAAGGACCCCGCGGTGAAGGCGGAGTTTGCCGAGATGAATGCTGCGGTGATTGCGGGGTTGAAGAGCTATCTGGATTGGCTGAAGACGGATTTGCTCCCGAAGTCGAATGGGGATTTTCGTATCGGGGCCGATGCGTTCCGAAAGAAGCTCCAGTACGACGAGATGGTGGACATTCCGCTGGACAAGCTGCTGGAGATTGGCTGGGCCGATTTGCGCAGGAACCAGGCGCACTTCAAAGAGGTTGCAAAGGAGCTGGAACCGGGAAAGGAGCCGAGTGCGGTGCTGGAAGAGTTGGGCGAGAATCATCCCGCGCCCGATCACCTGCTGGACGCGTTCCGTGCAACCTTCGACGGGCTGGTGAGTTTTATCCGGGCACACCACATTGTGACCATTCCGTCGGACGTGCGGCCTATTGTGGAGGAGACGCCGCCGTTCATGCGCGCTACGACCTTTGCCAGCATGGATACTCCGGGGCCGTTCGAGACGCATGCGACGGAGGCCTACTTCAACGTGACATTGCCTGACCCGAAGATGACGCCGAAGGAAGTTGAAGGCTACATGCATTCGTTCAACGTGGGGACAGTGATTTCGACGGCGGTGCACGAGGCGTATCCGGGACACTACATCCAGTTCCTCTGGCTGCCGCAGGCGCCGAGCCGGGTGAGGAAGCTGCTGGGCGCGAACACGGATGTGGAGGGGTGGGCGCACTACACCGAACAGATGATGCTGGACGAGGGATATGGACAGCCGGGCGCCGGTGCAAAGGATGAGCGCGAATCGAAATTCCTGCGATTGGGACAACTACAGGACGCGCTGCTGCGCAACGCGCGTTTCATTGTCGGCATCGAAATGCACACGGGCAAGATGACGATGGAAGAGGCCGAGGCGTTTTTTCAGAAGGAAGGCTATCAGTCAAAAGAGACGGCTGTGGTGGAGACCAAGCGCGGGACAGGCGATCCGACGTATCTCTATTACACGCTGGGCAAACTGCAGATTATGAAACTACGTGAAGATATGAAGAAGAAGCAGGGCGCAGCCTTTTCGCTGGAGGAGTTTCACAACAATTTCTTGAAACAAGGGTTTCCGCCGGTAAAGATTGTGCGCGAGGCACTGCTGGGGAACGATTCGCCGACACTTTAAGCGGATCGCCCAGAGTTTAGACCTATCGAGATGAAGGAGAAGTAATGGGTAACGGTGTACGAAAGGCTGTATTCCCCGCTGGGGGTTTAGGAACCCGTTTTTTGCCGGCTACGAAGGTAATTCCCAAGGAGATGCTGGCGCTGGTAGACAAGCCCATCATCCAGTACGGAGTGGAGGAGGCGATAGCGTCGGGGATAGAGCACATCATTATCATCACGGGTCGCGGCAAAGGTGCGATGGAAGACCACTTCGACCATAGCTTTGAGCTGGACGCGACCCTGGAACGTCGAGGCAAGACGGAGTTGTTGGCGGTTTCGCGGGGAGTGGCGGGGCTGGCGCGCATCAG
Source organism: Occallatibacter sp. (assembly GCA_049590315.1). GTDB lineage: Bacteria > Acidobacteriota > Terriglobia > Terriglobales > Acidobacteriaceae > Telmatobacter. Next base: position 5,392 of record JBAWCO010000028.1, on the reverse strand, counting down.
CTATGTGAGACAAAAAGAACCACTCGGGCTGGGACATGCCGTGCTGTGCGCAAAGGAACTGGTGGGCGACGAGCCGTTCGCGGTGATCCTGCCGGACGATGTGATTGAGGCCGAGGTTCCCTGCCTGAAGCAGATGATCGGCGTGTTCGATGAGAAGGGCGGATCGGTGCTGGCGACGATGACCATCGAAGGCCCTGGGATCAGCGCCTATGGCGTGCTGGCTGGGGAACAGGACGCGAGCAATCCGCGAATCACCAACTGCACCGGGATGGTGGAGAAACCGAAGTTTGAAGATGCGCCGTCGAAGCAGGCGATCATCGGGCGGTACGTGCTGACTCCGCGGGTCTTTGCGTTGTTGGAGGAGACGAAGCCGGGAGCGGGTGGCGAAATCCAATTGACAGACGGGATCAAGGCGCTGTTGAAGGAAGAGAAGGTCTACGGCTACACGTTTGAGGGGAAGCGATTCGATGCGGGCGATAAGTTCGGCATGCTGCAGGCGACGGTGGAGTTTGCACTGAACCGGAGCGATCTTGGACCGCAGTTCCGGGAGTATCTTAAAGGGCTGAAACTCTAAGGGCGAGACGCGCGCAATCCTGGAATCCGATTCAGCGGCCAGGCTATTGGACCGGCACAGACGACCTGCGCCAGAGCTTGCGGGCCAGGATGATGAATCCCGCTGTCGCCAGTACGTTGAGGATGGCCTTCCCGATGAGATCCATCGTGGAATAGCCCGCGGTATTTAGATAGCCTACCGACATGGAAGCGAGCGTGGCGCCGAAGGAAAGTGCCCAGCGGTGTTTGTCGCTCCACTGGCCTGAAGCAGACCAGTAGCGAATGACCGCGAAGGTCATCCGTGCCCAGACGACTCCGCACGCCAATGGAAGCCATAAGGGGACACCGGGATTTGGCACGAATACGAGCGTGATTAATCCGAACCATGCACCACCGAGGACGAAGGATCCAATGCCGACAAGCCACGGTTGAGCCTCTAGCCTTGATGCCGTTTTGCATGAGGATCTAACTTGGCATGCGTGGCCGAAGCTGCGCAGAAGATAGGCCACACACACCAGCAGAGCGATTGCAGCCAGCCCCGATGCGATGAGTGTCAGCGGAGGGTGATAGGGCGGGACGTGCAGCTTGGGTCGTGCTTGCTGTGTCCATCCGAACCATGCCATGTAAGCGCCGACAACAAATGTGATGCAGCAGGCAGTGAGCCCGCGCTTGCGAAGCCACGGTTGCTCGCGGTGAACAGGGAAGATGAGCTCCGTGACCTGAACAGGGATGAGGACGACCCAGACGCTCTCAAAGCCGAGCATGAAGAGGAAGTAGAGCCAGTTGACTCCCCAGACGCGGTCAAAGCCGGCGTCCGCACCGGGGAACGGTAGCGGCGCGATTGAGGTTTGCTGGATAATGAACTCCTCGGCGATGGACAAAGCCAAGCCCAGCGAGAGCAGGCTTGCGGCTCCGGCGCGCCAACGCCGAACCAGCTCGCGGGCAAGCAGAGCACCCACTCCCCACACCATGACTTCGGGGATGAAGACGAAGATGAAGCTGATGCGCGTGGAACCGCTGAGGACCTCAGCAATAAGCGGCGCGAGAATGAGCAGCGTCCAGATGGCGGCCTTGTAATGCGTTGCAGTCGGCGCCTGGATTGAAGATTCGTGTTGCGTCATTTATTGCTCCGGGTGGGCGGCGGCCCTGGTGCTTTCACGGATTTCGCTGAAGATCTTCTTGATATCCCAAGTAAGTTTTTCCTCGCGGACTTCGACGGCGAGGCTGCGGACCCATGCAAGTTCGGCCTTCAACATGGCCAGCAGGTACTCGCTTTCAAGCAAATTGATACGCAGCACGTGGGACGAAGCTTGCTGAAGCCCCTCGGTGCGCGCTTTGATTTCGTGTTCCAAAAGTTGGCAGCGTTCATCCAGACGCGGGAGGGCCTCCGCAGGAGACAGGTGGACGAGGAAGCTGACAGCGGCCATGAACTCGGAGGATTCGCGGCGCGGGAGTGCAACCATTTGACGGAGCACCCGAATAAACTCTTTGCGACCTGCGGGGGTAATGCGGTAAGTGGTGCGCTCCGGACGGCGGCCGTCGCGGCTGGTGGAAGAGGCAGTGATGAACTCCGCCTGCACCAGGCGGCCGATGGCGTGATAAAGAGAACCTCGTTTCAGCGCGAGGATTTCATCCTTGTGGCGTTGACTGAGCAGGCGCTGCATCTGGTAGGGATGCATGGGCGCTTCGCGCAGCAAGGAGAGGACGGTGACTTCCCAGATTCCGAGTTCTTTTGTCATATAGTTCAAATGAACTATATCAAACGAATTAATCAAGAACAAGTATTAGTTTACCCGGAGGAAGGGGACAATTAGCTGGATTGAGATTCAGCTTTGCTCAAGTCCCTATAATTGCCTTCGTAGGAGGACGGCAAGGCGCCGCTTTGGCCGTTCGAAGGGAAGAGGAGAAGATGGCGGGTTTGCAGGGCAGGATTGCGTTGGTGACAGGTGCTTCGCAGGGGATCGGGCGGGCTTGTGCGGTGGAGCTAGCGAAGGCTGGAGCGACGGTGGTGCTGGCAGCGCGCAATGAGCTGAAGCTGGCAGAGACAATGGCGGAGATTGAAGGCGCTGGCGGAGAGGCGGCTCTGATTCCGCTGGATGTGGCTAACGAGGAGTCAATCAAGGCCGGGGCGAAAGCAGTGCTGGAGAGGTTCGGGAAAGTGGAGATCCTGGTGAACAATGCCGGGATTACGCGCGATGGGCTGATGATGGCCATGAAGCGGGCCGATTGGGATGACGTGCTGGGCACGAATTTGACAGGAGCTTTTTTGCTTACGCAAGCGGTCTTGCGGCCGATGCTGAAAAACCGCTGGGGCCGGATCGTCAACATATCGAGCGTGGTCGGACGGACGGGGCAGGCAGGGCAGGTGAATTATGCGTCGAGCAAGGCGGGGCTGATCGGGCTGACGCGCTCGCTGGCGCGAGAGGTGGCATCGCGCGGAATTACTGTGAACGCGGTAGCGCCGGGATACATTGAGACGCCGATGACGGCGGTGCTGGATGAGAAGCAGCGGGCGGCGATGATGGCCGCAATTCCCCTGGGGCGCGCGGGGACAGACGCTGAAATTGCACATTCTGTGGGATTCCTAGTATCGGAAGGTGCGGGCTATATTACGGGGCATGTTCTGGATGTAAACGGCGGGATGTTTATGGGGGCATGAGCTTTGCTAAGCGGAAGCGGCAAAATAACTTCCCTGCTGCGTCGATTTCATTCAACTAATCCCATCAATTGGCCGATAAGCACTCGGGAAGGTGTCTTCATGATTTCGCGCGTTCTAGCTGCGGATCAGGCCGAAGCTGCGCCGCCAGAGCTGGCGGGTGGTGTACGGTTTGTAGCGCGCCAGCCGATTCTGGACTCGCGCAGCCGGGTGCACGGATACGAACTCCTCTTCAGAGCTGGGCCAGAGACAGCGTTTCGCGGAGATGGCAACGCGGCAACCCGCACCATGCTGGACAATACCGTGATTTTCGGGCTGGAGAAATTCACGGCCGGACTGCCGGCGTTTGTGAACTGCACGGCGGAGTCGCTGACCGAAGAGCTGGTGCAGGTGTTGCCGGCCAGCATGACGGTGTTGGAGATTTTGGAGACAGTGGAACCAACGTCGCGCGTGATGGATGCGCTGGTGAAGCTCAAGTCGAGCGGATTCCGGATTGCGCTCGACGACTTTTTGTGGAAACCACGACTCCAGCCGCTGGTGGAATTGGCCGACTATATCAAGGTGGATTTCACTCTGATGGACGCAGCGGCACGTGCGGCCCTCCGAAAGCAACTTGGCCGTACCCCAGTGGCGATGGTTGCGGAGAAAGTGGAGACTCAGGACGAGTATAGGCAGGCCTGCGCGGAAGGGTTCACGCTGTTTCAGGGCTACTATTTCTGTCGTCCCACGCTGCTGAAGAGCCGGAAGGTTCCAGCCAACGCTGTTTCGTACATGGAGATATTGAAACTTCTGCGGGAAGATTTCATTGATTGGCACAAGCTGAGCCAGCAAGTAAAGCGGGATGCTTCGTTAACCTATCGGCTGCTGCGCATGGTGAACTCGCCAGCGTACGCCGTGCGTCAAGAGGTAACCTCGATTGCAGCAGCGCTGGTGATGGTGGGTGAAGCGGTGTTTCGCCGTATCGCGGCGCTAGCGATCGCCAGCGAACTGAACCTGAATCAACCGCCGGAAATCCTGCGCATGGCATTTGTGCGCGGGCGTTTCTGCGAACTGGCCGCGAGGCTGTGCGCGCTGGATGCGACGGAGCAGTATTTGCTGGGGCTTTTCAGCCTGCTTCCGGCGATGCTGCGGGTTTCGATGTCTGAGCTGGCGCCGACAATGCCGCTGCGGGAGAAGATTCGCGATGCGATGCTGGGCGGAGTGCTTATCGAAAGCAGCCTGTTGCATTGGGTGGAAAGTTGTGAGCGCGCGGACTGGGTAAGATGCGATGCGATTGCTCTGTCCTATGGTCTAAATCAGGATGAGCTGATGAAAAGCTACGAGGAGTCCGTGGTGTGGGCCGAGTCGGCGATGCGTGTCACCGATTGAGCGCAGGCTCCGACAGTAACGTGATTCTACTTCCCGTTCAGGACCTCTTCCGGTAACTGCTGATAACTGACAAAGGCCAGCTTGAGGCTGTCCGGTGACCACGACGGGACGTTGATGGTCCCCTGGCCGCCGAATAACCTGGCAAGAACTTTTATAGTTTTGTCCTTCATCGACATGAGGCGGAGTTCCACATCCTTGCCGCCCGGGTGACCGGTGACTCCTTTTTCGTAGGCAAGAAAAACCATCCATTGACCATCGGGCGAGAGGTGCGGGAACCAGTCATTGCTTTCGTCGGTGATGACCTGCTCCTGCTGAGAGCCGTCGGCTTTCATACGCCAAATCTGCATGTGACCAGTGCGCTCGGAATTGAAGTAGATCCACGCGCCGTCGGGGGAGTATTCGGGGCCGTCGTCAAGGCCTGCAGCGGAGGTGAGGCGCGTTTCTTCTCCGCCGGCCGCGGGGATGGAGTAGATGTCGAAGTTGCCGTTGCGCTCTCCGGTGAAGGCGAGAGTTTTGCCGTCGGGGGACCAGCCGTGCCAGTAGGAAGGCGCATTGGGTGTGATCTGCCGAGGTGTGCCTCCCGTGATTGGCACAATGTGGATGCGAGACTTTTTGTCTTCGGTTGACTGGTCACTGATGGCAAGAAACTGGCCGTCGGGCGAAATGCCGTGGTCGTTGTTGCAGTGAATTTGCGGAGCGGTGGGAATGAGAGTGGGCTCGCCGCCATCGAGCGCGAGGCGATGAAGGGTTCCATCCTGGTTGAAGACGAGGAACTTGCCATCCCGGGACCAGTTGGGCGCTTCAAAATGGGCAGCG
>JBAWCO010000027.1:0-4216 GCA_049590315.1 Occallatibacter sp. | reverse complement strand
CATCAGAGGTCAGACGTCTGTCAGGAATTAACGCGTCATTCATTTTCCCTTTGCGCTCCGTTCATGGAGACAACTTAGCTTCACTCATGGATAGCGAAGACAACCCTGATTGGACAGCATGGGTTTCTCGTATATCAGGAAAGTTCGCAGTGCACTGTCTTTGGTAGTGGGAGCTGATTCAGAGGACGGACTGTTCTTCGATCAGCTTCTCTATTCGTTCTTCACCGTCGCAATGTTGCGCTCCACCACATGTTTAGAAACATTTTCTATATTCATCCGGAAATTGGTGCGTCTGTGTGGGCGCAAGAAGAGCCGGGATGAATGAAGCGAAGGCTCCCTAACTCGAATGCGAGGATTACAACACATGCATTGCAGGTTCATACGAGAATATCGTCTTCTGTTTGGAGTACTTGCAGGATTGGCCCTCTGCACATACGCCAATGGACAAACAGCTGTGGATGGTGCGGTTGGCGGCACCGTGGAGGATAGCGGCGGCGCCACTGTTTCTGGCGCGAAGGTCGCGATTCATAACAATGCCACGGACGCAGAACAAGTAGTGACTTCGGATTCGTCCGGGTTCTTCCGTGCGAACCATCTGCTGCCAGGCAGATACACGGTGACAGTCACGGCGGCAGGATTCGAGACATTCAAATCTGAAAAGACTGAGGTGAGTGTCGGTTCGTTGACGGCTGTACCAGTTCGCCTATCGGTGGGGGCGTTGAGCCAGACAGTCGAAGTGACAGGTGTAGATCCTGCGATCAACACTACGAACAACGACTTTACGAGCACCATCAATTTGACCGCCCTGGAGGATCTGCCAGTCAATAACTATCGCTGGTCGGCCTATGCGCTCATGGCACCTGGTGTAGTTGAGTCGGGCGGATTTGGTCTTCTGAGCTTCCGCGGACAGAGCACGTTATTGAACAACATTACGATCGATGGGGCCGACGACAATCAGGCGTTCTTCTCAGAAGAACGCGGGCGGACGAACATCGGATACTCGACGCCTAAGTCGGCGGTTCAGGAATTCCAGATCAATACATCGAATTATTCAACCGAGTATGGCCGGGCATCAGGCGGTGTGGTCAACGCCGTGACCAAGAGCGGGGGTAACGAGTTCCACGGCGAAGCCTACTACCTTGACCGCGATTCCGCGCTGGCCGCGTTTAACGACTACTCCACGGAGAATATTCAGAAGACACCAGGCGGTCCGTTTGTTTCGACGCCGATCAAGCCCACGGACATTCGCAAACAAAACGGGTTCGCAGTGGGTGGTCCGCTGCTACACGACAAACTCTTCTTCTTTTTTGCGCTCGATCGCTTCTATCGCGACTTTCCGATTGTGACCGTTCCCAGCACTCCGAGTACTTTTTTTGCACTGCCCTCAGCGACTCTTCCTGCGGGATCAACCTGCATCAATACCGGAGCCACATCGATCAGTAACTCGAAGACAAGCAGTCACTACGATCCGAACTACTTTGCCGATTCGGGCGCCTGCACCCTAGAGGCGAACCTGAACCTTCCCAGCTACGCAGCGGGTGCGGCTGACTATGTTCAGGGACAAACGGGCCTAGCCTCGCTACTTGGTCAAGCCGCGCGCTTTACAGACCAGACACTCTTCTTTCCAAAACTCGATTGGCAGATCAACGAGAAGAATCACGTGAGCGGAGAAGCGAACCGCCTGCGCTTTATCTCGCCGTCGGGCCAGCAGACCAACGCTACCGCTCAATATGGAACACAGAGTATCGGTAATGTTTATGCGCGGGACACCTGGGGTGTGGGAAGGCTCGATACGATCCTTACCTCGACCGTCAGCAACGAGGTCCGCTACCAGTACAGCCGCGACTTTGAATTTGCTGGTGCTGAGACGCCGACAGCCTACGAGCACAGCACGCTTCTATCCACTCCTACCGGGTATATCAACCCTATCGGCACACCTCCGAACGTCAACATTACCTCGGCCTTTCAATTTGGTACGCCGACGTTTTATCCTCGCCCGGCCTATCCGGATGAACGGCGCTGGCAAGTCACCGACACGGTTTTGTGGGTACACGGCAAGCACACGATCAAGTACGGTGGCGACTTCATCCATACAAACGATCTGAGCGAAAACCTGACGAGCTACTTTGGCGGATATTCCTATGGAACTAGCAGCACGGCACCCAATGCCACCGCCAATTACCTGACCGATTACTTTCTTTCACAAAACACGGCAACTGCATCGCAGGCTGCACACTACACCAGCTATTCGCAGGGATTCGGTCCTCTAGGATTCGAATTCCAGACCAAGGATTATGCGGGGTTCGCGCAGGATGAGTGGAAGGTTACTCCGCGGCTCAGTCTGACGATGGGCGTACGTTATGAGTACGAGCAGACCCCTGGCGCTCAACTGCCCAACCCTAACGTTGCGCAAACGGGAACCTTCCCCAGTGACAAGAACAACATCGCGCCGCGAGTAGGCTTTGCGTGGGATGTCTACGGCAAGGGAAAAACAATTCTACGCGGCGGCTACGGCATGTTCAACGCACGGCTTATCAATTCGACAATCTATAACGCACTCGCACAGACGGGTAATCCGGCGGGTCAGTTCCAAACCCCGGGCCTGCTTCCGGGTCAACCCGGGGCGCCTATCTTCCCGAAGATTATCCCAGGGGCACTCAGCTCGTCGATTGTCCCGAACGTTATTTACTTCGACCCGCACTTTCAACTTCCGCAGATCCACCAGGCGGACCTTGCTGTCTCGCAGGATATTGGCTGGAACACCATCTTGAGTGTCAGTTGGCTCGGCTCCTTTGGGCACGAGTTGCCTGATTTCGTGGATACCAATCTGCCAGCGCCTCTCAGCGTAACTTATACGGTGGTGAACAGCGATGCTAAAGGTGCGCTACCCAATGGTGCGCAGTATACTTCGCACTTTTACGGCTATGCAGCCACCTCAAAGGGAGCAGCGGCGCCCGGTGTTCTGAACTTCGGCCGGCCTGACGTGCGTTATGGCGCGAAGACGGATATCTTCAGCGGGATCAACTCGAATTACAATGCCCTCGTAGCTCAGATCAATCACGAGCTTAGCCACCATGTTCAGTTCCAGGGTAGCTATACGTGGTCGCATGTTCTGGACTTCAACGAAAACAATACGACGTTCTCGAATAGCAGCAGTGTTCTCGATCCTCAGAACTTTCGCGGCGAGTATGGAAACGGCAATCAAAACATTCCCAATCGCTTCATCGGCACCGCGGTGATGGATTCGCCGTGGACAGCAAAGGGTGGGAAAAGCTACCTGGTGAACGGCTACGAACTTTCGCCGAGCGTTTCCGGTCAGGATGGCGCCCCCTACACAGCATCGCTCAGCGGATCCAACTCGGGACTGGTCAGCTCGTCCAGCTCGACAGGGTTCGTCACCGGCACCAGCAGCGGCTACACCGGTACCGGCGGTTCGTCGCGTGTCCCAGGTCTCCAGCGCAATACATTCCAGATGCCACACGAAATCATCCTAGACCTCCGGGCCTCCAAGCGATTCATCGTCCGTGAACGCTATACGCTCGAGTTTCTGGCTGAAGCGTTCAACCTTGCTAACCATCAAAACGTGACGGCCGCCAATACTACGGCCTATAGCTTCGGCACCAGCACCGTGAACGGCCAAGCCGTCAACACGCTCACAGAATTTACCAGCTCCCCATTTGGAGCTGCCACCAATTCAAATAACAACAACATCTACACCCCTCGGCAGGTACAACTTGGCGCACGGTTGCAGTTCTAACTCGGCTCTTGCAATCAATGACGAGGGAGGGCGTTGCTCTCTCTCGTCGCTCTGTTTTCCGCTTTAAAGAGCACGGAAATTGATGAGTATCTCGACGCGCTTCGGTTGTCTGCCTATGAATCTCCTATCCGTGATTCTCGATATAGAGGCTTTCCGGCTGATCCCGATCCTCTTTCGTGGCAAGCAGGGGTCGCCACATTCGGCTAGACCGGCGTAGTTCCCGCTGACCCGGTCGCATGAAACAAATCGTATTCGAGGCCACGACGCACTTGTTTACTGGTACCGGAAGTCCCCATGATTCGGAAAGTCTATCGATGATCTTTTGACTGAGGTCTATCAGCACGCGATCGAGATCTTGGCTGAACCTGCCCTACCCCTCCCCTTGGGTTGACGAATTGGTTCGCTCCCTTTCCGTTCACGTAGATCCGAACGTCATTCTGCGCGCCATCCAAGAAAAAC
>JBAWCO010000026.1:0-22078 GCA_049590315.1 Occallatibacter sp. | reverse complement strand
CTTTACATTTTTTCGGCTTTGGTGACAGACCTTACGCTCGCGCAAGGTCTGCGCTCAGAGTGCTCCAAGCTATTGACAGGCAGCCCTGAGACTGCACCACGACCGCTGATTTGGTTTGTTGATGGGGCGGATGTATTCTGAGGGGCTATGAAGTGGCCTACGGAACTGTTGCTGATTCGGCATGCGGAGTCGGCTTATAACGATTTGAAAAAGAAGAAGGATGCTGATCCGGATTACCGGCGATTCAGGGAGCTGTTCGAGACCGATCGACGGAATGCCGAGGTTTTGCCGCTGGCGCAGATGCTACGAGAAAGGCATGCGCTGGGATGCAGCGATCGCGATACGCCGCTGACCGCGCGCGGCGAAGCGCAGGCCCGGATGACGGGCAGGCGGATGCGGGAAGCGGGTGTGCGTTGCCCTGACGTGATCTTTGTGTCGCCCTATTTGAGAACGGTGGAGACTTTACGCTTTCTGAAAGAAGAATGGCCGGAGCTGGGGAGTGCGCGGGAGTACCGCGAGGAGCGGATCCGCGAGAAGGATCATGGGCTGGCGCTGCTCTATAACGATTGGCGCATTTATCACGTGATGCAGCCGGAACAAGGGGAGCTGAACGATCTGCTGGGCGGATATGACTATAGGTTTTTGAATGGGGAGAATATTCCCGACGTGCGGCAGAGGAATCTCTCGTGGATTGCGACGCTGACGCGGGAGTTTGCGGGGAAACGGGTGATGGCGATTACTCATCACCTGACGATTCTGGCGACGCGGGCGAACTTTGAGAGGCTGAGCCCGGAGCAGTTTCTGCATCTGGACATGCATGAGAAACCTGTGAACTGCGGCGTGACTCGCTATGTGGGTGAAGCGCAGCCGGGAAATCGCTCGCGTCTGGTTTTGCGTGAGTACAACGTGAAGCACTGTGAAGACGAGTAAGTGTTAAGGTAGTTGGCAGATGGGCGTGACGTGGAGGTCGCGATGGCGGATTCAGTAGCGAATTATCCCTATGAGACGCGGTTGAATATTTTGCACGGGCCGCTGGAAGTGATTGACGAGAAGGCGCTGGCGGATGCGTGCGAGTACAAATGGTTTAACCAGACGCTGTGCAAGGTGAACGAATCGGTGGTGCGAGCGGCCATTATCGAGGGCGAGTACCACTGGCACAAACACGACGAGGATGATGAGTTCTTCTATGTGGTCGAGGGTAAGCTGCTGATCGATCTGGAAGGGCGCACGGTGGAGCTGGAGCCGCGTCAGGGTTTTGTTGTGCCCAAAGGCGTGGTGCACCGGACTCGGGCTCCGCAGAGGACCGTGATTCTGATGGTGGAGAACGCGGGGATTATTCCTACGGGGAATTAGAGCGCTCGCGAAGATCCCATGTCTCAGAGCCGAGACATGGCCACGCGGGGGGCACGCACGACGCCTATAATCAGGCTGTCGTGCATACATTTCTTTCATCTCGCTTAAGTGGAATTGGGCAGGCTGCTGCGGGGCTTGCGATTGCCGGCACGTTGATGACTTGCGGGTCGGCCCGGCTATGGAGCCAGGCGGCTGCGAGCGGCGATCAGGCTCGGGCCGCAGCGGGGCTGGGTACGGCACAGGGCGAAGGTCGGGGCAGGATCCTGCTGGTGTTGCCGTTTGAGAATCGCAGTGGGCAGCCCAGCCTAGAGTGGGTTCGCGAGGCGGCACCGGAGATTCTGGGGAGCCGGTTTGCTTCTGCCGGGTTTGCGCCGATGAGCCGGACGGACCGGCTTTACGCGCTGGATCACCTGGGAATGCCGCAGGGGTTTCATCCTTCGCGCGCCACCGCGCTGAAGCTGGCGGAGACGCTGGATGCCGATTCGATTGTGGTGGGGAGCTATTTGACGGATGGAAGCCGGATTGTGGCAGAGGCGCGGCTGGTGGATGTGCCGCACCTGCGGATGGGCGAACCGGTGAGCGCGGGCGGCGAAATGCGGGACATGATTGCGGTTTTCGATTCGCTGGCGTGGAAGCTGACGCGACAGCTCGATCCGCATTTCAACGTGGCGCAAGAGACGTTTGTGGCGGCGGGCGCGGGGTTGCGGCTGGACGCTTTCGAGCAATATATCCGTGGGATCACGGAGCCGGACCAGGCGGAACGGTTGCGACACCTGAACCAGGCTGTGTTGGAGAGTCCGGAGTTTGGGCCGGCATGGATGGCGCTGGGGCGCGAGGATTACAACGGACAGCAGTATGAGAAGGCGGCGGCGGCTTTTGCCAAGGTGGGCAATAGCGGCGCGGCGTTGCAGGGGCCGGACGCGCTGGAGGCAGGGTTTTTCCGTGGGCTGTCGCTAGTGTTTTCCGGCGATTATCCGAAGGCTGAGCAGGCGTTTGGCGGTGTGGCCCGGGTGCTGCCGCTGGCCGAGGTGGTGAATAACGAAGGGGTTGCGGTGAGCCGGCAGGGGCACGACGGGACTGCACTGTTCCGGCAGGCGGTTGCTGCCGATCAGAATATCGCCGACTACCACTTCAACCTTGCAGTGAGTCTGAAGCGCCATGGGGATAACGCGGGGGCTTTGTCGGAGCTGGCGCAGTGTCTGAAGCTGCACCCGAACGATAGCGAGGCGCAGGCGTTGGAAGCGGCGTGGAAAGGGCCTGCAACGGGCCAGGCGGCTGGGATGAGCTCGAGCGGTGATGGGGAAGCCAAGGCCGACCCGCTGGAGCGAATTGCGCGCAACTTCGATGCGCAGGCTTTCCGGCAGGCCGCGCAGATGTTGGACCAGGTGGATGCGACGAAGCTGGCCGCACTGACTCCAGAGAAGAGGGCGCGGGCACTGGCGGGACAGGCGAAGGAGTATCTCGATCGCGGGCTGCTGCTGGAGGCGGAGCGGCTGTACCTGACTGCCGAAGCCGCGGACAGCGCGGTGGCGGAAGTACATACTGGATTGGCCCAGGTGCGGGAGCGGACAGGGGACGGCGGGGCCGCGCGGAATGAAGCGCATGCGTCGCTGCAACTTTCTCCCTCCGCGGATGCGTATCTTGTGCTGGCGCGGCTGGATTTTGCGGGCGGGCATTTGGACGAGGCGAATAATGAGGCTGGTGAGGCGCTGAAGCTGGATGCGAGCAGCAGGGCGGCGATGGAACTGCGGCGGCAGATTGAGGCGAAGCAGGGGCAGAAGAAGTAAGGTGGCGCGGGCCGACGATTGTGGGGTCCCACCCATCGAACAAAGAGCGCTCGATGGATGGGGCACGGTGCATTTGTTGGTCGCGGGGATTCTCTCGGGATGTAGAAGGATCCTGAAGGAGTACGACATGATTCTGCGTGGACGCAGGTTGGCGGTTGTTACTGGCTTTTTCCTTTGTTTCGGGCTGGGTTCTTCGGCAGGGGCTGAGACGCCGGTGGTGGATAAAGTCGTCCTGTCTGACACCATTCAGCCAGTGAGTGCGGGCGAGTTGGACCGCGCCATTGTGAAGGCCAATGCGGACGGGGCGCAGGCGCTGCTGGTGGAGTTGAACACGCCTGGCGGGCTGCTGGACTCGACGCGCGAGATGGTGGGGAAGATTCTTGGCTCGCGGGTTCCGGTGATTGTGTATGTGTCTCCGAACGGTTCGCGGGCGGGTTCGGCTGGGTTCTTTCTGCTGGAGGCCGCAGACGTGGCGGCGATGGCTCCGGGAACCAACGCCGGAGCAGCGCACCCGGTGCTGGAGTTTGGCGGCAAGCCGGACGAAACCATGAACCAGAAAATCGAGAACGACACTGAGGCATTTCTGCGCTCGTATGTGACCAAGCGCAACCGGGATGCAGATGCTGCGCAGGCCGCAGTGCAATCGTCGCACTCTTATACCGCCGACGAAGCGCTGGACAAGCACCTGATCGACCTGATTGCCAATAACGATGCGCAACTGATGGCGGCTCTGGATGGGCACACGATTACACGCATCGATGGGACGAAGCAGGTGCTGCATGTGAGCGGGGCGCAGATTGTGGTGGTGCAGGCCACGCTGCGCGAGCGGCTGCTGGGCTGGCTGGTGAATCCGAATATCGCGATCCTGCTGCTGGTGGGCGGAGCGCTGTTGATTTATCTGGAATTCAATTCGCCGGGAACGATTGTTCCGGGGGCGCTGGGCACGCTGATGGTGCTGCTGGCGATTTTTGCACTTGATCTGCTGCCGGTGCGGTATACGGCGGTACTACTGCTGGTGGCGGCGCTGGTGCTAATTTTACTGGAGGCGAAGTTTGGCGGGCACGGGGTGCTGGCGATTGCAGGGATTCTGTGCCTGACGTTTGGGATGCTCACACTGGTGGTGGCGCCGGTGCCGGAGATGGCGGTCAGCCCAGCGGTGGCGATTCCAGTGAGCCTGGCCTTTGCCGTGATTACCCTGTGGCTGATGGGATTGGCGATGAGAGCGCGACGGATGAAGAGCCAGTTGGGCGTGGATGCCCTGGTGGGGCGGTCCGCGAAGGCGATGGAGCCGCTGACTCCCGAGGGACATGTGCTGGTGGAGGGCGAGATATGGAACGCGGTTGCCAGTGAGCCGGTGGATGCCGGAACGCAACTACTGGTGGCGGGCCATGAAAACTACCTTCTGCGCGTGAAGCCTGCAGGTTCCGGAGGGTCAGCAGTGTAAGGTACGCTGGAGTACAATCCGTGCTGAGTGAGGAAAGCGAAATGTGGACTCCATTATTTATTGTAGGCGCCATTGTCGTTCTGTACATTCTCAACTGCATCAAGATACTGCGCGAATATGAGCGTGGGGTCATATTCACATTGGGCCGCGTTGGGGAGAAGCCCGTGGGGCCGGGAATCATCTTCGTCTTCAGACCGTTTCAGCAGATAGTGCGGATTTCTCTGCGGCAGGATGTGCTGGAAGTTCCGCCGCAGGATGTGATTACTCGCGACAACGTGACTATCAAGGTGAACGCGGTTGTCACCCTGTACGTGGTGAACCCGAACGATGCGGCCATCAAGGTGGCGAATTACGTTTATCAGACGTCGCAGTTTGCGCAGACTACGCTGCGCTCAGTGCTGGGTGAAGTGGAACTGGACGAACTGCTGAGTCATCGCGACAAACTCAACCTGAGAATCCAAAGCATCATTGACCAGCGGACGGAACCATTTGGCGTGAAGGTTGTTTCAGTGGAAGTGAAGCAGGTGGATCTGCCGGAGACAATGACTCGGGCGATGGCGAAGCAAGCCGAAGCCGAGCGCGAAAGACGCTCAAAGATCATTCATGCCGAGGGCGAGTTCAATGCCGCGCAGAAACTGGTGGACGCGGCCGCGCTGCTGGCTACGCAGCCCATGACGCTGCAGTTGCGGTACCTGCAGACGTTGACGGAAATTGGCGTGGAGAAGAACACTACGATTATCTTCCCGCTGCCGATGGAGATGCTGACACTGTTGAACAAGATGACAGCCATCCAGGGGGCGCCTTCCGCGAAGGTGTAGGGTGTGGTCGAGATTGCGAGGGCCGGCAAAGAGCGCCGGCCTATCGCATTGCTGGGAGCGGGATCTGAAACGGCGCAGATCCGGAGATGGAGTATGAGGGGACTTTTCGAAGAGGAAGAGCAGGCACCACGCGATAAGGAGCTCACACTCGGCTCCGGGTCGCTGCTGGCCATGCTCTTTGGGCTGGGGCTTATCTGCGCGATCTTTTTCGGACTGGGATATGCGATGGGGCATCGCGGATCGTCGGGTGGCGCCGATCAGGCGCTAGTATCGGCGACAACCGCTGCGCAAGCGGATGGATCGCGGGCGAAGCCCTCAGCGAGTGCATCTGGCGCTGTGCAGCCTGCGTCAAGTTCTGTGGCGGATTTGTCGGCTAGCGCAGAGACGGCTGCGGTTCCTCCTCCGGGACCGCAAGGCCCCGTTGCAGCAGTGGAAAGTGCACCGAGCGGCCAATCACTGGTGCGGCCGGCATTGCCGGGGACGACAATTCAGCCCCTCCAGGCATCATCGACTGGAGTGGTGGCGCCGGCGATGGGACAACCTGCTCCCGGTAGCCTGATGGTGCAAATTGCCGCCGTGACAAATCCGGAGGACGCCGCGGTGCTGGTGAATGCGCTGCACCGGCGTGGCTATGAGGTCGCTGCCCGACGCGATGCGGCAGATGGAATGATCCATGTGCGGATTGGGCCATTCAACAACCGCGACGAGGCTGAGAAATGGCGACAGAAGTTGCTGAGCGACGGATATAACGCGATTGTGCAGCCGTAAGCTTCAACAATCCAAAAGACAGAAAGGCTTCAAATGTACGTGGACGAGCGTTTTTCATTTTCCATTAAGAGAATTTGCCGGTTGACTTTGGTTTTGATTTGGACGGCTGTGGCTTGTTGCTCCCTGTCCGCGCAGACCGAGAGGACGATTATCATTCGACTGCTCGATAGCCAGACAGGGGAGGCGATTGTCCCCGTTGCTGGAGACAATGGAATCAGCGTGACGGTGAACGAAGAGTCTTCAAGTCCTCGCCTGACGGCTCGCGTGAACAAGGACGGTGTTTGGGAGTTGAAGATTGGGCCGGAAGTTGAAAAGGTGCAGATCGACACTCCGGCCGGGCCTGGGGGGTGGGGGTATGTGTTCTGCGACTGCTCCAAGTTTCACCCTGCTACGATACCCAGCTATCCGGTCGCGGAGATTCTAAAGACGGGCGTTGAGGCGGCTAACAAGTGCAGCAAGAGATTCGCGCAGGCACACGCGGGGGAAATTATCTTCTTTGTGCGGCGGCCGAACTGGCATGAGAAGCTGCCGGTGTAGGTCAGCGAATTCTATTTCTTCTCATCAGGTTTTTCGTTGCGCATCCACTCAGGCAGGCTGGAGGCGATGGCTCTGCGGACCGCCTGAAGTAGTTCCTCGCGAGTGGCGAAGTTCGCGGGATACAACGGCTCGTGGAAGACGATGTGCGCGGTGCCTGGATGGATGCGCATGCTTCCCTTTCGCATCATGGTCTCCGTGCCCCAGATGGAGACGGGAATGCACGGAGCGCCAGTCTCCATCGCCAGGTAGAACGGGCCTTTTTTGAACGGCAGCAGGCGGCCTTCCTTAGAGCGTGTTCCCTCAACGAATGTGGTGATGTGAAGGCCTTTTTCGAGGATGCGGCGTGCCGCGGCTACGCTTTGCTGCGCGCCGGTTACGCTGCGATCGCGATCGACTGGGATGAACTCACCAAGTTTGAAGCCCCAACCGAGGATGGGTATGTGCATGAGCGAGCGCTTGAGAAAGGCGGAGGTGCGTCCGGGAATGCGGGGCAGAAGCGCCGGCGGATCGAGATTGGAGACGTGGTTGGCCATGAAGATGCAGGCCGTGTGGGGCGGTACACGCTCTGCGCCCACGGCTTCGACGCGAATCCGCGCCAAGCGAAAAGCAGTGCGCGCAATTGACTGCGCGGCGTTGTAAAGCGGGTTGACGTTGCCGGTGATGACGGCCCAGGGAATGAGGGTCAAGGCGGCCGGAGCGCCGAGGATCATGATGGATCCGACCAGCAGGATTGAGTAGATCATGCTGGGCCTCCGTTGTCGGCGAGACCGGAAAAACGCACTTCGAGGCGCTGGGGCAGCTTCTCATAGATGCCATCGAAGCCACCGTTGGAAAGAATGGCGACCACGTCTCCGGATTGGAGATTGGGTACGATGTGACTCAGGATGGAGTCTACATCTGGGAAAAGCTCGGCCTGGGTTCCAGCTGCGTTGAGGGCGCGGACCACATCTTCAGGATGAAGGCGTTCGGCATCAGGGATGCGCTGTTGCTGATAAACGCCGGAGAGAACGACATGGTCGGCGAGGCGCAGGCTGGCGACGAGATCGTCTTGTAGCACCTTGCGGCGAAGGGTGTTGGAGCGCGGCTCGAGAACGGCCCAGAGACGCGATTGCGGATAGACGGAGCGCAGCGCGCGCAGGGTTTCGCGGATGGCGGTGGGATGGTGGGCAAAGTCGTCGATGATGGTGATGCCTGCGATCCGGGCTCGGACTTCGAGACGACGCTTGACGCTTTTGAAACTGGCGAGCGCGGCTTGGATGGATTCGACGGAGATGCCCTGGTTGGCGGCGAGTGCAGCGGCAGCGGTGGCGTTGAGGGCGTTGTGCTCACCGGCGAGATGCATTTCGAATTCGGCCCAGAGCGCGCCATTGCGAAAGACCTGCCAACGGGTGAGGTCGTCTTGATGGCGGAGGTTTTGGATGCGCCAATCGGCGGAATCGGAGAAGCCGTAGCGTTCGACGGGACAAAATGCATGAGAGATGCATTCTTTGACGTTTTCACTGCCGTCGTAGGCGACGATGACGCCACGGCGCGGGACTAGATTTACTAAGCGCTTGAAAGCGGTCTTCACGGCTTCGAGGTCGACGTAGATGTCGGCGTGATCGAATTCGACGTGAGTGAGGATGAGCGCGTCGGGGAAGTAGTGCAGAAATTTTGGTCCTTTGTCGAAGAAGGCAGTGTCGTACTCGTCGCCTTCTACGATGAAGGTGCGCGTGGGGCGGAGTTGAAAGCTGGTTTCGAAATTCTCGGCGACGCCGCCAATGAGGAATGAGGGTTCGAGAGCGGGATTCTGACGCGCGGCGACCTGATAGATCCAGGCCAGCATGCTGGTGGTGGTGGTCTTGCCGTGGGTTCCGGCGATGACGAGTGACTCGCGTCCGGTGAGGAATTCTTCGTGCAGGAGTGCGGCCATGGAGGTGAATGGAATTCGCTGGTCGAGGACGCATTCAATTTCGGGATTGCCGCGGGAGAGCGCGTTGCCGATGACGACGAGGTCGGGCGCGGGGGAAAGATTGGATTCGGCGTAGGGCTCGTGAATGGGGATGCCGAGGGAATGGAGCAGATCGCTCATGGGCGGATAGGCGGCCTTGTCGGAGCCGGTGATGCGATGGCCTTGCAATTGAAGGAGGCCAGCGAGCGATGCCATGGCTGTGCCGCAGATGCCGGATAGGTGTATGTGGCGGGTCATTGTTTTGGTCCTGTTTCTTTCCGAAGCACCCGGGGGGCGGGGAACGGGCTTTGTGCTTTCCCACTCATCGAGCACAAAACGCTCGATGAATGGGGCACGGAGCGCTTGTAGGGTGCCCGGCTCAGGTGCGAGGCTTGTACATTCATGGCTGCACCGCCGGTTCGAGGAGGCGCAGTTCGGGGGCGTCGGATGCTAGTAGTTCGGCTTCGACACCGAAGGTGAGAGTGACGTTGTGGCGCGAGACGTGGCCGCTGCGGAGGCCGATGGCGATGGGGCCGTCGAAGTCTTCAAAGACGCGGAGGATGACTTCGTCTAGAAGTTCTGGCGGTGCTCCGGGTGAGGCGCAGTTGAGCATTTCACCAAAGATGAGACCGGTGACGCCGTCGAGTTTGCCGGCATGGCTCAGTTGCCAGAGCATGCGGTCGACCTGGTAAGGCTTGGCGCCGGTGTCTTCAATGAAGAGCAGCTTGCCTTCAGTTTGCGGCTCCCATGGAGTGCCGAGAAGCGAGACAAGGATGCTGAGGCAACCGCCGTAGAGTGTGCCGCTGACGGAATTGCTCTTTGGGTCGGGCCTGAGGATGCGGAGGCCTTCTGCGGGGCCGACGGAGTAAGGCTGGCCGGCGAGGGCTGCTTGAAAACTGGGTAGATGGACGCCGTCTTCGAGATAGAAATCGGCAGCGACCATGGGGCCGTGAAAGACAGGCAAGCCGAGGTGGTCGAGGAGACGGAGTTGAATGCCGGTGAGATCGCTGTAGGCGAAGAACGGCTTGGGATGACTACGGATTTGGTCCAGGTCGAGATTGTCGAGGAGGTAGTTTGAGCCGTAGCCGCCGCGCAGGGCCATAACGGCGCTGGTGTCAGGATCGGCGAAGGCGGCGTGAAGATCGGCGAGGCGCTGCACGGGCGTTCCGGCGAAAAAGTGCGGACCGCGTTCGAGCGTGTGCGTGCCGAGTTGTGGCGCGAAACCAAGGGAGCGGAGTTGCGCAAGACCACCGTCGATGCGTTCAGGTTTGGCGAAGGAGGCGGGCGCGATGACGTTGATGGCCGCGGAGGAAGCGACAGCGAATGGGCGAAGGAGCGGAGGCGTTGAACCGGACATGACTACCAGGCCTCGCCGCGCGCCACGAGGGTAGCGGGACCGGTGAGGTAGAGCTTTTCGCCGGGGCCTTGCCACTTGACCGTTTGCGCGCCGCCGGGAGCGATGACTTCAAGCTCGTTTTGCGCTTCGTAGAAGGCGATGATGGCCGTGGCTGAAGCGGAGGTGCCGGTTCCGGAAGAGCTTGTAGGGCCGACGCCGCGTTCGAAGATGCGGATGGCGATTTGGTGGATGGGCTCGGACTCAGTGCCGAGGACATGGACGAAAATGACGTTGGTCTGATCGGGGAAGTCGGGATGGTGACAGATCTCTTCGCCGATGTCGTCCCAGGGGCGATTGTTGATGGAAAAGTCGAGCGTGGAGAGTGTGCGTTCACTGGCGTCGAGCGGATACCCACGATGAGAAGGCGGGTCCAGAACAATGACGAAGTGTGGATTTCCCATGGAGACGCTGACCCCATCGATGCTAGTGCCGTCGGCCAGCTCAACGGTGCGCCTTTCGAATTCAGGAACATCCATGTCGGCGGTGATGAAAGTCGTGGGGCCGCCAATATCCGAGTCGCGAAACTCCTGAATGGTACAGAGGCGCGGGCCTGCATCGGTCTCGACAGAGAATTGATCGCCCGGCTGCGCGCCGCGTTCTTCGGCCATCCACGCGGCGACGCAGCGCGTGCCGTTGCCGCTGATCTCGGCGATGGAACCGTCAGCGTTGTGAAGGCGGATGCGGCCGGACGAGTCGCCGGTCCAATGGAAGAACTCGATGCCATCCGCGCCGATGCCGGTGTTGCGCTCGCAGAGTCGGCGGGTGAGTTCGGCTTTGTCGTAACCGGCGGCGGCTTCTTCGGTGATGATGAGAAAGTCGTTGCCGCAGGCGTGGGCCTTGGTGAAGGGAATCAATCGTCCTCCGGATCGCGGAAACTAAGCAGGCCGCTGATGCCAGGTTCGATGAGGAGCTGGCTGTGCAGGCGCTTGTGCTGGTTGCCGGTTGCATTGAGTGGAAAGGTGACGCGCTGGGTATTGCCGATGGTGTTGGTCTCCACATCGGCGAGGCGCATGCCTGTTTTGTCCATGACTTTGAGGATGGACTGGAGCATCTGGTTTTGGTCATCTCCGCGCGCCTCGTAGGTGACGCTGTAGGGGCGAAGGCCGGAGCGCCGTTCAAGGAAGCCGACCAGTTCCATGGAAACGATGACGATGAGGGCGGCGACGGTGGCTGCCAGATAGAGCCCGGCGCCGCAGGCCATGCCGATGGAGGCGACAGCCCAGACGCTGGCCGCGCTGGCGAGGCCGCTGACACGGTTGCGATTGCGAAGGATTAGTCCTGCACCGAGGAAGCCGATGCCCTGCACAATGTTGGCGGCGACCTGGCCCTTGTTAGGGCTGTTTTCGCCGGCAAGCACAGCGGAGAGGAGCGTGAAGAACGCGGCGCCCATGCAGATGAGCAGATTGGTACGGACGCCGGCGGACCGGCGGTGAACTTCGCGCTGGAGGCCGACTGCTCCGCCCAGTGCGCAGGCAAGAAGCAGGCCGCCGATGGTCCCGTTCAACACGTCCACCTGTTGCAGGTCACTGAAGCTGAACGGTAGCGCGAACTGTGCCAGGGCTGTGATCATTGGGGTGCCTTGAGCGATGCTACCACCGTGGTTGTGGGTTTGTTGAGGACCGATGAACCTGGCGTACCGGAGACGTAAAGAGTGCCGGAGGGTTGGCCGGGAGCGATGAAGCGGCGCACGAGGGTAAGGCCCTCGGGGTGCGCGTGAACTGCGCTATCGATTTCATCGCCATCGAAGGCGAGAACGATGGATGCATGGGCGGCGGGTGCAGCGAGCGCGGCAGTGTAAAGGTCGAGGTCGCTCTCATTGATCGTCTGGCGCAGCGGAATGCCGGTGAGCGTGACGATCTCTGGATAGAGCGATGTGTCCATGAGGATGACGCTGCCGGGATGTCGGGCGAGGAGAGCATGAACAGGAGGCGCGATCTGGCTATACATGGGGCGGCGCGCGTGGATGTTTTTTGTGCCTTCGACGTAAACTAACGGACACTCGCGAAGCATTTTAATCGCATTGATGGCCAGGACGGCAAAGAGCGCGATGGCCGCGTAAGCCGACCAGCGAGGCTTGAATTCGCGGACTGCGCCTATGACTAGATGCGCGACGAAACCGAAGCTGAGGGCGATGGCGGGGAGTAGTTCCATACCGTAGCGGAGGTTGTACCAGGAGTGGGGCCACCAGACGGGCATGAAGATGGGGACTGAACCCCAGGCGATGGAATACGCGTAGAAGGGAACGGGGAGCCAGAGCAGCAATGCCCAGGCGATGAAGCGGCGTCGGGCGACGATCCATGCGCAGAAGGTGCCGAAGACGCTGAGCACCAATAGGAAGTTGCCCCAGGCGAGTGGGGCGGCATCGAGCTCCGCGGCTTTGACGAAGAAGATGAGGGAGACCCATGGATTGTGCCAGCCGGGATGGGGTGGGTAGCCGGGAGTGGCGGTGCGGATTTCGATGACCTTGGCGGAATAGGGGCCGCGCATGAAGAAGAGCCAATCGCCGAAGGCCACCTGGTTGTAAATGAACCAGGCTATGGGAGCGGCCACGACGAAGAAGCTGGCCATCCAGAAAGCGCGTGAACGCAGGCCGCCGCGGCGCGCGAGGACGAGTCCCATCGTTGTCCAGGCGAGGAACGCCATGACCCAGCCGTCGTAGCGCGTAAAGACAGCGGCTACGAGAGCGGTGGCGATGTACGCTTGCAGGCGTGCGGATTGCGTTGGGTTGTCATTGAGGCTGGCGCGCCAATCGACGAGCCAGAGGGTAATCCAGATCATCTCGCAGAGAAAGAGCGGCTCGGTCATGGCCGTGGTCTGGAGGTAAAGCAAGTTTGGATTTAACGCGAAGAAGGCAAGGCTGAGCGCGGCGGCCGAAGGCGGCAGCCAGCGGCGGGCCAGGCGGTAGATGCCAGTGCAGGAGGCAAGGTACGCGAGAGCCGAGGGAATGACGCCGGCGAAGCCATTAGCCCACCATGCATAGACCTGAACGAACGGAAGCAGAAGAATGTGGGGCAAAGGCAGCCACACTGAGCCGAGTTGCGTGAGACGGGGCTGGTGGCAATCGAAGACGCGACGTGCGATGTGGAGATGCGCAACGGCGTCGCCATAGTTGAGCATGGCGTCGTGGCGCCAGCTCCAGAGGATCGCCAACAAAGAAGCCGCGGAACAGAGGGCCAGTACTGCGAACTGTTCCGCGCGCGGGATGGAACGATCAGTCAAGATGAGTGAGCTCGCGGAAGAGGATGAAGCGCTCGTCGATTTCCTTGCGGGTGAGGGCCTGGATGCGCTCGGTGCCGAAGCGCTCGACCGCGTAGGAGCCCATGACGCTGCCGTAGAACATGGCGCGGCGGAATGTGGCAGGAGTGAGTTCGCTCTGCGAGGCGAGATAGCCGAAGAAGCCGCCGGCGAAGCTGTCGCCCGCGCCAGTGGGGTCGACTACTTCTTCAAGCGGAAGCGCCGGTGCGCGGAAGGGATGCGGCTCGCCGCCTTCCCCTTTTGGAGCAAAGCTGTTGCGGCTGAAAAAGGCGGTTGCGCCATACTCGCCGTGCTTGACGACGAGCGTGTGGGGGCCGAGTTCGAGTACGCGGCGCGCTGCCTGCACGAGGTTGTTGTTGGCGGCGAGCATGCGAGCTTCCGTGTCGTTGATGAGCAGGACGTCGAGTCCCTTCAACATTTGCAGCAGAGCGTCCCGATGATCCTTGATCCAGTAATTCATGGTGTCGCCGGCGACAAGCTTGACGTCGGGCATCTCATTGCGGACGCGGCGCTGCAGGACGGGGTCGATGTTGGCGAGGAAAAGGAATTCGGAATCGCGATAGGCATCGGGAATTTTGGGTTCGAAGGAGGCGAAGACGTTGAGGTCGGTGATTTGGGTCTTGGCTTCATTCAGGTTGTCGAGGTAAGACCCGGCCCAGAAGAAGCTCTTGCCGGGGGCATGCTCGATGCCCTGGATGTCGATGTTGCGCTTCTTGAAGACGGCTTCCTGCTCGGGACCGAAGTCCTCGCCAACCACGGCGATGACGCGGACATCGGTGAAGAAGCTGGCGGCCAGCGAAAAGTGAGTGGCCGCGCCGCCGAGGCAACGCTCCTTCTTTCCTGCCGGGGTCTCAATTGAATCGAAGGCCACGCTGCCTACTACGGTGATTGCCATGGGTTCGTTTTACCTTTCAAATCGGATTGGGTCTATGCTGTGAAATGTCTTTGCGCCGTGTATTCCCTTTAGGAGCCGGGATCGGAATCGTGGAAGCGCTGGTTTTCTCTAAATCAATCGCTAAACCGATCAAAAAGTTCCTGCAACGCCTCTGATCCTCTTACTCCGGCTGAGCTGGCAAATGTCTCGACGCCGATCTGGCCGTCTTCGTGAAGCTCAATCTCCCAACGCTCTCCCGGAACAGCGACTTCGACCATGACGGCTCCTTGCGTGTGGTCCGAGAGCTGGTAGTGAATTCCCGCGGACTTGAGCCGGGAGAGCAAGTCGAGCAGATCACGAATTGTTGGAGAAGTCACGTTCAAGCCTCCTGCATTGTCTTGCTCTTCGGCCCGGCTTATTTGCTGGCGATTCAAGAAACCCTTCAGGGCTAAAGCCCGATTCAGTCTAGTTGCGTTTCGGCACGACTGAAGTCGTGCCCTGTTACAAAGCCAGATCAATTATGCATGTCGATTAGCTTAGATACTTGCCGAAGAGCAGGGAGAGCTTTTCCTTCGTGCTCTCGGGGATGGCTTCTTTGGCGGTTAGGATGGCGTATTTGGCGGCGGAGGCGCAGGCGCAGCTACGTTCATGGGGCATGGCGGCTACGGCGGCTTTGACGACCTGGCAGGCGTTGGCGGCGTTCTGCTGGAGGACGCGGACGATTTCTTCGATGGTGACGGAGTCGTGGCCTTCGCGCCAGCAGTCGTAGTCGGTGACCATGGCTACGGTGGCGTAGCAGATTTCGGCTTCGCGAGCCAGCTTGGCTTCCTGCAAATTAGTCATTCCGATGACGTCGGCGCCCCAACTGCGATAGAGATTCGACTCGGCCTTGGTCGAGAATTGCGGGCCTTCCATGCAGACATAGGTGCCACCGAGCTTGCCAACTACGCCGACGGCGGCGCAGGCATCCGTTGCGGCTTTGGCGACGGTGGCGCAGACTGGATCGCCGAAGGCTACGTGGCCGACGATGCCTTCACCGAAGAAGGTGGAGATGCGATGGAAGGTGCGGTCAATGAACTGGTCGGGTACGACGAAGTCGGTGGGCTTGTGCTCTTCTTTCAGCGAACCGACGGCGGAGACGGAGAGGATGCGCTCAACGCCGAGTTTTTTGAATGCGTAGATATTGGCGCGGAAGTTAAGCTCCGAGGGAAGGATGCGATGACCGCGACCGTGACGGGCGAGAAAGGCCACTTTGCGGCCTTCGAGTTCGCCGAGAACGAAAGGATCGGACGGATCGCCGAACGGGGTTTCCACGCGTTCTTCGTGTACGTTGGTGAATCCAGGCATGGAGTAAAGCCCGCTGCCGCCGATGATGCCGATTTCCGCTTGCGCCAATGTCCGCTCCCGTTCGACAGGCCTCTTGATGAGCCCGCGCGCCTGTCTTTAGAACAATTTCGAATTTGCTGTAGCTAACATCTAAGTATAAAGGCAGGGGGTAGCGAGCTTCGTCCCGCTCATCGCGCGATAAGGCTGCGCGATGAGTGGGGCACCCGCTTCATGTGCCGGTGGGGGTTGGCTACTGAGGAATCACGAGCAGGGTGATGGATTGCGCCGGGAAAGTGGTGGTGATGGTGCTGGTGGTTCCTGTGGCCGGCGGAGTGATGGTGACTGCGGGCTGGGCAACGATGGAGGCCAGGTTCGCATTGCTGTAGAGATAGGCCTTCGCCGAGTTTGTGGTTGTGGCCAAGCCGGTGAGCGAGAGAGTGTCGGTCAGGTCGCCGTAAGTCTTGTTGATGACGACCACAGTGACCGCGTTATCGGAAGAGCGGAGCGCCCCATAGATCGATAGTGCGCCCTGATTGGCGCTTGTAGAAGCCAGCGCCATGTTGCCGAAGGTGGACTTGTTGCCATCGTAGTTGCGATAGATCTGGAAGGCCATCATGCCGGGGATCTGCGTTGACGGATCGGCAGTGGGCCACATTGTGCCCAGATCGAGGCCTTCGCGTCCGAAGATGCCCAGGATGTCAGCTTGCGCCAGGGCTCCATTGATGGCTTCCATTCCGCCGAAGTTATATTCGTCGATGGCGGTTTTAGTGCCGGGATAGTCCTTTGCGACCCAGGATTTCATCATGCGGATCAATTGCGGGGCTTGCTGCTGCGGATTACAGTTTGTGGCGCCGGCATAATTCGAATCGGTGGGGTAATTCGGCTGAGGGAAGCCATTCCCATTACTGGTGCTGGAATCGGTATAAGTCGGGTCCCAGAACGCGCGTGTCGAGTTCAACCTGGCCTGTTGCGCACCAGTATCACCGGCCGGACTTAAGCCAAGCCCGCTGCCGCTGTTGGCAGGGTATTGAGCCGCGAAATAGGTGTGCAGGTCCAAATAGTCCAGCAGGCGGACGCCATAGGTGGTTTGGGCCGCGGCGAACTGTTGCAGATAGTATTCGACGAACGGCACACCGCCGTGCGCGTTGCGATCCACCGGATTGCTCCACGGCCTATAACAAGGGCCACCGGAGCTCCAGCCGGAGGTAACATCTTTCATCGAATAGAAGTAAGCCCACCAAAAATCGACTATCGGTCCACTTACCTGGGCGGTCGGATCGACAGTCTTGATGGCCAGGGCGCTGCCAATGCCGCCGTTGGTCACTTCGTCATAAGTGAAGGGTAGCGGATGCACGTCGGCATCATTTGAATACCACCACGTGGGCTCGTTATCCAGATCGTAGATGGCGACGCCTTTGCCGCTGTTGCCGGCGCCGAACTTGTTCACGAGGTAATTGACCCAGCCGCCAGTCCATGTGGAATTGGCCCACGAGGCGTTTACCGCGGATGCGGCGGGTGGAGCGGGCGGCGGCGCTGCGATGCTGGTCACCGTTGGATCGCTGGGGATGTTGCAGCCATTGGAATTTGTGCAACCGCTGACGCCGTTGGGATAGATGCCGGAGCCACAACTGCGGCCATCTGGGGAAAAAGCGGCCTTACCGTTTACGGCAAGCTGGTTGGGGTATGTCGATTGCGGAAAGCTGCACGATGTGCCGTCCTTTGCAACCCAGCCAATGACGGGAACCGTACCCAGGGTTTTGATCCCGTTGCTATTGTTGCTCTCAACCAGAGCGTCTAATGCCTTGACGCCGCTGACCGCAGGCCATCCATCCCCGCCATTGCCGCCGCCATTTTCAAAGTACCAATCATCGATGGAGTTGGTTACATCCGACTGGTAGTTGTAGCGCTCAGTGGAATCCCCACCCCAGCGATCGACGGTGATGTTGGTCTTCGCGACCGCGGCCGTGTCAGCAGCCGTTGCGCCAAGCAAATACGCGTCCATGCCATAAATGTCAGGGTTGATAGCGCCAGTCTGGCTGGTCACGTTTACGGTGAGAGCCGGGCCGGTGGCGACGGCGGGCTGGCTCAGGGTGACGGCGACGCTGCCGCTCTGCGTGGTGTTCGCGGTGCTGGTGGCGATTACCGTGACGGTGGCCGGAGCCGGGTAGGGCGTGGTGTAGAGACCGCTTGAGCTGATGGTGCCAGGACTGAGGCTGCTGCCGGTGGGGGCAGTTACTGTCCAGATGACGGCGGTGCTGGCCGTTCCGTTTATTTTGGCCGAAAACTGAACCTGAGCCCCGATGGTTGCGGTGGCGGGATTGGGGGCCACGGTGACTGCGGGAACGGCGTAGGTGGCAGTGACAGTGGTATTGGCGCTCATTGTTACGTTGCATATGACGGTGCTGGTGGTAGTGCACCCGGTCCACGCGGAGAAGTTATTGCCTCCCGAGGTGGTGGGCGCGGTCAGCGTGACAGCCGTGCCGGAGTTATAGGTGCGGGTGAAGCTGGTTGTTCCGTTCGCCGAGCTATTGTTATCGGCAGGAGTGACGGTGATGGCGACGCCGCTGTTCGGGGTGGTCGAGTTGACGGTCAGAACGTAGGTGGTCGGAGGGGGAGGAGCGGCATAAGTGGCCGTAACGGTTGTATTGGCGCCCAGGGTCACGTTGCATGTGACGGTGCTGGTGATGGTGCACCCGGTCCAGGCGGAGAAGTTATTGCCTCCCGAGGTGGTGGGCGCGGTGAGCGTGACAGCCGTGCCGGAGTTATAGGTGCGGGTGAAGCTCGTGGTTCCGTCTCCCGAGCTATTGTTATCGGCAGGAGTGACGGTGATGGCGATGCCGCTGGCGGGACTCGCCGAATTCACGGTCAGCACGTAAGTGGTTGGAGGGGGTTGTGTTATGCCGCCGCCGCAGCTTGTGAGCGCCAAGCTCAGCCCGGATGTCATCAAAACCACTGCACTCCAACCGCCGTTCTTCATGAGAGGTCTCCAGATTTAAGCGAACACAAAAGCGCTGTCGGACTGATTCCGAGGGTTGAAAGCGCAAGCGGATCTCTTGAAATTGTCGGTACAATGCTACACCGAAGGGGTGGTGTCCGGGAGTGGCGCCTGGAACGTGTCTTCAGTGGAAGTAAATGCTTTGATCGGTTGACTTACTCCGGGTTATCTTGCTCCGAATTGGCCGGATGGGGCCGGGCGAAAACTATTGGTAGATTTGCGCTGAATGAAAAGCGCAAAATAGACTCTCCGTTGAAGATTTGTGAGCTTTCTTCCGATAGGGAACGAATAGAGACGTAAAGGCGGCGCCATTTTTGAATGGGCTCTGGCAGTAAGCTTTGATGTTTCTTTGGATTGCGGTGACTACGCGTCGGGGTTTGAGTGTGGCGGGGTTGAAAGCTGCCGCATGCAAGAAGGGTCGAAATGCGGAATCAAGCTGAAGCAAGTCTCTCGGCCCTCATCGAAAGCACAGAAGACCACATATGGTCTGTCGGCCTGGATGATCGGTTGACACTCTTCAACCGGGCATTTCAGCGCCACATCGAGCGACATTTCGGTGTGCAGATTGCAGCCGGGATGAGCGCGGCGGATCTCTTTCCGCCGGAGAGAGCGGCCCTTTGGCCAGCATACTTTGAGCGCGCCAGGACCAAGGGTCCTTTCAGAACCGCATATACCCTTCTGAACGGGGATGTTTTTGAGATGTCCTTCAATCCCATCGACATCGACGGGAGGACGAGTGGAGTTTCCGTATTCGGCAGAGACGTTACTGAGCGGAAGGTCGCCGAGCAGGCACTTCAAGTGGCCGAAAGAAACTACCGGGACATTTTTGAAGGAGCGGTCGAAGGAATTTTTCAGTCGACCGTGGACGGCCGTTTATTGGCAGCCAACCCTGCAGTTGCCACGATGCTCGGCTACGCATCTCCCGATGAACTTGTCGCTTCAGTTAAAGATCTGGCCCACGATATCTGGGTTGACCCGGATGAACGTTCAAGGTTTTTAGCCAAGCTCAGAGGTAATGAGGCTGGAATCGTTCTGGGGTTCGAATGCCGGTTCAAGTGCAGAGATGGGGCTCAAATCTGGGTCTCACTAAGCGGCAGGATCGTGCGCGGTGCGGACGGCACAGTGCTTTGCAACGAGGGCTTTGTTGAAGATATTACCGAACGTCACGAGGCGGAGCAGGCACTGCGAGAGAGCCGCGACTTTCTTACAGAAGCGCAAAGAATCGGGGTTCTGGGCGTTTATGTTCTGGACGTCCGTGCTGGAGTGTGGTCAAGTTCGAGCCTATTGGACGAGTTATTCGGAATCGATGACAAATATGACCACAGTGTGGCCGGATGGGTAGGTCTGATCCATCCAGACGATCGCGCGATGATGGCCGCCTATTTCGCGGATGAAGTGATCGGCCAAAGGAAGTCCTTTGACAAGGAATACCGGATCGTTCGTCAGTCAGACAAGGGCGAGCGTTGGGTTCATGGAATGGGCAAACTTGAGTTCGATGCCCAGGGGCAGCCCGCGAAGATGCGTGGAATTATCAAGGACATCAGTGAGCGCAAACACGCCGAAATGCAGCTACGCGATAACGAGGAGCGCTACCGGGAGACCTTTGAACAGGTCGCCGTCGGGATGTTGCTCACTTCACTCGATGGCCGCATCCTGAGATGCAACGAGCGATTCGCAGAGATCATCGGCTACCCCCATGAAGAAGTCTGCAAGCTGACTTTCCAGCAGATAACGCCACCCGAAGATCTCGACCATAGCATAGGGATGCTGAAGCGGATATCGAGCGAGTCCGCGATCATACCGAGTTGGGAGAAGCGCTACATCCGCAAGGATGGCACTTTGACGTGGGTGAGGCTGACTGTCTCTATCCGGCGCGACAGCGAAGGGCACGCATTGCATTTTATTACCGTGGTCGAAGATATTAATGCGGCTAAAGCTGCCGAACTGCGACTTTCCGCGGCGCAGGAGGCTCTGCGGATGAGCGAGGGGCGCTATCGCACTGCATTCCAAACCAGCATCGATGCGATCGCAATCAATAACCTGAGCGACGGAAAGTATATTGAGGTCAACCAAGCGTTCGTAGATATTACGGGATATTCGCCGGAAGAGCTTGTGGGACATACATCGCTGGAGTTGGGCATTTGGGTGGATCCGCGCGACCGGGTGCGAATGACTGAGGAGATACGCGTCAATTCTTCCTGCCGCAACTTGGAAGCCCAATTCCGGAAGAAAAACGGAACGGTGCTCATCGGGCTGATGTCCGCGTCGGTCATCGAGATTGACGGTGTTCAGTGCGTGCTCTCAGTGACGCGAGATGTCAGTGAAGCCAAAGCTGCCGAGGAGCAGATACGAGATCTCGCTTTCTACGATCCATTGACACGTCTTCCCAATCGCCGCCTGCTGTTGGAGCGTTCGCGCCAGGCCGTAGCGGCGGGCACGCCAGCGGGGAAAAGGCGAGCGCTTCTGATTGTCGATCTGGACGACTTCAAGACGCTAAACGAGACGCTTGGCCATCCGAGCGGAGATTTGCTGCTTCAGGAAGTAGCTCGTCGTCTTGTCACCTGCATTCGGGAACCCAATACGGTGGCGCGGCTGGCCGGTGACGAGTTTGTGGTGATGCTGGAAGGCCTGAGCGAGAATCCAGAGGAAGCGGCGGCACAAGCCGAAGCTACGGGTGAGAAGATTCTGGCGACAATTGGTCAGCCTTACCTGCTGGCGCAACGAGAGTGCCGCTGCACGGCCAGCATTGGGATTACGGTCTTCGGAGCACAATCGGAAAGAACCAACGACCGATTGCAGCAGGCCGACATTGCCATGGATCAGGCCAAGGCTGCAGGCGGCAACACGATGCGCTTCTTTGCGCCGGCGTTGCAGGCTGCTGTGAATGCCAGGGTTGCCATGGCAGAGGACCTGCGCAATGCAATCAAGGACAACCAGTTTGTCCTTTACTATCAGCCACAAGTAGATCGCGGGCATTGGGTTGGCGCGGAGGCACTGATTCGATGGAATCATCCCCGGCGCGGCCTGATCTTTCCGGACGGATTTATTCCTACAGCCGAAGCAACGGGACTGATTTTGCCCCTTGGAAATTGGGTTTTGGAAACTGCCTGCGCGCAAATCGCATCATGGGCCAAGCGTAGCGAAACAGCGGAGTTCGCCGTTTCAATCAATATAAGTGCGCGTCAGCTTCGGCAACCGGACTTCGTCGACCAGGTGCTGGCGGCTCTGGAAAAGGCAGGCGCCGATCCGCATAGCCTTGAGCTCGAGCTTACCGAAAGCATGTTGGTAGACGACATTGAGGATGTGATTGCCAAAATGACGGATCTCAAGTCGCATGGGTTGCGATTTTCGCTGGACGATTTTGGTACCGGCTACTCCTCGCTCACTTATCTGAAGCGTCTGCCTCTGGACCAGTTGAAGATCGACCGGTCGTTTGTTCGCGACATTCTGGTTGATGAAAGCAGCGGCGCCATTGCGCAAACCATCATCTCCCTGAGCCGGGCCATGGGCCTACCGGTTATTGCCGAGGGCGTTGAGACTGAATCGCAACGGGAGTTTCTCGCCAATCTCGGTTGTCATGCGTTCCAGGGCTATC
>JBAWCO010000025.1:0-2496 GCA_049590315.1 Occallatibacter sp. | reverse complement strand
TGGGCTGGATGCCGGCAGCTTCGAGGCGGGCGATGTAGTCGCCGCATGCGTATTGAACGCCCGTAAGCGTCCCGAGTTCCCCTCTGGCAAGACCTCTGGTTTGAGGACGACGATGTCGTCATGGTTGATGAGCTGGAAGCGGGAAGTGTGCATCGTCCTCGCAGATACCGAACTTTATCGGAGAAGCGACGGATAGCGGAACTGACATTCGAGCCGGGCGCGAGTGTGGCAGTAGTGGCTCGTGCCAACGGCGTGAACGCGAACCAGGTTTTCAAGTGGCGTCGCCTGCTGAAGCGGGGTGAACTGAACGCGCCGGGGACGGCACCGACATCTCTTCTTCCAGTCATGCTGACCGCTGCCAGTGAGAAGGCCGATGTTGGAGCTCATGTTCATTCGAAGGAACAGCCCGCGCCTGGCGGCTCGATTCACATCGAGATTCCAGGCAAGGCTATGATCAGCGTGGAGAGCGGCGCCGATCCGGCATTGTTGCGATCGATTCTGGAGAGTTTGCGCAAGTGATCGATCTTCGCACCGGAACGAAGATATGGCTCGCCGCCGGCGTGACCGATATGCGTCGTGGTTTCGATGGCCTGAGCGCGAAGGTACAGACCGTTCTTGAACAGCAGCCATTCTCAGGACACGTCTTTGTTTTTCGGGGACGCAGGGGCGACATCGTAAAACTTTTATGGTGGGATGGCGATGGTCTTTGTCTCTTCGCCAAGCGTCTTGAGAGGGGACGTTTCATCTGGCCGCAGGCCACCGAAGGCGCTGTTTGTCTGACGCGTGCGCAGCTTTCGATGTTACTGGAAGGCATCGATTGGCGCAGGCCCGAGAGGACCTGGACACCAGAGATTGCGGTTTGATTGACACACATGATTCCCCTTTATTCATGCGGGTTTTGTAGATGTTTTCCACTTATTTTCGTGGCATACTGTGTCCATGGATGCAGCTCAGTTGCCGGATCTTGACGGGCTTGATCGAGAGGCTCTGAAGGCACTGCTTATTGCGCATCAAGAGGAGCTTCGCTCACTTGCCGCTTCGCATGAAGACAAGCTTCGATTGCTCGAGACTGAGCTCGAGTCCCATCGCCAGACACTCTCCGAACAAGATGATCAACTGCGTTCAAGCAGCGAGCAGATCGAACATCTGAAGCTGGTCATTGAGAAGCTGCGGCGCAGGATGTTCGGCGTCAAGAGCGAGAAGATCGTTATTCAGCTTGAGCAACTCGAACTTCATCTTGAAGAGCTGGAGTCTTCGCAGGCAGAGAGTGAAGCCGCTGTAGAGCGAGTGAGACCGTCTGCGGAACCTAAGACGAGATCCCGACGCAAGCCGCTGCCGGAGCATCTGCCACGGGAGATTGTCACTCATCAGTTTCAGGACCACTGCTGCCCCGATTGTGGCGGCCAGTTGCGCCAGTTCGGCGAAGATGTCTCCGAGCAACTGGAGTACATCCCCGACAGCTTCAAGGTGATTCGCCATGTGCGGCCGAAGTTTGCCTGCGGCGGTTGTGAGCGCGTGGTGGAAGCGCCCGCGCCATCCCGTCCGATCGAGCGCGGCCTCGCCGGGCCGGGACTGCTGGCCCACGTGCTGGTTTCGAAATTCGCGGATCATCTGCCCCTCTATCGCCAGTCGGAGATCTACGCTCGTCAGGGAGTTGAGATTGAGCGTTCCACACTGGCTAACTGGGTAGGTGGTGCAAGCGACTTACTCGCTCCATTGATCGATGCGATTCAGAAGCACGTGCTCGCTGGAACTAAACTGCACGCTGACGATACACCGATGCCGGTGCTCGCCCCGGGCAGCGGCAAGACCAAGACCGGACGTCTCTGGACGTATGTCCGCGATGACAGGCCCGCTGGACAAGATACTGCGCCGGCTGCCTGGTTCGCGTACTCGGAGGATCGCAAGGGCGAGCATCCGCGGCAGCATCTGAAGAACTTCAAGGGCGGCCTTCAGGCCGACGCCTACGCAGGTTTCCACCATCTGTATGGCGATGGCGCCATTTATGAAGTCGCCTGCTGGGCTCATGCGCGCCGCAAGTTCCATGAGATTCATGTCATGCACGCATCGCCCACAACAACCGAGGCTCTGGCCAGGATCGGCGCTCTCTACGCTATCGAAGACGAGGTGCGCGGCAAGCCCGCTGATCTGAGACTGAGCATCCGGCAGGCGCGAGCTAAACCGTTGCTCGATGACTTGCGTAAGTGGATGGAGAAGGCACTTCGTTCGCTATCCGCGAAGAGCGAAACCGCGGCTGCGATTCGATATGCGCTCTCGCGATGGCGCGCCCTCACACGCTATACCGAAGATGGCATGCTCGAAATCGACAACAGCGCCGCCGAGAGAGCTCTGCGTGCAGTTGCGCTTGGTCGAAAAAACTACCTGTTCGCCGGCTCCGATTGCGGCGCAGAGAGAGCCGCCGCCATCTACAGTCTGATCGGATCGGCCAAGTTGAACGGACTCGATCCCGAGTCCTATCTCCGCACTGTGCTGGCC
>JBAWCO010000024.1:0-10243 GCA_049590315.1 Occallatibacter sp. | reverse complement strand
GGTCAGGACGGACGTGTACGCCAGGGGAGCCTCGTCGGCGGTCGCCGTCACCATGTCGGCGACGGTGGATTCGCCGCGCACCCAGAGCACCCGCATCAATCGAAGTTCAGCCTGGGTCAGCGTGATGGATCTCTTTGGAGGCATTGAAGTTACAAGATCTCCTGAAAGCCGCTTTCTCTCTTCCTGCAAAGTTAGACGCGCAACTAATGATTTAGTTTCTAACCTTTTTTAGCCTTAAATTCCGCCCCTGGTCGGCCCCGTGACCCGCCGCTGATTTCTAGCCTCGGACACAGATCTCTCGCGCCGGGCGCGCCCCGATGAGAACGACGCGCAGACAGCAGAGACCAGTTATGAGGACTAAAGTGGAGTAGGTGAGATAGTTCGCCGCTGGATCACGCGAAGCTCTGAAGCTCGTGCGATTTAGCCATGTAGCATTCCAGCGTTTCTCGTTTCAACGCAGCTTCCAAAGCGGGGTAAACAATTGCACGAGTCCATTGATTGGCCACAGAAATCACTTCCAGCGCGCCCACAGCACCGTCGCACGCTTCTTATCCTTTTAGCCCTTGTTGCCGTCATCATGATGGGAAGCCGCACCGTGGTGTCCTATTGGGTTGACCTGCTCTGGTTCCAATCGCTTGGCTACGCGGAGATCTTCTGGAAAACACGCATCCTCGAGTGGACGATCTTTTTTGCCTTCACGGGAATCACGTTCATCATTCTCTTCGGAGTATTCTCCGCCCTCAAGCGAGCGCATGCGGCCGATCTGCCCAAGGATCACACCATCTTCGTTGCAGGAAACGCCGTCATCCTGCCGGTTGCTTCCACCCTCCGTCTGGTCGCGATAGGTCTCTCCATCCTCATCGCGCTTGCAACCGGCGCCGCGATGGAAGCGCAATGGCCCACGCTGGCGCTGTTCTGGTACGCACCGCATGCCACCGGAGGCGTATCTGATCCCATCTTCGGCATGCCGCTCAACTTCTATCTCTTCGCTTTGCCAGCCTGGCAATTGATTGCGGGCTGGCTGGTGACAATGGCCGTGTTCACTTGCATTCTGGCCATCCTCTTTCTCGTCATCTCGGGTAGTTCCCGTGCCATCGGCGGGCGGTTCAGCACTAGCGTGCAATTACCATGGCGCGGACTCTCCTTCACATTAGCGTTTCTCCTGCTCGTACTTGCATTGCGCGAGTATCTCGGCCGGTTTGAGCTGTTGTTCGAACGCCACACTATCTTTGAAGGAATCACTTACACTGACGCTCACGTAACCCTCACCGGAATGCTCGCGGTCGCTCTTGCCCTCTTATTGGGCGCGTTGATCGCCCTCACCAGCGCCATCGTCAAACCAAGAGGGCGCTGGCTGGCTGCGGCTTTTGTTCCAGCAGCACTTTGTTACATCACAGCCGGTCTGGTCGGTTGGTATGTCACCAGCTTCGTGGTCAAACCCAACGAGTTGGTTCGCGAACAGCCCTACATCGCGCATAACATTGAAATGACGCGGCAGGCGTGGGGACTGGACCGCTTCTCCCAGCGCGAGTTCCCCGCGGAAACCACCGTTGGCGCAACCGATCCGGCCGCCAATCAACCCACGCTGCAGAACATCCGCCTATGGGACCTGACAGCCCTGAAAGACACGCTGCGCCAGATTCAGGAGATTCGAACTTACTACGATTTTCCTGACATTGACATCGATCGATATGAGATCGACGGGACCTTGCGCGAGGTAATGCTGGCCACGCGCGAACTGAATGTGGACAAGCTTCCGGAAAGCAGCCGCAACTGGATCAACGACAAGCTCATCTACACCCACGGCTACGGCATCACGATGAACCCCGTAAACGGATTCACATCTGAAGGGCTGCCAACATTGATGTTGAGCAATATGCCGGTTCAGAGCACGGTCCACGGCCTCAGCGTCACGCGTCCCGAGATTTACTTTGGCGAAATGACCAACACCGATGTCTACGTGAAGACCCGGCAACAGGAATTCAACTACCCCGAGGGTCAGACCAACAACCTCACTTCGTATGACGGCTCAGGCGGAATTGTTGTGGGCGGCTTCTTTCGTCGCCTTCTCCTCGCCTATGACCGCGGCGACGTAGCCAAGCTGCCCTTCAGTGACGATGTAAATGCGCAGAGCCGTCTGCTGATGCGGCGTAATGTGCGCGAACGTGTTAGCGCTCTTGCGCCCTTCCTTACCTTCGACCAGGATCCCTACATCGTGATCGGCGACGACGGCCGACTTTCATGGGTCATGGATGCGTTCACCTCCTCGAACACCTATCCATACTCCAGTCACTACACCCTCGATAACGCAGCCATCAACTACATGCGGAACAGTGTAAAAGCCGTGGTCGATGCCTACGATGGCACCGTTACTTTCTACGTCTTCGACAACGAGGATCCCATGCTTGCGGCTTATCGCGGCATCTTTCCCAGCCTATTCAAAGACGCATCCGCTATGCCCGGCTGGCAGCGCAAGCATGTGCGTTATCCGGAGAT
Organism: Occallatibacter sp.; assembly: GCA_049590315.1. GTDB lineage: Bacteria > Acidobacteriota > Terriglobia > Terriglobales > Acidobacteriaceae > Telmatobacter. The sequence goes on along the minus strand of JBAWCO010000024.1, from coordinate 7,747 downwards.
GCTGCTCCGTCTGCAGGCTGAAGTTTACGGACTCTATCACATGACAAATCCGGAGGTCTTCTACAATCGCGAAGATCTGTGGACCGTAGCCACTGAAACCGGCTCGGGCGAAGCGGGAGAGCAGACATCGATGTCGATGGCCCCCAACTTCGTCTTGATGAAACTGCCGGATGAGACCGGCCTCGAGTTCGTGGAGATCTTGCCCTTCACGCCCGCAAATCGCAACAACCTCATCGGCTGGATCGCCGGACGCAGCGACGGCGCCCACTACGGGACGTCGGTGGTTTACGACTTTCCCAAGACTCGCCTCGTCGATGGACCACAACAAATCGAGGCGCGCATCGACCAGAACGCCCAGCTCTCTGGCCAACTCACACTCTGGAATCAACAGGGCTCGCATGTACGGCGCGGCAGTCTGCTCGTAATTCCCTGCGGGCGCGCGCTTCTCTATGCGGAGCCAATCTATCTTCAGGCCCAGCGAAGCCCGATGCCGGAATTGCGACTCGTCGTCCTCGCGCTTCAGGATCGTCTCGCTTACGCGCCAACTTTCGAGGCGGCGCTTGCTTCTCTATACGGCTCGGAGACCTCAACGCTGAGCGCCAGCGAGGCTCCGCGAGCCGCATCTGAAACCCCAGGCGCGTCAACCGCAGGTGCACCCAAACCCGCGGCAGATTTGAACTCGCTCATAGCGCAAGCCGGCAAAGATTTCTCCGATTATCAGCGCCTTACATCGCAAGGCAAACTGGCTGAGGCCGGGCAGAAATTAGACGACTTGAAGCATGTGCTCGACCAGTTGAACGCACAGCGAAGATAGCCCTCGCTACAACAATCAGCCGCGCATCAAGTTGCACGACCGATCCACTAATTCCGTAATGCAGCTGCTTTACGGAACCTCTGAATCGGTGCATGTCTTCAGGGAACCTTTGAATAAGTTGATGTTTTGAAAGGGCACGACTTCAGTCATGCCGCAAATGCAGCAAAATGAATGAGGGCTTTAGCCCCTGAAGGAAAGCTCGGGGGCGCTTTGAATTTGATCAGACCTACCTAAGCACGCAATCAGGATCCAGCCGTCGGGTCCGGATTGTGCCAGCCGCCATATCCGGCAACTAGCGCATCAGCGGCCTTCGGTCCCCAGGTGCCGCGCTTGTAGGAGCGAGCCTTCGGATGGGACCTGAGTACCGGATCGACTGCCGTCCACGCAGCCTCAACCGAATCTTCTCGCGTAAACAGCGCGCCATTTCCAACCATGGCGTCACTCAAGAGCCGCTCGTAAGGCAAAGCCTCTCCCGGCTCTTCTTCCGTCAGGAAGAGCTCCTTCTGGTCTCCGACGAAGTCATGACCGGCGCGTTTCACACGTGCGGCCACGGCAATGGCCGAATTTGGTGAGAGACGAAAGCGAAAATAGTTGTCTTTCCCATCAATCGGTGCTGAATCGGCGAAGAGCCTCTGCGGCGGCGGCTTCAGTTCCACCAGGATTTCAGTGGCGGTGTTGGGCAAATACTTGCCCGAGCGCAAATACCACGGCACGCCCTCCCAACGCCATGAGTCGATGAACATCCGCAGTGCGCAGTACGTCTCAACATCCGAGTTCTTCGCCACACCCGGCTCATCCCGATAGCCCACGTATTGGCCGCGCACAATGTCAGCCGGCCTCAGAGGGCGCATCGCCTCAAAGACTTTGGCTTTCTCGCCGTGTACCGCGCCAAAATTCCTGGTGGCAGGCGCCTCCATGGCTAGCAACGCGACAATCTGGAAGAGATGATTCTGGATCACATCGCGCAGACAGCCGGCGCTTTCGTAAAACGAACCTCGTTTCCCTACCCCGAAGTCCTCCGATAGCGTGATCTGCACACTCGACACATAATTGCGGTTCCAAATCGGCTCCAGGAAGGAGTTGGCGAATCTGAAATAAAGGATGTTCATGATCGCTTCCTTCCCCAGGAAGTGATCGATGCGGAAGATCGAGTCTTCCGGGAAGACCGCATGCGCGACCTTGTTGAGTTGCTTGGCCGTGGCAAGGTCTCGCCCAAACGGCTTTTCGACAATGACCCGCGCATTCTTGGCAAGGTTGGCCGCGCCAAGTCCTTCGATCACCGTTTCAAACAGAGAAGGTGGAATAGCCAGGTAGTGGGCCGGCCTTCGTGCACCGCCCAACGCGACCTTGATTGCTGCAAACGTCTCCGGCGCTTTATAGTCTCCACTCACATACTGAAGCAGCGACAGTAAATGTTTCAGCGCTCGCTTGTCATCAACCCCGCCTGCTCGCTCAATGCTGTCGATAACGCGCCTGTGCAATCGCTCCATACTCCACTTTGGAAAAGCGACGCCGATCACCGGGACCGTGAGAAATCCTCGCTTCACCATTGCATAAAGCGCGGGGAAGATCATTTTGTGGGCAAGGTCGCCCGTTACGCCGAACAGCACCAGTGCGTCTGATTGAGACCTCGTCAACATCCACCTCCACTATTGCAGGCTGGTCTTTCTTCACAGCAACCTCAATGCCGATCCTATACGACACACTCGCATCTCGCGCAAGTGAGAAACGAGGCCGTCGCTCCTGAACCTCAATGCTGAATCGTAGTCTCTGCATGAGCGGGCTTCTGCGTAATCTGTTCCGGCGTCGGCAACTGCGTCCTGTCCCAACTGCCGCCAAGCGCCTGAATCAGTTGTACAGACGCCGTCATCTGCTGGATTTGCAAATTCGCCAGGGTCTGCTGGTTGCCTAGCAAGGTCGTTTGTGCAGAGGCCAAATCGATATACGGATCGACGCCGGTGTCGTAGCGCGTCTGCTCCAGCTTCACGAACGTCTGAGAGGAATTGACCGCCTCCTGCTGGCGCTTGATCTGTTGCGAAAGAATCCGCACCGCCGCAAGGTTGTCCTCTACTTGTTGGAAGGCCACCAGTACCGACTGGCGATAAGCCGCGAGGTCCGCGTTGTACGTGGCGATAAACTGATTCACAGTCGCGCGGCGCAGTCCCCCGTCGTAAATCGTCTCCGAGAGTGACGGTCCCACTGACCAGAACCGGCTCGCCGAGTCCAGCAGGTTCTTGATAGCTGAACTCTCCACACCGCCATTGCCGGAGAGCGTCAGCGATGGGTAGTAGGCCGCATACGCCACGCCGATACGCGCATTCGCGGCCGCCATGTTCCTCTCCGCACCCGCAACGTCCGGCCGCCGCTCAAGCAGTTGCGATGGCAATCCCACTGGAATCGGCGGAGGCGCTGTCAGGCTGGGCTTCACCGGAATCGAAAATGAAGAAGCGGGCTTGCCGATCAGCATCGCTATAGCGTGTTCGAACTGCGCCCGTGCAATTCCCAGATTTATCGCTGTAGATTCCGCGCTCGCCAGTTGCGTCTGCGCCTCCACCAGGGAAATCTGATCGTCAACGCCAGTGTCATAGCGGGCCTGCTCGGCCGCAACGCTTTTCTTGTCGGTTTCGACCGTATCGTCCAGGATCTTTTGCAGCGCATCCTGACCGCGAATTTCAAAGAAAAACTCGGCAAGGCTGGCTTGTTCCGTCAGGCGTTCATTCTCCAGGTCAGATGCGGTCAGCTGCGCCTGGTACTGGTTCGAGCGAACGGTATTACGGACTTTATCCCAGAGATCCGGCTCCCATGATGCCTCGGCCGGAAGTGAGAAAATCTGTGACTGTTTACCGATTACGGTGCTTGCCACCGCCCCGGATCCCACGGTGGAAGACGCCTGCGAACGCGTGTACGACGGTCCAATACTCAAACTCGGGAAATACTGCGAACGCGCCTCGCGCACCAGCGCTCGCGCTTCCATATAATTCTCAAAAGCCTGCCGGATATTCTGGTTATCGACATTGAGCTGCTCTTCAAGCGCATTGAGTTCCGGATCGTTATAGATCTCCCACCATTTTCCACGCAGTGTTGCGTCCTGCGGTTGCGCCACAGTCCATCCTTCGGTTTCTTTGAATTGCTCAGGAGACTCCTTGAAGGCCGGCGGCGCCGTCATCGTCGGGGGAACATATTTTGGACCTACGTTGCATCCAGCCAACATCGCGAAGGACACAACGGTGAAGAGCGCGCACGGCAAGGATTTAACTGCCTGCCGGAATTGCACGATCGAATTCTTCATAACGAACACTCCATAAGCATTCCTTGCTAAGAAGCCTCGGCGGTTCCAGGCTCAAGAGCTGCCCTGTGTTTTCCCTGGAAACGGAGGCGCATGCGATCGAAGAACAGATAAACAACGGGCGTGGTGTAGAGGGTCAGCATCTGGCTCACAATCAGCCCACCCACAATGGTGATGCCCAGCGGCCGTCTGAGTTCAGATCCGGTCCCCGTGCCGAATGCCAGCGGCAGTGCGCCAAATAAGGCGGCCATCGTGGTCATGAGGATGGGACGGAAGCGCAACATGCATGCTTCAAAAATCGAGTCCGCTGTCGACTTGCCATGCTCGCGTTCAGCAACCAGCGCGAAGTCGATCATCATGATCGCATTCTTCTTCACAATGCCGATGAGCAGAATGATACCGATGATCGAAATCACGTTGAGATCGATCTTGAACAACATCAGTGCGAGCATGGCGCCGGCGCTGGCCGAAAAGACCGTGGAGATGATAGTCAGGGGATGCACCAGGTTTTCGTACAGAATTCCCAGCACGATGTAAACCGCAAGCAGTGCGGTAATAACAAGAACGGGCTCGCTGGCCAGCGAAGTTTGATACGCCGCCGCGGTGCCGGCAAAAAACCCGCGAACCGTTGGCGGCATGCCCATCTCTTGCTGCATCTGGCCCACCTCGCGAGTAGCATCACTCAACGACATTCCAGTGCCGAGATTGAACGAGACAGTGACAGATGGGAACGAGCTCGTATGGTTGATGACCAGCGGGGTGGTGGTGGCTTTCGCCGTCGACACCGTGGAAAGTGGAACAACCCCCTTCCCGCCCGCGTGGAGATAAATGTTGTTTAGCCCGCTGGGACTCTGCCAGTACGGCGGCGCTACCTCTAGGACCACGTAGTACTGGTTCAACTGGGTGTAGATGAGGGAGACATCTGACTGTCCGAATGCACCATATATCGAGCTATTCAATGACGTCGGAGTAATCCCCAGTCTCGATGCCGTGGCGCGATCGTAGGTAATTAATTCCTGCAAGCCGGCATTCTGCGCGTCGGTATTCACATCCTGAAATCCAGGCAGGCCCTTCATCCCAGCAAGCAGCTTGGGTCCCCAGATCGAGAGATCCTGCACATTATCCGACTGGATCGTGTACTGGTACAGCGCCGCAGACCCTCGGCCTCCAATGCGCAGGTCCTGCGCCGCTTGCAGAAACGCCTGCGCCACCGGCAGCCGGTTCATCTTAGGCCGCAGGCGATTGATGATCTCCGGCGCAGTAACCTTGCGTTCCGCAAGCGGCTTGAGAGCGATAAAAACAAATCCCCCATTCGATGAACCCTGTCCGCCCGTATAGCAGTTGACATGGGCAACGGCGGGGTCGGCTTTGATCACCTTCACCAACTGCTGCACCGAGTTGTCCATCACCGGAAACGAAGCGTCCTGCGGCCCCTGCACCATCCCCAGCAAGGCTCCCGTATCCTGTTGCGGAAAGAACCCCTTTGGAATAATGCCGATCAGATAAAAATTCAACCCGATGGTAAGAAGAAGCACGGTCAACATCAGCCCGGGATTTTTCAGTACCCATGTCAGAGAGCGGCTGTAGCCTGACAGCAGCCATTGAAAGCCCTTTTCACTCACCCGGAACGCGCGCCCATGCTTGATCTCGCCTTCGTCTTTCAGCAAATACGCGCACATCATCGGCGTGGTGGTAAGAGAGATGACCATCGACACAACAATGGCTGTCGCCAGGGTCACCGCAAACTCGCGGAATAGCCTCCCCACAATCCCCGCCATGAGCAGAATCGGAATAAAGACGGCTATCAGCGACATGCTGATAGAGAAAACGGTAAAGCCAATTTCTTTGGCGCCCAGGAACGCCGCCTGCAAGGGATTCATCCCACCCTCGCGGTGGCGGGAGATGTTCTCCATCACCACAATGGCATCGTCCACCACGAATCCCGTGGCGATGGTCAATGCCATCAGTGAGAGATTATCGATGCTGAAGCCGAGCAGGTACATCACCGCGAAGGTGCCCACCAGTGAAACGGGAACTGCGACAAAGGGAATGAGCGTGGCGCGCCAGTTGCGCAGGAAGATGAAGACAACAAGGATCACCAGGATTACGGAGCCGATCAGAGTCTTTTCGACATCGTTGACTGACGCACGGATGGTCGTGGTGCGGTCAAGCACAATCGTGGTATTGATACCCTGCGGAATCGAGGCCTGAATCGACGGCATCTCCGCCCTGATGCGATCGACCGTCTCGATGATGTTAGCGCCGGGCTGGCGGAAGATGATCACCGTAATGGAGGGAACGCCATCCAGGTATCCTGCGGTACGGATGTTCTGCGCGCCGTTCGATACGTCGGCGACATCGGAGAGTCTGACCGCGGCGCCTTTGTTGTAACCGATGATGAGCGGCTTGTATTGGTCCGCCTGGTGCATCTGGTCGTTGACCACCAGATCCGCAGTGTTCGATCCGAATGTGAGTTGACCGACTGCCTCGTGAACATTCTGTGTGCTCAGTACGGACTGAACGTTCTGCATCGTTAGCCCATGGCTGTTAAGCAGCGTCGGATTCACTTCCACGCGCACGGATGGCCCCGCGCCGCCACCAACCGAGACCTGCCCCACCCCCTGTATCTGCGACAGCTTTTGCGCAATGACTGACGAAGCCTCGTCATATAGCGTTGGCTTGTCGTACTTGTCTGAAGTCAGCCCAACAATCATGATCGGCGAATCGGCAGGGTTCACCTTGCGATAGGTCGGATTAGCGGGCAGGTTCGCCGGCAGATAAGTACGCGCCGCATTGATGGCGGCCTCAACATCGCGTGCCGCACCATCAATGTTGCGGCTCAAATCAAACTGCAGAGTAATCGAGGTAGAACCAAGCGAACTCCCCGAAGTCATTTCAGTCACACCGGCAATGTGGCCAAACTCTCTCTCCAGCGGGGTCGCGATTGAAGACGCCATGATCTCCGGGCTTCCACCGGGCAAGCTGGCGCCCACAGCAATCGTCGGAAAATCGACCTGCGGCAACGGAGACACAGGCAGCACCTTGAACGCGATAGCTCCCGTAAGCAGGACGCCCGTAGTTAGCAGCGTCGTAGCTACCGGCCGCCGGATGAAGGGAGATGAGATGTTCATGTTCCCTCCGCCGTACGCGGTTCAGCAGCAACATGCGCGCTCTGCGGACCACGCGTAAACCGATGGCCAATACGATCGAAGAAGATATAGATAACCGGGGTTGTATAGAGCGTGAGTATCTGGCTCAGCAACAGTCCGCCCACCATGGCTATACCCAGGGGACGCCGTAACTCTGAACCCATGCCTGATCCCAAGGCAAGAGGAATGCCCGCCAGCAACGCCGCCATCGTAGTCATCATGATGGGACGGAAGCGTAGCAGGCATGCCTCGTAAATCGCGTCGCGCGAATTCATTCCGCGTTCGCGTTCGCCCTCCAATGCAAAATCGACCATCATGATGCCGTTCTTCTTCACAATGCCAATAAGCAGAATGATGCCGATGATCGCCACTACACTCAGGTCCTGCTTGAAAAGGCTCAAGGCCAGCAGTGCACCCACACCTGCCGAGGGAAGTGTAGAGAGAATCGTGATGGGATGAATGAAGCTCTCGTAAAGTACGCCCAGCACAATGTAGACC
>JBAWCO010000023.1:0-17933 GCA_049590315.1 Occallatibacter sp. | reverse complement strand
GGGTATCGTCTGCCGCCGTGGAAGACCTCAGTTTCAACTGCCGTGGCTGTCCCTGGTCTGACGAACCGATAAACTTGGGAGCCCCAAGCTGCGATTCATGGACAGAAAAGACCTCAACTGGCCATCCAGTTTCATTGGCATGCGCAAGTAAACGCAGGCAAAGTGCGTTGAACCCACGTTTATCGCAACCTTTCCTGGTTATAAACATGAAATAACGCGTCAAAAACACGCGGATATTGCCTGTTTAATCTCATTTTTCACGCTTTATTTCACTTTTGCCTGCACTTATGTGCACATGACTTTCGGTTCGTTTCTTGTTGACGTCTAAGCGATTACGCCACCCCGGCGGTGTATCCTCACCCTTGGCATGAAACGAATCCTTACCGCTGCCGTCCTGATTCCTCTAGTTTTGGCTCTGGTATTTTTGGGGCCGTTTTGGCTGATTACGCTTGTTACGGCCGCTGTGGCCGCATTGGCTGCTTGGGAGTACCTGGGGCTGGCGGAAAAATGCGGCGCTCATCCCTCGCGCATTGCCACCCTGATCGCCATTCTCGTGCTTTTTGCCGCCAGATTCTTTGGAGATGGCCTCGAATGGCTTCATCAGACTGAGATCATCTTCGGCTTTCTGGCTCTCGGCCTGCTGGTGTTTTCCACCTTCTATTCGCCGGTTGAGCGGATGCTGCCCGATACTTCGTCGGCGATCTTCTGCCTGCTCTACGTGGGATTTACGCTGTCGACGATACCCCTGCTGCGCGAACAGAGCAACGGACCATCCCTGATCATCTTTTTGCTCTGCGTGGTTTGGATGGGAGACATCGCGGCTCTCTACGTGGGGCGGGCCTGGGGACGGCACAAGATGGCTCCGACCCTGAGCCCCAACAAAACCTGGGAGGGCGCCATTGGCTCGTTAGCCGGAAGCCTGGTGGCTGCCGGTGGCCTCTGGAGCCTGGCTGCGTGGCTGGAAACATGGGGTTCGGCGCGCCTCTCCTACCCTGACGAGGTCTGGTACTGGCTGGTGCTTGCAGTCGTGGTCAACGCGGCGGCACAGGTGGGCGACCTGGCTGAATCTGCGCTCAAACGCTCAGCCGGTGTCAAGGATTCAGGGGTCCTGGTGCCTGGCCACGGCGGGGTCCTGGATCGCATAGATGCCCTGCTGCTGGCCGCTCCGGTGCTGTGGTACGCTCAAGTTATTCACCAGCGTTTTTAAGGCTCCCGCTGGAATCTCGGGTCTCACTAAATTCATGCGGATGCCTCGCATCGGTTCCATTGCGAACCGCGGATTTCTAAAGACACTTTGAAGCGACTCGCCATTCTCGGTTCTACCGGCTCCATCGGCCAAAGCACCCTCTCCATTGTTGAGCAGTTCCCGGAGCGCTACCAGGTGGCCGCGCTCGCCGCCGGGCGCAACGTGGACGAAGCCTTTGCGCAAGCGGTCCGCTGGCGGCCAAAGCTGGTTTCCCTGGCCACTGAAGACCTGGCCGCCGACCTGGCCTCCCGCCTCAAAGTCGCCGGAGTTACCGGCATCGAAGTAGTCCATGGCACCGAAGGCACCGTAGCCTGCGCCACCCTGCCCGATGCGGACTTTGTAGTCTCTGCCATCGTCGGCGTCGCCGGCCTCGAAGCCACGCACGCGGCGATCCTCGCCGGCAAGCCAGTAGGCCTGGCCAACAAGGAGTGCATGGTAGCCGCCGGCGAAATCCTCACCGCCGCCGCCCGCGAGCGCAAAGTCCCTATTCTCCCCATCGACAGCGAGCACAACGCCGTGCATCAATGTCTGCGCGTGGGAACTCATTCCGAAGTAAAGACCATTTGGCTCACGGCTTCTGGCGGGCCGTTCCGCGAACTCCCTCTGGACAAGTTCGCCGCCATCACCCCGGAGCAAGCGCTGAAGCACCCCACATGGGTCATGGGCCGCCGCATCACGGTCGACTCCGCCACCATGCTCAACAAAGGCCTTGAAGTCATCGAGGCCTGCCGCCTGTTCGATGTAGCACCAAATCAAGTGCGCATAACTGTGCACCCACAGTCGACCGTTCATTCGCTAGTAGAGTACGTAGACGGCTCCATTCTGGCGCAAATCTCCGTCACGGACATGCGATTGCCCATTCTCTACGCCCTGGCATGGCCGGAGCGTCCTGCCTCGCACCTCACTTTCGACTTGGCCGCTCTTCGTCATCTGGACTTCGAGCCGCCCGATTTTGAGCGATTTCCCTGCCTGCGCTTGGCGTTTGAAGCGGCTGAAAAAGGTGGAACGCACTGCATTGCTTTGAACGCGGCCGACGAGGTCGCCGTCGAGGCCTTCCTCGGCCGAAAAATCCCATTTATGGGAATCCCGCGTACAATTGAGAAAGTACTCGCTGCCACGCCCGCCGCGCATCCAATCACTATCGCGGAGGTACTTTCCGCGGACCGGGAGGCGCGTCAAACAGCTCAGGCGCTGCTCGGGTGAACCGGCGGTCGGCCGGTAAGCGTCTTTGCAAGGGAAGACCTCACATCTATGCATGAGTTTTTGATTGCAGTCGTAGCCTTCATCGTCCTCGTCGGCGTGATGGTGGTAGTCCACGAATTTGGCCACTTCGCCGTGGCCAAGCTCTGCGGCGTTCGCGTCGAGGCTTTTTCAGTGGGGTTCGGGCCGCGTCTGTTTGGCGTGAAGTACGGCGACACGGACTACAAGGTCTGCCTGCTGCCCCTCGGTGGCTATGTCAAGATGACCGGGGAAACTCCGGAACAGAACTTGTCGTTACCCGGTTCTGGATCTGGCACTGTGCCCGGCACGCCAGTGGCTTTTCAGGCGGCGGAAAAAGCCCTCGGCGACAATCCGGACAAGAGCCTTTCGCCCTCCGGGAACTACGAGTCTCTGGCCGACGACCCCGGCGCCTTTACCTCGCATCCGCGCTGGCAGCGCATGCTCATTGGCGTGGCCGGACCGGTGGCCAACTTCATTCTCGCCTTCGGCCTCATGTTCTTTTACTTCGGCGTCTTCAACGAGGTGCCTAAATCCGAAGTCACTACCGCAACCATCGAATGGGTGGCCCCCGGCTCGGCCGCAGCCACGGCGGGCATCCAGTCCGGTGACATCATCCGCCAATTCCAATCCGTGAATAACCCGGACTGGGATGCCATTAACCGGATTTCGGCCTTGAACCAGGGCCAGATACTACCCCTGACCGTGGATCGCAGTGGAAAGGTCATCCAGCTCTCGCTGCGCGTGCCGCCACCGGCGAAAAACCAGGATTTCGATCTATTGGACGCTGGCTACTATCCAGAGCTTGTGCCCGGCCCCATCGAAGTGAAGCAAGTGGAACTCGGATATCCTGCCGCACAGGCCGGCCTTCGCGATGGTGACGCTATCCAGTCCGTGGACGGCCATGAATTTCATACTGTCCAGGCCCTGTTGGCGTACATGCAGGAGGGCGCAGGGAAGCCCCTCACGCTGGTGGTCATCCGCAACGGAGCGACGCTGCCACCCATGGTTGCCCACCCAACCATGATCGAGAACGCGTGGAAACTTGGCTTTGCGCCGCGCCAGATTCCTTTCCACCATGTGCCGCTCCCGCTCGATCAGGCGTTCAGCAAGGCGAAGGGGTTCTGCGTCGACAACTCTACGATGATCTTCGATGTGCTGGGCGGAATCTTCACTCACAAGGTTGCGGTTTCCCAACTTTCAGGTCCGGTGGGGATTGCGCGTATGGCCGGCGAGGCGGCGGAGACCAGGGGATGGCTTCCCAAGTTCGGACTGGCTGCCGGAATCAGCCTCAATCTCGGCATACTCAACCTGATGCCGTTCCCCATACTCGACGGTGGTCTGATCTTGCTCCTGTTGATTGAGAGCGTCATTCGGCATGACATCAACATCAATGTCAAAGAACGAATCTACCAGGCGGCCTTTGTCGTGCTGCTGGTCTTCTTCGCCTTCATCATCGTCAACGACGTGACCAAACTGCCCCTCTTCTCGCACCTCAAGCCATAAAAGCAGTCGTCAGTGATCAGTTGTCAGTGATCAGTAGCCGGGCTGGAGAGCGGAAACTGACAACAGTTTCCAAGAGAATCTTTTTGTATGCCAGTAACCACCGAAGTCCGGGTGCGCTATGCCGAAACCGACCAGATGGGCATTGTCTACTATGCCAACTACCTGGTCTGGTTTGAGATTGGGCGCGTCGAACTGCTGCGGTCTCTCGGCCTGGCTTACAGTCAGTTGGAAACCGATCACCAGTGCATCCTGCCAGTGATTGAGGCAACCTGCCGCTACAAGGCTCCGGCTCGTTACGATGACCAGATATTGATCGAAACCAAACCATCGCTGCTGCGCCAATCTGTCGTGAAGTTTGCTTATCGTATTCTGCGTAAAGCCGCTGAAGGCGAGGAGCCAACGCTTCTGGCAGAGGGTGAGACGGTCCACGTGGTCTGCGACGACCAACTCAATAAGAAGCCGCTGCCGGCTGAGCATGCCGAAGCGTTACGCGCGATGATGACGGGCGAGTAGATGCGTTCAGACCGTTTCATTGTGATTGCACTATCCTGTTCGCATGAACGTCCCGGAAGGCACAGAACCCGAACTTACCACCGCACCTAAATTGCAAAGCATCCTCGCCGAGCTCATCCGCCGCGAGCCCATCGTCCGAAATTCGGCATCACCCGCGCGATTTCGAGAGCATGACGGAGGAGGACTTCTGGGAAACCGAGCTTCTGGCCGGCGCTACTTCCGGCAATTCATTTTGGACGAGTTGGAGAAGCGATTTCCAATCCCGCACGCTGATATCTGGGAGACGAGCGATTTTCAATGCCGTAGATTTGGGGAGGACACCTATCTGCTGACTTACACGCTATTGGAGGACCACGTTCGTCTTACCCGGCGTTCAACAATCTGGCGAAGAACACCCACCGGTTGGAAGATTGTCTACCATCAGGGCACGATTGTGCAGGACGCCTGAAGTTCTCTCGAGCTACCGGATGAGGTGCCCGATCTGCCACATCAAGAAAAGGCACATTCCGGCGACGGCTTCCATGCCGAGCGCGATGACCATTCCCCTGAGGCAGTTTCCATCCATGTTGCGTGCTTCATTCAGGCGATTCTGTTCTTCAGCGTTCGTGGGGCGAACCAGTACGGGACCGGTGTAAGCAGTTGTGAAGGCAGAGGCTGTTGCGTTCATGGTTGTCCTCCTCTTGGGACTTTCAGGGGAAAGTCAATACAGCGATCATTCGCCTCAGGGAAGAAGAATGAAAATACCACTTAGATATTTGCGGGTGAGAAGCGCGTGCTATGAGCATGCCACTTAGGTGGTAGGGGAATCGAAAGGCCAGGAGCGAGGAAGGTAATCGGGGCGGGTTCAAGGATGGATTTTCGGATAACTAAGTAAGGTAGAAGCCACAACGACTTCGATTTCTGGCGCTTTAGTGACGCACGACGGCAAGGGCGAAGCCGTCATATCCCTTGGCTCCCACGGTCTGAAGGACCGTTGCGTTCAAGCGCGGTTCGGCGGCCAGTAATTCCGCGAAGCGCCGAACTCCTTGTACTCTCGGGTCATCGCACTCCGGCTCGACAACCTTCCCCTCGCGAACTACGTTGTCCGCAACCACGACTGTCCCAGGTCGCGATAGCTTGAGGGCCAAAAGGAGGTATTCCGGATAACTCTCCTTGTCCGCGTCGATGAAGATCAAGTCGAAGGGTGCGGTGTGGCTCTCCGAGAGCGTCTGAAGAATCTCGATTGCCGGTCCGACGATCAAGTCGACGCGATCAAGCACGCCCGCGCGGGCCAGGTTTCCACGAGCGACCGTAGCATGGTGGGGATCCAGTTCCAATGTAACAATCCGGCCATCTGGCGGTAGCGCCCGCACCAGCCAAATGGTGCTGTAGCCGCCCAGCGTGCCAATTTCCAGGATGCGCTTAGCCCCGGAGATGCGCGCCAGGAACTCGAGGAACTTGCCCTGAAGCGCAGTAACGTCGATGGAGGGGAGGCCCGCCTGCTGATTCGCAAGGAGAACAGAATCGAGCACGTCATCGGAAGGCACGAGAAGGTCGCCGAAATACCGGTCTACGTCGGTCCAAATTGGAGGGTCGACATTATCCATGCGAGTGGACTACTTGTCCCGGGCCACCACGAAGTCAGGCACCCACAACAGCGCGCGCTTGAATTCGGAGTCAGGCCACGGTTCCAAGGCCTTACGGCTCTGCTCGGCGTAGCGATCAGCGACAGACATGGCGTACTCAACTGATCCGTTGCGAATCAGAATGTCTTTGATCTGCTGGCGGCTCACGTTCTCAAAGCTGCGGTCATCCAGGACTCTCTGGATAATTTGCCGATCCTTCGCGATTCCGTGGTCGAACGAGTGGATGACTGCCAGGGTCGCCTTGCCTTCGCGCAAGTCGCTGGCCACCGGCTTGCCCAGAACCTCTTCGGTGGCTGTCAGATCCAGCACGTCGTCAACAATCTGAAACGCCAGGCCGACCGTCTTGCCATAAGCGGCCAGGCTTGCCTCTTGCGCGTCCGTTGCGCCGGCGAGCACTGCTCCCAGACGCATGGAAACAGCAAAAAGACAGGCGGTCTTGCGGAAGATCAGATCGTAGTACTCGGCTTCGGAGACGGCTTTGCCCAGCTTTTGGATCTGCAGCAGCTCGCCTTCCACCATTTGCTGGGTCAGCCCAATCAGCAGGTCGAGCACGCGCAGGCTCTTCTCTTCCAGGGCTACCTTGAAGGCCTGCATGTAGAGCCAATCGCCTGCCAATACACATTTTTCATTGCCCCAAGTGGTGTTTGCCGATGGGCGGCCGCGCCGTGTGTCTGCTCCGTCGATGATGTCGTCGTGCACCAGGGTTGCCGTATGCACCATCTCTACCACTGCGCCGAGGCGAATGGAAGAGGGACCGGAATATCCGAGCATGTGCGCCGAAAGCAGTAGTAGGGACGGCCGGATCCGCTTACCGCCGCCTCCCCGCAGATATTCGGCAATCTCCGTGATGGTGCTTACGCTGGAGGCGGCATCACGGCCCAACTCCTGCTCGATCGCCACGAGGTCATCCCGCAGCAAATCGAAAAACTCTCTCCCCGTCGCTATCGCCAGTGTGCTCAAAGTGCTCCGGTTCCCGTGCCTTATCCTACCGTGCGGCCGTCGCTACTGGCTCGCTTACTCATGGGAAGGCTGCCCCACTGCATGGGCTCAGTTAGTGCGGTAATTCGTAAACTGCAATTCCACGCCTAGCTCTTTACCCCGTAACAAGGTGATAATTGCCTGCAACTCATCGCGGTCTTTGCTCGATATTCTCACTGTATCGCCTTGGATGCTGGCTTGTGCCTTCTTTTTCGAGTCCTTCACCAGGCGAACAATCTCCTTGGCCTTTTCAATCGGGATGCCCTGCTGCAGCTTGATCTTCTGCCGAACGCTTTGGCCCGACGCCTGCTCCATCTTCTCGTAAGTCAGATTCTTGAGCGACACGCCCCGCTTCACCAGTTTTTGGCCAAGAATCTCCTTGACCGCTTCCAGCTTGTATTCGCCGGCCGAGGCCAACTGAATTTCCTTGTCGCCCTCAACCAGCGTTACTTCAGAGTGTGAGTCCTTCAGGTCGAAGCGCTGCTTGATCTCCTTCAGCGCCTGGTCGATGGCGTTGCGGACTTCCTGAACATCCACCTTGCTGACAATATCGAACGAATTCTCCTGTGCCATTTCTTCTTTTCCTCGAATGGGGAAACGCCGCTGCATGTAGCCCTTTAACAGTTTCCCACGTCTTCCCCTAGATCAAACAGCCGTAAGAAGTTTTTCGTGGTCGCCGCAGCCAATTCTTCCTCTGAAATTCCCTTGGTTCCAGCCAAAACCTGGGCAGTTCGCACAACGAAAGCCGGTTCGTTCCGCTTGCCGCGATCGGGCGTCGGGGCCAGCCAGGGTGCGTCGGTTTCCACAAGAATCCCATCCAATGGGATGCGGGTCGCCACGTCACGCAGCGGTTGCGCTTTGGGATAGGTCGCATTCCCGGCAAACGATATCAGAAAGCCCAAGTCCAAAGACCGCCGCGCCTGCTCCCATCCAGCCCCAAAGCAATGCATCACGCCGCCCAAGCCTGTTCCTCTCCAATGTTCTTCCAGAACTGCAAAGAGATCATCCCACGCATCCATCACACCGTTGGCCCCGTCATTCGTCGGGCGGCAGTGAATCAGAATGGGCCGCTTCCGCGCTGCGGCAATCTCCAGTTGCTTAATGAGTGCCTCACGCTGCACATCGTGTGGCGCGCCTTCGTGATAATAGTCGAAGCCAATTTCACCGCACGCAATCACTTCGGGCTCAGCGAGTAGGCCGTCAAGTTTGGTCAGCACCGCCTCATCGGCTTCGTGGGTGTTGTGCGGATAAACGCCGGCGCTGGCATAGAGCCGCGGCATGCCGGGTTGCCCATTGAACTGGCGGCATATGGCGAGCGCTCCATCCATACCCGCCGCCTGCTCGCCAATACCGATGGCCAGCACTGCGCCCACACCTGCATCAAACGCGCGACTCAGCATCGCTGCGCGGTCTTCCGCGTAACGCTCGCTATCCAGATGTGCGTGGGAATCGATCAGCAACACGGCCTCATTTCTCACTTTGTTACGAAAAGGATTGTTACGAAAAGGATTTTCTGCCGGGACAAAGGCGTCCGATAGGGGGCAACTCTGCAACCTGCCCTAAACAGGCTCACGAACCCTCTACGTCTGCAGTACGAGCCGAAGGCGTCTGCCTCACCGCTGAGGTTATTTCAGCCGCGCGCCCAGGGGCACATCTTCCAGGAAGCCAGCCAGCACCGGCGCACCATCAGTGGGCAGGGAAGCCGCCAGCAGCATTCCATTCGACTCAAGTCCCCTCATCTTCCGCGGAGCCAGGTTGGCCACGATCACGATCTTGCGACCAATTAGATTTTCCGGTTCGTAGTACTGCGCGATGCCGGCAAGAATCTGACGCTTTTCGTAGCCCAGGTCGACTTCCAGACGCAGCAGTTTGTCAGCCTTGGGAATACGCTCTGCTACCAGAATCTGTGCCACGCGTAGTTCCACTTTGGCAAAATCATCGATGGTGATGTATTGAGTCTGTTCGGTTGCCGGGTCGGTCGCGGGCTCAGGAGGATGCAACGGAGCTCCCGTTGGAGCTGGGATTGGCGTGGTGCTTAGCCTGCTGCTCGCCAGCTCAGCCGGGACCTGATGTACATGCGTGGTAGGTACGGGCTTTCCAGGATCGACCGGTGCCACAGTAGCCTCAGTCAGATGGTCCCCAACCCGCGCCTGCATGGCCTGCGAGGATGGCACAGTCCCAGCGGGCTGGCCTTGCACTGAGACCACCGATGGTGAAGCCGCGGCAGGTGCGGGAGTGATTGGGATCGCCGAGGGCGGCGTCTCCGACGCAGATTGGGTGGTGCTTTCCGGATTGCTGGCTGCGTCTACGGCGCTGGCGACATTCTTCTCTTCAAGATTCTGCATGCGTTCCACTGCGTCCTTCTCTTTGCGCGGAAACAACGGCACGGGCTCTCCAAGTTTTGTCCCAGCTTTCAATCCGCCCCACGCGAGTTCAGTCAAAAATGCTTTCTTTGCTGCTTCCGCAACTTCTCCCTGACCCAGTTGCTGCCAAACCTTGGCGGCCGACTCCGGCAGAATGGGATAGACCAACGCGGTTATGATGCGGATCGCTTCAGCAGCCGTTGCCAGCACACGCGCTTGAAGCAGCGCATGATCCGCATCGCTCCGCTCAGCAGGTTTCTTCCACGGTGCATTCGCGGTGAGGTACCCGTCGGTCTCAGCCACCAGGGTCCATAAAGTCTTCAGCGCCTCAGAGAAGTTCAACTCATCGAATGCTGGTCCAAACGCGGCAATGACCTGCGCCGCGCTCTCACGCAGAGATTGCTCAGCCGGAGTCTCCTCGCCCACCTCAGGCAAAACTCCGCCAAAGTATTTGTGAACCATGTTCACGACGCGGCTCACCAGGTTGCCGTAGCCGTTGGCCAGGTCTCCGTTGTACCGCTGCACCAGCGCATCGAAGCTGAAGCTTCCGTCTTGTCCGAACGGAATCTCGCGCAGCAGGAAGTAACGGAGCGCGTCGGCGCCTAGAACCTCCTGCACCGTCTCCGCGCGCACAATATTTCCACGCGACTTCGACATCTTCCCTTGGTCGAAGAGCAGCCAGCCATTAGCCTTTACCGATCTCGGAACCGGAATGCTCGCGGCCATCAGAAATGCAGGCCAATAGACGCAGTGGAAGCGGCTGATCTCTTTGCCGATCAGGTGCATGTCAGCCGGCCAAAACTTTGCGAACCGCGCCTGATCGGCCGGATCGTCCGAACCATATCCCAGCGCCGTGATGTAGTTAGCCAGTGCATCCAGCCACACATAGATCACGTGCTTCTCATCGCCGGGAACAGGAATGCCCCACGAGAAACTCGTCCGGCTTACAGACAAATCCTTCAGCCCGCCGCGCACGAAGGAAATCACCTCACGTCGCGTCGATTCCGGCTGCATGAACCCAGGGTTGGCCTCGTAGAACTCAAGCAGTTTGCGCTCGAAGGCCGATAACTTGAAGAAATAATTCTCCTCGCTCACAGTTTCAGTAATACGCCCACAATCGGGACAGGGCGTCCCAGGCGGCCCATCCACATACGCCTCATCGGAGACACAGTACTGGCCCGTATACGAACCTTTGTAGATGAAACCCTTGTCGCGCAATGTCGCAAAGAGCTTCTGTACGCCGCGTGTGTGCCGCACTTCCGTGGTGCGGACAAAGTCGTCGTAGCTCAGTCCCAACTTGTCCCACAGCCCTCGAAACTCGGCTGAAATTGCCGTGGCGAATTCTTCCGGAGTGCGTCCGGCCAGTGCAGCGGAGCGCTCAATCTTCTGCCCGTGCTCGTCGGTCCCGGTGAGGAACCAGGTATCAATGCCCAGCGCGCGCTTCCTCCGCGCAATGGCATCGCACACAATGGTCGAATAGGCGTGGCCCAGGTGCGGACGCGCATTCACGTAGTAGATGGGCGTGGTCAGATAAAAGCGGTTTGAGCTTTGTGCGGAACTGGTCATGGGTGGGTGATTCGTTCAATTCTCCCGCCCTCGAGCTGCGGGAATCTAACAGCAATCCAGTCTCTATCTTACGGCATCTGGGGAAATATAGATTTGGCGGTGGTTCTATGGCCGCACCGGAAAATTCACTCGAACTTCGGGAGTGCACTAACTCATCGCCGCGCTTTGCTTATTGGCACGGGTCAATCGAGGGCGACGAGGCTGCGCCTGCTCCGCCGCAGGTGGTAGAATCGGCCTTGAAAATCAAGGATTTCTGAGGCACTCAACGTGTATTTGGAATTACAGAAAAGGCTTGGCGCACGTCTCCGCGCGGTTCTAAAGGATAAGTACGATCTCCAGCTTGAGAACATTCCGCTGGAGATTCCGCCTGACTTACAATTTGGTGAATTGTCGACTCCGATTGCTTTCGAGTTAGCTCGCAAACTTCGCAAGGCGCCCAAGGTCATTGCTCAAGAGATAGTGGCAGCGCTCGCGCCACTCGATGGCTTTGCCGGATTTGAGGTAGCAGGAGCGGGCTACATCAATGCCCGCCTCGATCGAACTGCGGGTGTGCGATTGGTTGCGGGTGGAGAGAGCTTGGAGCGTGCCTCCAGCGGACTTCACTCTCTCGTGGAACATACAAGCATCAATCCTAACAAGGCTGCGCATATCGGGCACTTGCGGAATGCCATTCTTGGGGATACCTTCGTCCGGCTGCTGCGCGCTGCCGGGCAGAAGGTCGACGTGCAGAATTACATCGATAACACCGGCGTCCAAGTGGCCGATGTGGTCGTGGGTTTCCTTCATCTCGAAGGGCTCAGTGCGCCTCAAGTGCGCGAGTTACTGGAAGAAATCAAGCGTAAAGGCGAACGCATTGATTACTACTGCTGGGACTTATATGCACGTACTTCGCAGTGGTATGAACAGGGAAGTGTTGAAGAGAATGCCGCACGCAAGAAGTTGCGCTATGCCACATTGCATGAACTTGAGGAAGGCGGTAATGATACTGCTGAAATAGCGGAGTTAGTTTCGACCACTGTGCTCAAACGTCATCTGGAGACGATGCTGCGGCTCGATATCGAATACGATTTTCTTCCGCGCGAAAGCGAGATTCTGCACCTCAAGTTCTGGGACGCGGCCTTCGAGCAGCTCAAGCAAACCGGGGTGCTGTACTTCGAGAACGAAGGTAAGAACAAAGGCTGCTGGGTTATGACGCGTCCGGGAGCTGAGGTAACTGAGGGAGAAACCAACGAAGATGCCAAGGTGATCGTCCGGTCGAATGGGACTGTGACTTATGTTGGCAAGGACATCGCCTATCACTTATGGAAATTCGGTTTGCTGGGCAAAGACTTTGGCTACAAGCCATTCTTCACTTACCCCGATCACGCGTGCTGGATCTCGGCCGTCCATGGTGACGAACCGCATCCCCACTTTGGGGGGGCGCAGGCTATCTACAACGTAATTGATTCGCGCCAGTCCGACCCGCAGGCTAACGTCATTCAGGCGCTGCGCGGCATGGGGCATACCGAGCAGGCCGACCGCTACACGCACTTCAGTTATGAGATGGTCGCGCTTACGCCGCGCTGCGCGGTCGAGTTAGGTTATGCAATTTCCGACGAAGACCTTGCTCGCCCTTATATAGAAGTAAGTGGACGCAAGGGCTTCGGCGTAAAGGCCGATGACCTGATCGACAAGCTCATCGCCGCGACGCGCGCCGAGGTGGATTCTCGCGGCACAGGACGCGATGAGGCGCAGCGGGAACAGATCGCCAAACAGATCGCCATTGGCGCCTTGCGCTACTTCATGCTCAAGTTCACGCGTAACTCTGTCATCGCTTTCGACTTCAAAGATGCGTTGAGCTTTGAGGGCGAAACTGGACCTTACATCCAATACGCCGTGGTCCGCGCGCGCAACATCTTTCGCAAGGCCGAAACTACAACTGAAGCGGTGTTAGCCGAGTTTGCGCGGCTAGCAGAGTTAGCGGGTGTTACTGGGTATCTTGAGGGTGACGCCGCTGTCGATATCTGGTCGCTTTGGTTGCGCGCGGGGCGGCGGACTCTGGTGTTGGAGCAATGCATAACTACTTCGGAGCCGGCGTACTTAGCCAAGCATGCCTTCCAGCTAGCGCAAGAGTTTAATAACTTCTATCACAAGCATCACATCCTGACTGAAGAGTATCCGGCGCGAAAGACTTTCCTGCTGGCGACGGCCGCAGTGGCATTACGCGAGCTGATTGTTGTGCTCAGTTGGCTCGGCATCGAGAGTCCCGAAGCGATGTAATTGTGACACCGAATGGATGCCCGGAAGGTGTGGTGAACCCTCTGAATGTTCGCCTGTAGGGTTGCGAAACGGCGCGAATGTTCGCCTGCCTGGTTGCAGAAACTTGAAGGGTTAACCTTGTGGGCCTGCTGCAATCGCGAATTGGCTGCTGAGAATTTTCCAAATTTGACGAAAGGGTTGTAGAGAATTGAACGGTGTTTCTGCGGAAAGTGTTGAAACAGGACGTTAAACAGGCGCAAAGCATTGAAATAATGTGAGTTTTAGGGTTTGCTCCGACTGTGTGGTTACAGTCGCAAATATCGCAGGTCTGAACCTCGGATAAGAAAGCAGAAAGAGCGGAGGGCCGACAGTTGGTTTCTTAGATCTCCCACCCATCGAGCAAAAGGCCGTTCGGTGGATGGGGGCCACGAGTTTCAGTCCCCGCGCGCCGTCGAAGCTGGTGGGCGACTAAACTAGATGTATCCTTTAATCCGTTCTACGGAGTTATAGATGCTTCCTATTCAGGAAATTGCAGGCAAGCTCGGCCTTTCGCCGGCACATTATGAATCCATTGGCACCTATGGTGCCAAACTTTCTCTCAATCTGCTCACAGATTCGGCGTTACCTGTTCGCGGCAAATTCATTCTGGTGACTGCCACCACGCCCACCGTCTCCGGCGAAGGCAAGACCGTGGTTTCCATCGGACTGGCACAGGGATTGGAGCGCATCGGGCGCAAGGCAATTGTCACTTCGCGCGAACCGTCGCTGGGGCCTGTCTTTGGCCTGAAGGGCGGCGCTGCGGGCGGCGGACTCTCGCAGGTAGAACCCAGCCAGAAGATCAACCTTCACTTCCATGGCGATTTTCACGCCATCACTTCCGCGCACAATCTGCTTGCGGCCATGGTGGACTCTCACCTCTTCCACGGCAATCAACTGGATCTCGATCCGGAGCAAATCACTTGGCCTCGCGCTCTCGACATGAACGACCGCGCGCTGCGCAAGATTGCCGTCGCTCTCGACTCAAAGAAAGATGGCGCACATCGGGAGACTGGCTTCGTCATCACAGCCGCTTCTGAGATCATGGCCATTCTTGGCCTCAGCTCAAGCCGCGCGGACCTGCGTCGACGGCTCGGAGCAATTGTCGTCGGCGTCAATCGCGCTGGCAGCCCGGTCACCGCGGCGGATGTGGGCGCTACAGGCGCCATGATGGCGTTGCTCAATGAAGCGATTCTTCCCAACCTGGTGCAGACCACGGAGGGAACGCCAGCGCTGGTGCATACCGGCCCTTTCGCCAACATAGCCCACGGCACCAGCAGCATTCTTTCGCACCAGATAGCCCTGCGGCTCGCCGATTTCGTGGTCAACGAAGCCGGTTTCGCTTCCGACCTGGGCGCGGAGAAGTATTTCGACATTGCCATGCGTGCCTCTGACATTCAACCTGCG
Source organism: Occallatibacter sp. (assembly GCA_049590315.1). Lineage (GTDB taxonomy): Bacteria > Acidobacteriota > Terriglobia > Terriglobales > Acidobacteriaceae > Telmatobacter. The sequence continues at coordinate 3,237 of JBAWCO010000023.1, read as the reverse complement.
GTTGCCGTCCTGGTCACCACGGTGCAGAGTCTGCGCGGGCAGGGCGCTGGTTCTTCGCAGGACTCGCTTGCGGCCGGCTTCTCGAACTTGGCGCACCACATTCGGAGTCTTCGCGGCTTTGGCGTGCCGATCGTGGTCGCCATCAATCGCTTTCCCGCCGACTTGCCCGAGGAACTTGAAACGATTGCGGCCTATTGCCAGAGCGAAGGAATCCCGTCCGCCATTGTGGAAGCCTTCAGCAAGGGCGGGCTAGGAGCGGTGGACCTGGCTGAAGAAGTTATTGCAGCCATCGACGCCAATCCATCGCCCAACATTCAACCAGCCTACTCGCTGGACGATGCACCTGAAGAAAAGATGCGCAAGGTCGCTACGCAAGTCTATGGAGCAGCAGATGTGGCGCTGAGCGATCAAGCGCGCACGAATCTTGCTCGCTTCGTCGAGCGGGGATTTGGCCGGCTTCCGGTCTGCATTGCGAAGACGCAGTATTCGCTCACTGACGATCCGAAACGCATGGGCGCGCCCAGTGGATGGACGCTCAATGTCACCGACGTCTTGCTCTCTGCGGGAGCTGGATTTCTGGTGGCTGTTGCCGGCAACATGATGTTGATGCCCGGCTTACCACGCAACTCGCGAGCGTTGTCGATTGACGTGGACGCGGATGGAAACATTACCGGGGTTTGAAATTAAAAGCGCATCTGGATCCGCATCCTGTCTGATCGGTTGTTAGGGCAGCAGCGAAACTCTGCCTTATCGGAAGAGCGCGAGTGCGTCTGCTTGTATTCTCTTTTCTTTTGCCTTTCGTGGAACACCCCGGACTTATTCACCGTAGTTCCTCTCGAACGGATTAATAATTGTCCGGTCGGAACGTCATCTCTATGAACAGCCAAGAAGGTAATCCAGTGGCCGCAGTAAGCCAAACCATACCGATAACCCAAAGCAGCGAACTGCTCTCGCAATTGTTCGCGGAACATCATCGGCGCGTTCTCACCGCGGCGTGCCGCATCACGGGCAGCATGGCCGATGCGGAGGATGTTACGCAGGCGGTGTTTCTACGCCTGGCGAGTGGCAAGGGACTGCCAATGGCGAATGCGGGCAGCTACCTTTACCGGGCTGCGATCAACGGAGCGCTCGATCTGTTAAGACGGCAAAAAGCCGCCCAGACAGAGTCGCTGGAGGAAGCATCGGTTGAGACCTTCGCCGGGGAGGGTAGTTCTCCTGAGTTAGAGGCCTCAAGCAGGGAACTCGGCGCATGGCTCAGGCTAGCGATCACCGAATTGGCTCCTCGCGCAGGAGAAATGTTCACGTTGCGATACGTGGAAGAGTTAGGAAATCGAGAGATCGCGGCATTGATGGGGACGTCTCAAGCAGTTGTCGCAGTGACTCTGCACCATGCGCGATCGAGACTGAAGAAACGACTTAGAGAATTGGAGCGGAGATAACCATGAGACGAGATGACGAGTTGCTCCTGAAAACAGCTATCCAGGCGGTGCAGGCCGACGAGCCCAATGCTGCACAAGTTGCAGCGTCCGCAGAACGCGTGGCCGGCCACCTCGATATCAACTTCGATGGAAGCGCCATTGAGGGCTGCGGCGACGTGGCGCATTTACTGCCTTCGTATCGGGCTGGAAAACTCTCCAACGCGCGCTCGTTGCTGGTTGAGTATCATCTGCGCGAGTGCAGCGCATGCAGACGCCGTTTCCGGAACGCGTCGCAACCGGAGATTGTGAATTGGTCGGCACCGACTCCGGCACGCGCGTTCGTGTGGCAACCGAGGCGATTCGGTTGGGCTTTGGCTTCGAGCTTCGCCCTGATGATTTGCGCGCTCTTCCTTTATAGGGCGTTTTGGCAAGTTCCGCCGGGAGTCCGGGCCGAGGTGCAATCGATTGATGGCTCTGTTTATCGCATTTCCAACACAGGTAATCATCTGATTCTTCCTGGAGACAAATTAGCGGAAGGCGAGCAGGTGCGAACGAGCGGGGGCGCGCACGCCGTTCTTCGGCTCAGCGATGGATCGACCGTTGAGCTGAACGAAAGAAGCGTCCTCGGAGTGGGCGCCAGGGGAAACAGCATGACGGTCACGCTGGACAACGGAGCCGTGATTGTGCAGGCTGCCAAGCGCGAGTTTGGTCACTTGTACGTGAAAACACCGGATTGCCGTGTTGCGGTCACGGGTACGTTGTTCTCAGTAAATTCTGGAATCAAGGGCTCGCGTGTGGCAGTGCTGCAAGGTTCAGTTCACGTTGTGCACGCGGGAGCAGACACGCTGGTGCAAGCCGGCGATCAGGTGTCAACGAGCGACAACATGGGCCCCGCGCCAGTTGAACAGCAGATCTCATGGAGCCATGACCGCGACAAGTACCTGCCTTTGTTAGCGCAGTTTTCCGCACTTCGGAGCCGGATCGAACAGATTCCGTTTCCTCAGCCCAGATACACCAGCGATCTGCTGCAACGCGTTCCATCTGACACGCTGTTGTATATCAGCATCCCGAACCTCGGCGATTTTCTGAGCGAAGCAAACAATATCTTCAATGAGCAATTGAAGCAGAGTCCGGAACTGCAGCAGTGGTGGGCGCACGGGCACGACAATAACACTGCTGACTTGAACTCGCTAGTGGAAAAGCTTCATGGGACGAGCCAGTATCTCGGTGACGAGGTTGTGATTGTTGGCATCAACGAGGGCAGCAAACACGGCTTTGCAGTGATTGCCGACGTAAAACAAGGCGGGCTGGATGATTTTCTTGGCAAGCAATTTGTGTCTTCGGATTCCAGTCATGGGCTGACTCTCCTCGACACGAATTCGCTGAACGCGGCTCGTGCCTCATCCGAAACAACAGCCGGTGGGTATGCCTTCGTAAGGCAACACGAAGTGATTTTCTCGAACAGCGTTGCAACCTTGAAGCAGGTGAATGCACAGTTGGACTCAGGCGCTAGCGGCTTTGCGACTGGAGAATTTGGACAGCAGATCACGGCGGCTTATAGCCGCGGCGCCGGAATCATCCTGGCCGCGGATCTACATCAGATGATGGCAAGCAGACCTAATTTGCCGGCCGCCGATCTTCACGGCAAGAAGGCTTTCGAAAACAGTGGGATGGAGAACATCAGCTACTTGATCGCGGAGCATCGCGAATCGAATGGCCAGCCGGAGAATCACTTGAACCTGCAGTTCGCGGGGACACGCCAGCGAGTGGCGTCGTGGCTGGCTGCCCCTGCCCCGATGGGGTCGCTCGACTTCATTAC
>JBAWCO010000022.1:0-10005 GCA_049590315.1 Occallatibacter sp. | reverse complement strand
CTCCTAACATCAAATTACAAACTTCCAGCCCTAAGATGAATACGGGCTCAGACGTGCTAAACGAACTTCCCGAAGGCCCGCCAACGGGAGCAGAGCAACGAAATTCAATTCTCAGGAGAATGCTCATGGCAGATCAAAACGCACCTCAGATGCAAGCCACCCTGGGCCTTACCGGGCTGACCAGCAATGCAATGGCCCTCATCGCCCCCGGCGCCTTTCTATGGCTCACCTTCGTCATCCAAGCCGGTACAGGAACCACCGCGCCAGCCATGTGGCTGGGCATCTTCGGCGCACTTCTGCTCTGCCTGGCCACTGCTGTGGCCTACGCAGAAATCTCCAGGCTATATCCCGGTACAGGTTCCAGCTACTACTACGCTGAACAGGCCCTCTTGTCCCAGGACAAGATGTTCAAGTACGCCCGCATCGCCAAGTTCGTCGTCGGCTGGGGCTCGCACCTTTATTACTGGGTCTATCCCGGCGTCATGGTCGCCACCACCGGCATCTTCTGTGGCTACGTTGTCGGCTTCCTCTATCCCAACGTCATGAGCGGATCGAACCCTGGACCTGTATTCATGGCGCTGGTTGCTGTGGTCTTCTCAATCTTCGTTGGATGGATCGCATCCAAGGGCGCTGGCGCGTCGACGGCCGTCAACCTGGCCATCAACGTGATTCAGATCTCGGCGCTGATTGTCTTCAGCATCCTGGCTATCGGCTATCGCGTTAGCCATCCTGCAGGCACGCCCTCCTTCCAGTACGATGGGCAATCGCTGGCCACCTACACCTATCAGTTCGCCACCGCCAAAGATGGTTCCACGATGCGCGACGCCAGCGGAGCTCCCCTGCCGCTGCTCGACTCGGCAGGCAAGCCGGTTCCCTTCACGATCGACTACCCGGAGAAGGATGCGACTGGGGCTTTCCTTACGCACCCGAACGCGATGTCGGTGGTCTCGCCGCACAAATTCAGCTACCTGTTCATTCAGGCCACGGTCGCAATTCTCATCCTGGTGGGCTTCGAATCGGTTACCTCGATGGGAGGCGAGGCAAAGAATCCGACTAAACATATTCCCATCGCAGTAATTGCGTCGCTGCTAATTCAAGGGTTGGTCTGTTATCTGATCGAGTACTTCGCGGCTAACTACTTCCTTAACTCCGGCTATACGATGGCCAGCGCATCCAGTTCCGCTGCTCCCATCGGCGACATGATGATCATTGTCGGCGACGGGCTGCTGGGACAGGGACACGGCAAGTACTTCATGCTGGCCGAGGCCGTCACAGTCTTCTTCGCGCTGATCGGCACCACGCTGAGCTGCATGAACACCGGCGCCCGCGTTACGTATGCCATGGGCAAGGACGACGAAGCTCCGGAGCATTTCGGCATCCTTCATGCCGAATCGCTCTCGCCGCGCAAAGCCATCTGGACGCTGGTTGCTATTTCCGCCGTCATCGGTGTCATCGCTGTCAGCCTGGTCTTCGGCGACGCCGGCGCGCCTACGGATGCAGCCATCGCTGCCCTACCGCATGGCATCTTCTCTAACTTTGGCTACCTCTCGCATGACCAACTTGCGGCTCTGCCCAATTCGCTGCTCACCATTACGCTCACCTCTAACTTCGGCACGTTCATCCTCTATGCGCTGAGCTGCTTCTTGTGCATCGTGGCTTTCCACGGGCGCCCCGACTACAGCTTCATCAAACACACGCTCATCCCGGGCTTCGGGCTGTTAGCTAACCTGGTCTGCATGGCCTTTTACATAATCAGCCCCGCATTCGGGTTGGGCACTTTCAAGGAACCGCTGCTGGCAGTAGGCATCGCCGCAGTCTGGGGCATCTACGGCGCCATTTACTTTATCCGGTCCTCGCAAAAGAAGGGCAAAGCAGTTCTTCTCACCTCCAAAACTGCTGTCTAAACCGCGTACCAACCTGACTGTAACCGCTGGGTGGCAACTGTTCTCGATCTCTTTCTCAGAGTCGATGCACAGGGAACCACCCAGTGGTTGTTTAATTCAGATGTTTCAAAATCTCTAGAGCGGCATCACTCCTGCGGCAACGCGGAAGATGCCAAAGGCGACGGCGCCCATGCTGGAAGTGCAGTTCGGTCAGGCGAGCGATTTCGGAAAAGTTCGTACTAACAATGAAGACGCAATGGGTTCCTTCTTGCCGGCCTCGCGTCAGCAGGCTCGGACTCACGGGTATATGTTTGCCGTTGCCGACGGGGTGGGCGGAATGGACCTGGGCGAAGTGGCTTCAGCCACGGCAATTTCCGTCATGACTGAAGAATTCGCCGCAGCCCAATCGGGCACCATGCTCATCAGTTTGCTGCCGCGCCTTATTCAGCACGCCAACGCCGCAGTTCACGATTGCACCTTGACGCCCCAATACCGCGGCAAGAACATGGCCACAACCCTGGTGGCTTGCGCACTGCGACACGATCAGGCGATAGTCTCGCACGTAGGCGACTCCCGCTGCTATCTCGTGCGCGACGGCCAGGCCAAACAGATCACACAAGACCATACATTGGTGAACGAGCAGAGAAAGATGGGTTTGATCTCCGCCAGCGAAGTGGCCGAGTCTGACTCACGGCACGTGCTGATCCGTTCTCTCGGACCCGAGATGTTTGTTGCCGCGGACACAACCGCGCTCACGCTGCAGGCCGGAGACGTGCTGGTGCTTTCAACCGATGGCCTGCATGATGAAATGAGCGATCGCGAGATCGCAAGTATCGTCACCCAAAACAAGAGCATCAACGAGATTGCACGTGAACTTGTGGCGCGGGCGGTTGAAATTGACGGCGGCGACAACACCACGGCGCAGGTGATCAAAATTCGTTCCGTCGAGCAGATCGGCATGTATCGCGGCCGGCCCTACCGGCTTCCTCAATGAAATCGCCCATGGAACCTTTGACCTGCAGGCGCGCGCGTTATCCTTATTGAAGAACCATACTTCTCACCTTCGTTGTTCCTGTGTCGAAGAAGGCTATCCTCATGAATTCTTGATGAGTTCTTTATGTCTTCTTTACTAAACTTGTGTTTGACCCTTACAACTTTTTTCCAGCCAAAAAGGAGACCCATGACAAAGTACAAGTTCGAATACATCTGGCTCGATGGCAAGAAGCCCATCCCTGAACTGCGTGGAAAGACTCAGCTCAAATCCTTTGAGAAGCCGCCCACGCTTGAAGAATTGCCCCTGTGGGGATTTGACGGCAGCTCCACCATGCAGGCCGAGGGCAGCAAGTCTGATTGCATTCTGAAGCCGGTCGCCTTGTATCCCGATGCCAGCCGCAAGGACGCCTTCCTCGTTCTGAGCGAAGTTATGCACCCGGACGGCACTCCGCATTCGACAAACGCGCGCGCTACCATCGAAAACGACCCCGATCTCTGGGTTGGATTTGAGCAGGAATATTTCCTTTATAAAGAGGGGCGCCCCCTCGGCTTCCCGAAGGACGGTCATCCTACAACGCCACAAGGGCCCTATTACTGCGGCGTCGGCTACAAATACATGGGCAGCCTGGCGCGGACTATCGTAGAAGAACACCTTGAGCTTTGTCTGGCCGCGGGCATCAACCATGAAGGCATCAATGCAGAAGTTGCCAAGGGTCAATGGGAATTCCAGATCTTCGCCAAAGGCTCAGCGAAGGCAGCGGACGACACCTGGATCGCTCGCTACCTGATGATGCGCCTCTGCGAAAAGTACGAGGTGGATCTGGTGCTGTATTGCAAGCCGATCAAGGGCGACTGGAACGGTTCGGGTATGCATACTAACTTCTCAACCAAGTACATCCGCGAAGTGGGTGGCAAGGAATATCTTGAAGCTCTCATGAAGGCGTTCGAGAAGTTCATCCCTGAGCACATCGCCGTCTATGGCCCGGATAACCATCTCCGCCTGACAGGACTTCACGAGACCCAGGCCATCGACAAGTTCAGCTATGGCCTCTCTGATCGCGGCGCTTCCATCCGGCTGCCTGTCAACTTCATCAAGCAGGGCTACAAGGGCTATCTGGAAGATCGTCGTCCCAACTCAGAAGCCGATCCTTATCAGATCGTCTCGCGCATTCTGAAGACGATTAATACCGTTGCTAAGCCGTAGTCAAGCGTCTTTCGACGCTCTTATACAAATTAGATTACGAGCAATCCACAACATCGGCCTGCCTGACTCCATGGCAGGCCGATGTTTTTGTCGGCATAAATCTCGACGGTCTACTGTGTAAGTGTGATGTTCACACTGCTTGACCCAGAAGCGTAATTTATTCCTCCTGCATAAGTCGCGGTAACGGTTTGAGCGCCGGCGGACAGGCTGGATGTGGTGTAACTTGCTTGTCCGCTCACGTTGACCGGCACAGCAGAGAGCAACGTCCCCCCATCGTAAAACGACACAGCACCGTTCGCGTTCGGCGGGCCCGCACTCCAGGAAGATACTGCTGCCTGGAAGGTGATGCTCGTGCCAGCTTTTGAATACCATGTTGACGGAGTCAGGGCGACGTTGACCGGAGCCGATGTTACCGTAAACGTTTCGGTCTGCGATATCGCGGCGGCGTAGTTGGTTTGTTGCGCATAAGCGATAACGACTGTGTGCGTACCGACATTCGGCTCGTTGATTGTGAATTGCGCGTTGCCATTACTAAGCGGAACGCTCACTGACGAACCGCCATCAAAAGCGTAAGTGATGGAGCCCGACGGCGCGCCCGCGTTGGAACTCAAGTTGACCGTGCACTGATAATTGGCGCCGTAGGGGAAGGATGCATTCCAGCAGGACGCTGATAGCTTGACCGGCACCGGGCTTACTGTGACTGCCATCGGAACCGAGGTACCGGGTGCGTTGTTCTTGTCGCCGGAGTAGATGGCCGCCAGCGAATGCGTACCGGCACTCAACCCCGGAGAGATATACCAGTAGGCGCAGCCACCGCCTTGTACGCTCAATGCCGTGAGCATGGATGTTCCATCGTAAATCTGAATGGTTCCTGTGGCAGAAGTCGGCGTGATGCAAGCGGTCAAGTTGGTTGCGCCGGGATAAACCAACTGCGTGCTTGAAAGCTGCAGCTTGACTGCCGAATCGTAGACAAACAGAGTCAGCGAGGTCGAGCTGGCAAGGTGATTGGCGTCGCCCTGGTATTGCGCTATTACCGTCAGGTTGTTGTCGGTCGATGGCGCAAAAGAGCAGGAGCCGACGCCGGAAGCGTTCAGCGTGGCCGTGCACAGAGTGGTTGCGCCCGAGGTGAATGTGACAATACCGCCCGGCTGACCAGCGCCGGTTACTGTAGCTGTAAGCACGTCCGGTTGACCTGTGGTGGGATTGACTGGATTCGCGGAGAGGGTTGTGGATGTCGGCGCCTTGGTGATCGTCAGTGTCGTTGTGGGTGTGGTTGCCGACGTATACCCATTGCTGCTGGTATATGCAGCGGAGACCGTGTGCGTGCCCGCGCTCAGCCCGCTCAACGAGTCTGTTGCGACGCCGTTGGTGAGACCGATTGTAGTTGGGGAGCCATCAACGTCGAACGCAACTGAGGCTGCAGGCGCGACCGTTGAACCGGAGACAGTGACACTGACTGTGACAGTCTGACCATACACGGGCGATGCGGGTGAAAAGCCGCCAAGCACAATCGTTGCTGTTGGCGGAGTCGCAGGTCCGGTAAGTGTGAGCTGCACCAGCGCTGGCGTGGACAGATTCGCGTTCGCAAGGTTGCCATTGAAGGTTGCCGTGTCAGTGGTTGTAACAAAAGTTGTTGGGGTGTAAGTGGCCGTTAACGCGCAGGCGCCGCCTATTGCCAGGGTCGCGGGCAAGGTGCCGTTCAGAGTGCAGCCAGTTGAGGCAGATGCGGTCAAAGCATAGTCCGCCGTGTCGGTCTGGCCGACTGAGCTGAGCTGCAACGTTTGATTGCCGGACTCAAGCAGGTTCAGGGTTTGCGGGTTTGCAGACGCACCCGCGAACTGCACGTAACCTTGAGTGCGTGTGAGTTTGAGAATGGCTCCGCCAGAACCAGTGTAGAGATTGCCGGCGGAGTCGATTGCCAACGATGACGGAGCAAGGCTGGCAACCGCAAAGGATGCGCTGTTGGTACTGGCCGGCACCGCAACAATCGACGCAGAGTCGGCGATGAGCAGGTTTCCAGCCGCATCTGTTGCGATGGCGGACGGTGCAACGGCTGTAGAAGATACGGTGATTGTGACTCCGCTTTGCAAATTGTATCGGTAGATAACAGCGGCGCCAGGGTCGGTTATGAGCAGGTTGCCCGAGGGATCGATGGCCAGGCCCGCCGGTGCCACGAGCGTTCCGACAGGAAGCGTGCGCACAGCTCCAGTGACGGGGTTGAGTTGATAGACAGCCTGCGCGGATGAGTCCGACGCATAGACATTGTTCAACGCATCGACAGCGAGTCCCGCTGGAGTCTTGAGCGTCAGCGCCAATGTTGAGACGACACCAGCGGGTGATATCTGGGTGATAAGACCCGTAGAGGTGTCTCCGACATAGACAAAGCCTCGCGCATCCACCGCGACGGGACCCGGTGCAGTGAACGTTGCCAGAGACGTTGAAGGCGCGCTGGAGCCTAGGGCGATTGCCGACGGCGCAAAGCGGAGTAGTTGTTTGCTGACGCTGTCGGCAACATAGACATTTCCCGTATTGTCGGTAGCGATGCCAGTGACCTGCAGGTTGGCGCCAAAACTACTTTGATTTGCGGGATCGAGCGTGGATCCTGCGCCTAGGCCAGTGCCAGTGAGAGCAAGGTTCGCGGGATTGCCTGCGGAACTGCTAACGGTGAGCGGTGCGGATCGCGCGCCTGGAACGGCCGGCGTGAAGCTCGACGTGAGCAGGCAGTCAGTAGTGCTGTCGGAGTTACTGGTGCAGGCGGGTGTTCCCAGCGACCACTCAGTTGAGGTGAGGGCCAATGCGTTCGTGGAGGCTGGTCCATCGCCTGAAATGAAATGAAGCTCGACGGCCTGCGTGGTTGTGGATCCAATTGCAATCGAAGGCGACGCAAGCCCCGTGGTCACTTTGCGAATGCGCGCATTCAACGTATCGGAGATATAGAGATTGCCCAATGTATCCGTGCCAACACCGATGCCGTTGCCACCATCGCCAATTACAGCTTGCGTTGCTGGGCAACCATCGCCGAAGTTATCGGTTTCGCCGGCGCAGTTGGTGGTCTGCTTACCGGCGATGGGACGGATGTTGCCGGAGTGGCTATCGAGAAGCCAGATGGCGCCGCTTCCATCAGAGATGTAGACATTGCTACTGAGATCGATGGCCAACTTCTGAGGCGACATGGGGACGTTGGTTGCCACGGTTGGATATGTACCCGTGTACGACGAAGAAGCGCCGCCGGCAATCGTGTAGATGTATCCGTTCTGCGGCGAGGAAATTCCGAGCGTAGCGAGAAGCGCATCGAGAGGCGAACCGGTGCCGCAAGTGACGCAGACAACGCGAACCTTGGCCGAATCGGCAATGTAGACATTCAAGTTCGCATCGGTCATGACACCTTGTGGATTGTTGATGGCGGCCGATGTGGCAAGCCCGCCGTCTCCGTTGGACGCCGCAGTGCCAGTACCGGCAAAAGTGTGAATGTTCCCCGTGATGTCTACCGCGCGGATTTTGTTGTTGGACGTGTCGGCGATGTAGACATTGCCGACTGTGTCAGCCCATACACCGCGAGGCGCGTTGACTTGAGCAGATGTTGCCGGACCACCATCGCCGCTGCTACCCGCGGAGCCTGTACCCGCGACCAGGTACAAGAGGCCACTCGAAACACTGACCTTGAAGACCTCGTGACTGTTATAGCCAGCAATATAGATATTGCCTTGCGCGTCTGACGAGACGCCGCGCGGCTTGTTCATGCTGACGAGCGTAGGAGCGCAGCCTGTGGTTGCCGATGGAACACAGGCTGTGCCGCTGACCCTGCCCGCGAAGTTGCTGATAACTCCGTTCGGCGCGATGCGGCGCACGAGATTGGAAACCGAATCTGTGAGGTAGACGTTCCCAAATGGATCTGCCGCGACACTGCGCAGGTCGAGCGAGCCGCCGAAGACGATTGAGGTGGCTGGGCAGCCGTCGCCAAAGTTGTCTGTCGCACTGGAGCAGTTCGAGGCAGCGCCACCCGCCAGCGTGGTCATGGTATAGGGCAACGCAATTGGGCTGGTGGGCAATGCAAGAATCGTTCCCGCAGTAACCGTGATGGACATTGGCGTTGAGGCCGATCCCGCGTAGCTTCCGTTGGCTCCATAGGTTGCCGTGACAGAATCTGTGCCGAGTGGCAAGTCGACTCCGGCGGTCGCTACTGCGGTATTGGGAACCGATCCTGCTATCAGCGTCGCCGTGGTGGGGAGAGGTGTGCCGCTTCCGGTTGTGGTGTAAGTGAAGCTAATGGTTCCTGTCGGGTTTCCGACTGAGGACGAAACAGTTGCCATAAGTACGACCGGATGTCCAAGAGTTGATGCAGTGCTGTTGGTCGACAGCGCGGTGGTTGTGAGCGCCGCGGTCACTGTGATCGAAGACGCAGCAGATGTGGAACCGTCATTAGCCGAATCGCCGTCGTAAACAGCGTAGATGCTATACGCATTGGTGCTGAACGGTAGGCTGATACTTGCCGAGGCCGATCCCGAGGCCATCGCCGCAGTCGCAAACACCGATCCGTTCACAATGAACTCGATACTGCCGGTGGGAGAATTGCCTGCGACTGTGGCTGTCGCCGTAAAGGACTCGCCAAACGGGATTGAGCTGGGAATACCGGACAACGTGGTAGTTGTGCTGCCAAGACTTCCGGCGTTTACAGTGATGACATACGGCGCCGTGGTCGAGTAGACAGTCTGACCCGATGTCAGCTTGTAGTTAGAGTCGCCCGAGTAAGTCGCGGTGAAGGTGTGCGTACCTAACGAGAGACCGGTGAGTGGAATGAAGATAGTGTCCGTGGTTCCGGGTAGCGTCACCGTTGTGGTGCTACTGGTGAGTCCATCGATAAGTGCGACAGTACCGGTGGGATAAGCCGCGCCTCCAACTGCCGGCGTGAGAATGACAACAGCAGTTGCGTTCTGGCCCTCGGTGATGGTCTGCGGAAGGCCGCTCGGACCCGTCAACTCCGGCGCAATGTAAGTAAAGTTGCATGTGGGTGGAACCAGGTTGGTTTCCGTGATGTTATTCGTAACTTTGTTACCGTTGGCTCCGGCAAACGTTGCATAGTCTGCAATGAAATCAGCAGAGACCTGCCCCGGCCCATAAGTCAGCGTCACAGTAGTGGGCGCAGGACTGAACTCTGAGGCTGGGAATGTGCCAGGCAAACTTACGTTGTCGAGCGTGAGTTGGAGTGGAAAGACCGTGCCGTTGTTGTTTGTGCCAGTAAACTGGGCCGTTCCTTCGGTGAGGAAGGTAAGGTTCTGCATCAGAATGTTGGTCAGGTTGGGCGACAGCGTTCCGGTGGTGGCCTCGTAGTTTGGGCTGAAGACAATCTCTGCCTTGTGATCCTGGTAGCACGAGTTCGAGTACTGAACATTGGTGACCAGGCCACCGCGATCAAATCCCGACTTGATGCGAATGCCGGTCGAGTTGCTATCGGCAGTGTTGTTGATGGAGCTACCACTGCCGGCGATTCCATTGCCCGAAGATATATTGCTGTCGAAGAGAATGTTGCTCACGCCCGCGCTCGTGTTACTGCCGATTGACTCGCCATGACCGGCAAAGAAACGGTCGTTGGTTACAGAGATATTCGATGCGGGCGCTGTCGTCCCGTTTGCCCCGACAGCGATGTTGTCATCTCCATCGGAGATCCACGATCGCGTGATGGTAAAGTTGGTTGCGTTTCCAGGATCGATGCCATCAGTATTCCGCGAGCTGGTGGGAGTGACGATCTTGATATCCCACGCAGTGAAGTTGCTAACCGCGCCGGTTGTTGAAACGTGGAACAGAGGTGAATTGCGCAGGGTGATTTTGTAGAGCGTGATATTGCTGGTACCTGTATCCATCTGGATGAAGCGCGGATTCTGCTGATTGCCACCGCTATTGGCAATGCTCGACAAGCCCCACCAGCTC
>JBAWCO010000021.1:0-17362 GCA_049590315.1 Occallatibacter sp. | reverse complement strand
AGCCGAGCTGCCGAATAGACAAAAGGTCAGCGTACAGGTCGTCACAAACGACGAGCTCGATGGCATCGTGACCGCACAGGTCAACGATCCGGTATTTGCCTATGGTCAGGGTTATGTTACCCATGGCAAGTGGGTAGCCGGAGTACACGACGTCCATTGCTCGACTCATGCTGGCGCAGACAACGGCTGGGTTGTTGTGGCCGGAGTGAAGACACCTACGAGCTGTCCAACACCGTGAAGCGGAGGTTGTCCCTGACCAGTCGTTCTGGCGAATGCCTAACAATGGTCGACAACGACCGCAGACAGGCCGCACACAGCTTCCCGGCACAAGTTCCTGACTCTGATACGCTCACTTAAGATGAGATCTTACGCTTTAGCCCTCTCGTTCCAGACATCACCGACGTCGGCTGGCTGATGAACGAACTTCTCCAACTGCTCCGGCGGAATCGCAATTATCGCTTTACATGGGCCGGCCAGATCGTCAGCGAAATCGGCGACAATTTCAACAATATTGCCGTCTTTGCGCTCGCGATGGAGCTTACGCATTCGGGCTTGGTTGTCACCGGCGTCCTGCTGGCACGCGCCATTCCCGCGATTACGATAGGGCCGCTCGCCGGGGTATTGCTTGATCGCTTCGACCGCAAGCGGATCATGATTGCCAGCGACCTGGTCCGTGCGGTAGTCGCGCTCGGCTTCGTCTTTGCTGCCACATCGCATCTCATTTGGGTGCTTTATGCGTTCAGTGCGTTGCTGATGGCAGCGTCGCCCTTCTTCTCTGCAGGGCGCTCTGCAATCCTGCCTACGATTGCGAGTCCTGAAGAAATCCACACGGCAAATTCCCTCACCCAGACCACCCAGTGGATGACGCTGACAGTTGGGACCTTTCTCGGCGCAACAGTCGTAGCCATAGGATACAAATGGGCATTCGTGTTCAACGCCCTGTCCTTTGTGTTCTCCGCCTGGTGCATCTCTCATCTGCGCGCGCCGGACAAATCGGGATTTCGTGCCAAGCGCAGGATATCGGAGGACGAAGACGGAATCCGTCCTCTTCGCGAGCATCGGGATGGCCTTCGTTACATGCGATCAGTGCCCCTGGTGTTCGCCATCGCCCTGCTTTCCGTGGGGTGGGCTACCGGAGGCGGAGCCGCACAAATACTGTTTACGCTTTTCGGTGAAGTGGTCTTCAACCGGGGAGCCTCGGGAATCGGGATGATCTGGGGTTGTGCCGGCCTGGGTCTGCTGCTTGGCGGAGTCTTCGCAAACTGGCTCGGCAGGCGGCTCTCTTATAGCGGATACAAGCTTGTTGTATTTATAGATTTTGTAATCCACGGTGCAACCTATGTCCTGTTCAGCCGGGCGCAACAATTTGACCTGGCGCTGCTTTTCATTTTTCTCTCGCGGTTCGTCACGGCCATCAATTCAGTCCTCAACTACTCCTATCTCCTGCGCACAGTCGCCAACCGCTATCGAGGCCGTGTCTTCGCTACGATCGACACCTTCACCTGGACCATGATGATGGCGTCGATGATGGGCGCTGGAATCGCCTCCATCCACTTCAACCCGCGCGTAATCGGCACCGTCGCGGGTCTGTTGAGTTCGACTACGGCATTTTTCTGGGGATGGGCGAACTGGACGGGCCGTCTTCCTCTCCCGGATCTTGCAGGAGGTGAGCACCCGGAACCGGAAGCTCATCCCGATCTCGCCGTCTGAGTTCTTCATCTGTTCGGAGCAGCGGAGGAACACCAACTACCCTGAAGCGCAATCCGAAGAATGTGGGTGAATCGTCTGGGCTTTTCGCATCGATCAGATCGGAGCGACTGTTTCTTACATTGCCCACGTCTGGCCTTGCGATCATTGCAAAACGCGCCCCGAGGGCAATCCGACGGGTTCAAGGTTGTGTATTGAATAACTTTCCGCACGATTGAAGGTCCCACAGGTAAATATTCATCTGATCGTCGAATCGTGAGTTTTTCCGCCTGCAATTTTTTCACTTGCAAATTGGCAACTTACGTATTAGCGTTCCTGTCAGCCACAAATGATCACTTTATGCTGCTTCAATCATAGAGATGATTAATTTTAACGAATGTGGCTCTCTTCCATTCCCTGCATCCCTCCTCAGAGAAAGCGTTCGCTCATTCGCTCCACAAGAATCCCAAGGAGGGTAAATATGACAGTTTCGTGCAAGAAATTGCGCTTGCCGTTCGCTTTCTCGACCTGCAGAGCCTTCGTTCCGGTTGTCATCCTGACCGCGATGCTCGGCGGAAGCGCATCGGCACAAGTGTTTTTCAGTCCGTTTAAAGATGTAACCAACAGTGCGAACTGGAACACCGGAGAACAACAATCGGCAGTAACGGGTGCCACCGAAGCGGTGACCAGCGCCATGCCGACCGACAACTCGACATTGACTTGGGCCTTCGCCACCGGCAACTGCGGCTCGGAGAGTTGGGGCGGCATCTCGCCGGCCATGGAAGCGACCAACGCGCAGGATTTTGTCAACGCCGGCAAGTATTACATCGTCAGCACCGGCGGCTCCGTTAGTGCATTCGACTGCCCCAGCAGTTCCGCGTTTCCCGCCTTTATCCAAACTTACTATTCGGCCAACATGCTGGGTGTGGACTTCGATATCGAGCTTGGCCAGTCGCAAGCAATCATTGACGATCTGATCAATGCGGCCATCGCCGGAGAGCGAGCGTATCCGAACATGCGCTTCAGCTTTACCATCCAAACTGAGGGTGCAGCCTCCGATCCCGATCTTAATGCCAACGGGACGCTGGTAGTGAATGAGATCAAGCGCCTGGGCCTGGGAGGCAATTACTACATCGACCTGATGGCGTTCGACTACGGCTCGGTCAGTTCCGGCACCTGCGTCGTCTCGGGTTCAGTCTGCGATATGGCTCAATCGGCGATTGCAGCCGCGGAGTCTCTGCACTCGAACTTTGGCATACCATACAGCCACATTGAACTCTGTCTGATGATCGGGCAGGCCGATGCCGGGTCGAGTGAAACCTTGTCGCTGGCGAATGTGGACACGGTTGCAACCTGGGCGAAGAGCGTCGGACTCGGCGGAATCCACTACTGGTCCTTCGACCGCGATCAACCAAGCGCGAGCAGCTCTCCGAGCGGCGACGGCACGTCGAATCCGGGGCTGGCTTACACCAAAGAATTCACCTCTGACCTGGGCAGTTGCACCGGCCCCGGTGGCTCATGCGGCTCAACGTCCAGCCAGCCGACGTTCTCGTTGTCGGATTCGCCCAGCAGCCTGTCAATCGCACAAGGCGCTTCAGGCACGAGTACGATCACAGTTGCCAGCAACGACGGCTTTGATTCGGCCGTATCGCTGAGCGTCTCCGGTCTGCCTTCGGGGGTGACCGCATCGCTTTCCTCCAGCTCGGTAACTCCTTCCGCCAATGGCAGCGCGAGCTCAACGCTGACGCTGACGGCTAACAGTTCGGCGACGGCTGGCACGGCAACGGTGATCATTACCGGCACCGGGGGCGGCCTGACGAACACCACCACCGTGGCGCTCACCGTCGGCAGCTCCAGTGGCAGTGGATGCGCGGCGGCATGGAGTTCCACACAGGTGTACACCGCTGGTATGACGGCCAGCGAAAATGGAATTGACTACATCGCCGACTATTGGACACAGGGAAATAATCCCGCGACCAACAACGGCCCTTCCGGCAGCGGCGAGCCATGGATTTCGCAGGGAGCCTGCGGCTCTCAGCAGTCGGCTTCGTTCACACTGTCGGATTCGCCCGGCAGTCTGTCACTCGCGCAAGGCGCATCGGGCACGAGCACCATCACGGTAAATCCCGCCAATGGATTTACCGGAAGCGTGACGCTCTCTGCCAGCGGCCTGCCGAGCGGCGTAACTGCGTCGTTCGGCACCAATCCCGCAACCGGATCGAGTGTGTTGACGCTGGCGGCTGGCAGCGCGGCAGCAACCGGCTCGTCGACGGTGACCATTATCGGAACCAGCGGCAGCCTGTCGGCCAGCACTACGATCGCGCTCACGGTGACCAGCAGTGGGTCGTCATCCGGGGGAAGTTACAACGTAGATGGAATCTACTCCGATGGGACCTCGTTTTCGACTGGGGGGCTGGACAACGACGGGACTGCGTATTCGTCCAATTTGCTCGGCTCTTCTCTCGCCTGGAACGGAACATCCTTCACCTTCGGGCCGGCAAATGGTCCGGATGCTTATAGCAGCGAGACCATCACTCTGCCTTCCGGGCAATTCAGCACATTGAATCTGCTGGCTACTGCAGTTAATGGCAACCAGACATCGCAAACCTTCACGGTTACCTATACCGACGGGTCTACAGCGACTTATACGCAGAGCTTGAGCGATTGGTTTACGCCGCAGAGCTACTCGGGAGAAGCCACGGCCTTGAGCATGGCCTATCGCGATGACAACAGCGGAGGCCAACAGGACGCAACATTCCGTCTCTACGGCTATTCCTTCGCCCTCAACAGCAGCAAGACCTTACAGAGCGTTACCTTGCCTGCTAATCGGAATGTCGTTGTTCTTGCTGTCGTCCCCAGCCTGAATGGAGCCCACACTCTAACGCCCCAGAATGCCACCGGATTACGCTTGGATGACCTCAGTGCCAGCACCGCATCCGGAAATCCAATCGACGTCTATACGGCCAACCAGACCCCCGCCCAGACCTGGGTTTTCAGCAATGCGAATGTCGTTCCAGCCGGGTACTACAACATTGCAGTCTCTCTTGGAGCGTATTGCATGACTGCTTCAGGTTCCACAAGCGGCTCGCTGGTCCAGCTCGATCCCTGCAATGGAGCCGCCGCACAGGCTTGGCAGGCAGTCCCGCTTGGCAATGCTTTTGTTTTCCATCCATCCAACAACCCTAGTCTGTGCCTTGATGTTCAGGGCGATGGAACATCAGCTGGAACCCTCGTGCAAACCTATACCTGCAACTACGGAAACAACGAGCGGTGGGTTCTGAATTAGCAGCTGCCGTTCTTCCTTTCAGGGGCCGGGCGGAATTCGTCCCGGCCCTTCAGACTTCCTGCAGTGATGCATAGATTCAAAGGAGGCTTCAAGTGAAAGACCGCACATCCAGAATCACCATAGCGATCGGTCAGTGTATTGTCCTGATGTTCGTTGCGCTACTCTTGAAGGGATCGTCAGCTTTCGCCCAGAACAACACGATCTTTGGCCCCAACGTGTACGTGTTTACTCCAAGCGATTCGGTCTCGTCGATCAATTCGACGCTCTCCACGCTAGCGGGCTATACGCAGTTTGATACTCGCCGCGCTGCGGTGCTTTTCGAACCGGGCACCTACACCGGCGTTGAATCCGAGGTAGGTTTTTATGAGTCGGTTGCCGGACTCGGCGAAACCCCCACGGCCGTCAACATCAACCAAGGCTACTTGACGGTCAACACGACAGATTCCAACGGCAATCTAACGACGAATTTTTGGCGCTCCCTTGAGAACATGTCCATGACAGTTCCGACGGCCGACGCGAGCACGCTGCAATGGGGTGTCTCGCAAGGGGCGGACTTCCGGCGCATGGATATCAACGGCGGAGTGGAATTAGCGAACACAAGCTGTGGTGAGTCAAGCGGTGGATTCATCGGTGATTCGGTGATTACTGGGGTTCTCAATGCCTGCTCTCAGCAGCAGTGGTACACCCGCAACAGCTCGATTGGCAGTTTCGCGGGTTACGTATGGAACTTCGTTTTTTCCGGCGTCTCAGGCGCTCCGGCACAAAGCAGCCCGTTCAGCAATGATGCGGAAAATGTGCAGGATACCGTGCTCGCCACGACCCCGATCGTGCGTGAAAAGCCCTACCTCTATATGGACAGCAGCGGCAACTACTGGGTCTTCTCGCCGTCGTTAAGGACAAACTCGACGGGCACGGACTGGACCAACGGAGGCCTTGGGGCCGGCACGTCTCTGCCTATCAGCAGCTTCTACATTGCCACGCCATCGAGCACTCTGGCTGCGATCAATGCCGCACTGGCCTCGGGGCAAAATCTCATTCTTACCCCCGGCATCTACCAATACAGCGGGGCCATCAACGTGACCAATGCCAACACTGTGGTGCTTGGCCTTGGATATGCGGATCTTGTTCCGCAGACGGGAACGGCCGCGCTTACAGTGGCCGATGTGGACGGAGTGCAGCTCGCCGGATTTCTCATCGACGCTGGCGCGGTCAACTCTCCGGTGCTTCTCCAGATAGGCGTAAATGGCGCGCCGCGCGTCAGCCACGCAAGCAACCCGACTTCCATCAGCGATGTCTCCTTTCGTATCGGTGGAGCAACTGCAGGCACTGCGACGACCAGCGTGGAGATCGACAGCGACAACGTCATTCTGGACAACATCTGGGCGTGGCGCGCGGATCACGGAACTGACGCAGCTTGGACTGGAAATGTCGCCATGCACGGGCTGATCGTGAATGGCGACAACGTTACCGCATTGGGTCTGGCCGTCGAACACTTTGAAGCGCAGCAGGTGCAATGGAACGGCGAAAATGGAGAAACAATCTTCTATCAAAGCGAAATGCCCTATGACGTTCCCAGTCAAGCTGCATGGATGAATGGCAACGTTGATGGTTATGCTTCCTACAATGTTTCGCCTGGGGTCACGAATCATACAGCTTACGGGATTGGCGTTTACTCCTTCTTTGATCAGGGAGTGAATATTGTCGCGAATAGCGGCATTGCTGCCCCGGTTTCCGCAGGCGTAAAGTTCACGGATGCTGTAACTGTATTTCTCACGGGAAGCGGCCAAATCACTAACACGATCGCTTCGAACAACGACACGGTCGATAATGCCGGCACGACGGTCGATACCGGAAACAGCATCAGCGATGTAAGTTCATGGGGAGGGACGAGCGGAGGTTGTACCGCAGTTCCGAGCACTCCAGGAACGCCTTCCGCTACGGGAACTTCCAGCAGCACGATCAGCGTGGCCTGGAGCGCCAGTTCTGAAGGATCTAGCTGCACGTTGAGCTACAACCTGTTCCGCAGCACAACCGCCGGGTTCACGCCTTCATCGAGCAATATGATCGCGTCTGACCTAACGACTGCATCGTTTGCCGATTCAGGGCTGGTTTCCGGGACAATTTATTACTATGCCGTGCAAGCGGCTAACGGAGATGGTTCATCGGCAGTCTCGGGAGAGGCAAGTGGTACCACGACCGGTAGCGGCGCAGGGACATCCGGGTCACCCTACGGTGGGACAGCAGCGCCGATTCCCGGCACGGTGCTGGCTGAGAAGTACGATCTCGGCGGACAAGGAGTTGGCTATAGTGTCAGTTCAGTCAATGGGTCGGATAACGGTTATCGCTCCGACGGCGTTGATCTGGAGACAACCTCAGCCACTGGTGGCGGTAATGATCTCGGCTGGACGGCTGCCGGACAATGGTTCAACTACACGGTGAACGTGGCCACGGCAGGCACGTACACAGTTACCTTTGAGGTTGCCGCCCCCAGCGCCGTGACCGATGCCTTCCATCTTTCCAACTCTTCGGGAACCAATCTAAGTGGAGCGGTTAACGTTCCGGCAACCGGCGCTTGGCAGACATGGACGGCCGTGACGGCCACCGTAACACTGCCTGCAGGCAAGCAGACTCTGACCCTTAACCAGGACAACGGCGGTTGGAACATCTACTCGCTGGCATTTGTGTTGAATGGCGGCGGTGGAACGTCGAGCGGCTTCGGCTCAGGGGGAAGTACCTCCTACACGTATGGCGTTACCGACGATTCAACGTCGCTCGTCGTCTCATTTACAGGAACTCCCACCTGCGAAAGCGCGATCCTAAGCTATGTTCTCAACAGCGGAGGCCAGCTCAATGTGCAGATGACGAACTCCGGCGGCAAATTCAGCTACACCATCCCCGGGGTCACTGCGGGCGCGGCGGAGACTCTAAGTTACTACTTCACCTATGTTCAGTCGAACGGAACCCAATTCGGACCGACGACCACTTACACTTGGACACGCGGCAGCGGCGGCGGGACAGTGCCCGGCGAAGCGCCCTATGGCGGAACTGCCGTAGCGATCCCCGGAACGGTGCAGGCAGAGAATTACGACACCGGTGGTCAGGCGGTTGCATATAACGTCAGTTCGATTAATGGAACCGGGAACAGCTACCGCTCAGACGGCGTCGATCTGGAAGCGACTACCGATACAGGCGGCGGCTACGACCTCGGCTGGACAGCCGCAGGACAGTGGTTCAAGTACACCGTCAACGTGGCTACGGCTGGAACCTACGTGGTCACCTTCCGCGTCGCTGCACCCAGTGCTGTCAGCGACGCCTTCCATATCTCCAGTTCCTCGGGAACCAACCTCAGCGGCTCGGTTGCTGTACCTGGTACCGGCGGTTGGCAAACGTGGACCAATGTGACGGCTATCGTAACTCTTCCGGCGGGTCAGCAGACGTTGACCTTTAATCAGGATGCTGCCGGTTGGAATCTTAACTGGCTTTCACTTGCGTCAGGCACTGCGACCGGGACGGGTAGCTGCAGCAGTGTCTCTACTATTACTGTTGGATCCACCACCTACACCCCGCAATGGTGCCAGGAATTCAACGGCGCTGCAGGTTCTCCTGACACCACGGCCTGGAACTTTGACCTCGGAAATAACGGTGGCTGGGGAAACAACGAAGTCGAAGTTTACTGCGGACCGCCCGGATATGCGGGCAATCCCTCTCAGTGTCCCACCACCTTCAGCACTTCCACTGCGCCTGTCTATATTGATGGCAGCGGGCACCTCGTCATCCAACCGATCAATGCAAATGGAACCTGGATTTCTGGCCGCATGAATACCGAAGGATTGGAGAACTTCCAGTACGGCATAATCGAAGCCAGCATCCAGGTTCCAAATACAACCAGCCAAGGCCTCTGGCCCGCATTCTGGTCTTTGGGTAGTAACATCGGTTCTGTTGGCTGGCCAGCCTGCGGCGAGTCCGACTTCATGGAGGACTGGTCAACCCAAGTCGACAGCGGACCTGGTCCCGCTGGAATCAGGTCCACCATTCACACCGCTCTTACCGGAGGCAGTGGAGTTGGAGATGCCTTCGGCTTCCCCAGCGGACAAGCATCGGACACTGCCTACCACACCTACGGAATTGTCTGGACCGCCAACGAGATGCAGTTCTTCGTTGATAGCCCGGCAACGCCGTTCTTCACTGTTACCCCGAGCAGCCTTCCATCCGGGGATACCTGGCCATTCAGTGCGAATCTCTTCGTGCTCTTGAATGTGGCTGTCGGTGGCACCCTCGGTGGTTCCACTGCCAACCTGTCCAACCCTCAGCCGATGATGGTGGACTACGTCCGGTATTACACGGCTCAATAGAGAGGCTCATGCCATCTACTTTCGAGTGCCGTAATCGCCCCTGGCAGAGCGAACAAGGCCGTCGTCATGAACTGCATGACGACGGCTTTGCTTCTCCACCTATAGCATTCCAGGAAACTCCGTGGACCCAAACCTCGATCTAGATTCGGCGCGACCCCCAGGAGCGACGACTTGGCGCGATGAAAACTGGGCTACACTAATTCCGGAAATGCTCTAGTCCGGTTCAGCTTCATGACGATATTCCCCTCCACCGGCGCATAAGGGTCTGATCCGGTTCAGCCTCGATCCCAACGGTTCGAAAACCCCTATCGACGATGCTGTGCTGGCCAGGAGGTCAACATAATCGATCAATCTGCGAAAGCAAAAAAAACGCGTGATCGCATGAGTATGTGCTCCCGCTCCGTCCAACGACAGGGTCCATGCGAATGAGTCAGGGTATCTTCGTTGAAATCCAATTCTGCAACGAATCGAGGAGTGGTATCTGCTCTGCACGGATGTAGGTTCTGGCGCGCTCGAACGAAAACCAGTCGCCCCGATCAACTTCGGGGATTTCCAAGCGTCTACCCGAACGAGGCGGCCATTCAATCTCGCAGCTATTGCTTTTTAGGTCTGCGGGAAGACAGTCCCCCGCGAAGGCCCAGGCAACCACGATTTTGCCACTCTTCTGACGAACGGAACCGAGTTCGATGAAGGGCGAAGTCGCCATAAAGCCTGTTTCTTCGGCGAACTCGCGTTGGGCTGCCGCTAGTGGTTCTTCGTTCGCATCGTATTCGCCCTTGGGAATCGTCCACGCCCCCTCATTTTTCTTCGTCCATATTGGACCACCGGGGTGCACGAGAAATACTTCGACGGTCCCGACACGCTTTCTATACATCACAAGCCCAGCGCTCCGCTTCACATTCTTGTTCACTCCTTAAGGTAAACATAATTGCGTTGTCGTGATCTTAGTAGCATTGCGACGACACGCTGGCCGTCAATACAGCGACGGCATTGACAACCCTCGCCACCGGATTTGTGATCGTGGTTAGTTCGCCGGGAAAGGGACGAACCGGCCAGCGCAAGAGTATGGCGTGCCCTTCGATGGCGCGCCGGTGATGGCGGTATCGGTACCGGCAGGAAGCTTAAGATTGCTGCCACCTGGCCCAAAAGTTATGTCAGCATTGTCGAACGTGTAGGAGTATGGAGTGGGCGGATCGGTGTTGTCTTCAAGGAAAACTCCGTCGAGGTTGACCTGGGCGCGATGATCATGGTCGTAGCCGTCGAACAGTATCCTGCCGCCACCGGAGATGCCGACGTTATGAAGGGTGATGTCGCTGAAGGTCGGAGGCGAGTTGCCCTTGACGGGGCCGTTGGCGGCGTAGGCAGCAGTGATGTCCAGCGGCCGGCCTGAGTCGCGAATGCAGATATCCTCATACACGATGTCGTGCACGAGGCCGCCTTTGGTGCCCATGGACTTAATGCGGATGCCGGAGTCGGTGCCGTCGAGCGTGAGGTCAGTGACGCGGATTTTGCTCACTCCACCGTTCGTCTCTGAGCCTATGGACATGCCGTGGCCCCAGTAGAAGTGGTTATGGATCACCGTCATATTGGTGACTCCGCCAGGGCCTCCCTTGATCGCGATGTTGTCATCCCCTTCGCGAAAGAAGCAGTGGGTGATCGTAATATTCTTTGATCCATTGCCTGGGTCGACGCCATCGGTGTTGCGCGAAAGCGGACGAGGTGAAGTCGGGATGCGGTGGACGGTGTCGATCTTGACGCCCCAAACAGTGAAGCCGTCCCCTCCGTTATAGGAGACATGGAAGTTGGGAGAGTTACGTAGCGTGATGCGGTAGAGGGTGAAGTTGTCGGCGTGGTCGGCAACGATGAGCCGGCTGACCTTCTGCCCGCCATTGTCCTTGAGCGCCTGTTCGCCCAGGTCCCAGGCGGACATGTTCTTGCCAATGATGTACTCGCCGCCTCGTCCGTCGACGACTCCATCGCCCATGATGCCGGCACCAGAGACGTGACTCACCGAGATCAGCGGCTTGCATCCCCGGCCCGGATCTTTGCTGACAATGCCACAAGCGCCCGGAGACATCTCCAGTACTTTTGGGTCAAGTGATTCGAAGAGCGTTGCGCCTTTATCGACGACCAGGGTCACGCCTTCGCGGAGCTCAAGGGGTCCGCTGACAAACGCGTTCGAAGACCCGTGGACCTGGAGTACGACGGCCTTGCCTTTGTCGCAGGAGTTGATGGCCTTCTGAATGCGGTCGGTATCAAGTCTGGACTCGTCGGCAGGGGAAAGGGTGTTGTATTCCCCATCGTTAATTGAAGCGAGATGAGCATCGAGCTTCGTGCAGAAGGGTGGGATCACTGGCTCGGTGACGGTGCGGGTGTCCTGGGCAACTGCGGCTAGCGGGATGCTGAGGGCGAGGATCGCCAGGGCCAGCGAGGATAATTGCATACGTTCTCCTTCGTGCTTTACGGTGGGCCGTCCGAGTTGAGGGAAAACAAGGACCGGCCGCACCTCAGAGCCTGGCCAACCGGTTCTCAAAAGCCTTCACTATATTACTCTGTGTTAGAAGTTGAACCTGGCCTCGAGCTGAATGTCTCGCGATAGGTTGGATTGATCGGTAGCAGTGCCAAAGGTGCTGGCCGTGCTGGTGCTCACGGGCGGTCCATCTAAGATCTTAGTGGGTACTGCATGGTTTCAAGTAGTGAAGCATTTCAGGCTAACGGGGGTTCCGTTGCGGATATCTTTTTCGCGTCGTGAGTTCATGCACACAGCGAGCGTAGTAACGGGAAGTACGCTGTTGTCTTCGGTTGCTCGTTCACCGATATACGCCCAGAACGGAGCGCCTGCCGGCTCCGCCGATGCGTATGCTAAGCCGAAGCCGATGCCTGACGGTCCGTTCTCGCCTACATGGGAGTCCCTGCGGGACCACTATCGCGTTCCAGAGTGGTTTCATCAAGCGAAGTTCGGTATCTTCATCCATTGGGGTTTGTATTCCATCCCGGCGCGGATCAACGAATGGTACATCCGGCATATGTACACCACAGATGTCGAGTGGCACACAGAGCACTACGGTCGACCGGACAAGTTCGGATACAAGGATTTCATTCCGCTCTTCAAGGCCGATAAATATGATCCGAACGCGTGGGCCGAGCTCTTTGTGAAAGCCGGCGCGCGCTACGTTGTTCCGGTCGCGGAACACCACGATGGATTTGCGATGTGGGACTCGGACCTGACGCCATGGTGCGCAGGCAAGATGGGGCCCAAGCGAGATCTGATTGGTGAGCTTGCTTCAGCAGTCCGCCAGCGCAATCTGATCTTTGGGCTTTCGAACCATCGCATGGAGCACCACGACTTTGCCTATCCGGCCGCAGGCGTCCCCAACGACCAGTTCGACCCGCGCTACGCGGGTTTCTACGGCCCTCCCATTTCCGGCGAGATGAATGAGGGGAACGCCTCCAATCCATTTCAGGAAGATTGGCTGGCCCGGGTGCAGGAACAGATCGATAAATACGAGCCGCAGATGATCTATTTCGACAATGGCGTGAACCCGCGTAGCTATGACAATGTGAAGCTTCGCGCCGCAGCCTACTATTACAACCGTGCGGCGCAGTGGGGCAGCCAAGCTACGCTCGCGACCAAGGACATCGCCTATCTCTTCGGGAGCGTGCAGGATTTCGAGAAGCAACAGCGCGCGCCGAAATGGATCTACCCGGCAGCCGGATGGCAAATCGACGACGCAATCGGCAGCACATGGGGATACACCGAAGGCATGAGCGTGCGCAGTGCACAGAGCGTGATTCGCGAACTGATCGAGGCTGCCAGCACCGGGGGTAATCTGCTGCTCAACATCTCTCCCAAAGGAGACGGATCCATTCCTGAGGAGCAGCAGAGGTCGCTGCTCGAGATTGGCGACTGGTTGCGCGTTCATGGAGAAGGAATCTATGGCACCCGTGCATGGATGCGTTTCGGTGAGGGACCAATGCTGCCCGAGGAAGCTCCTGGAGACTGGAAAGGCGGCTCCACCGACCAGCCGGGACCGAAGGTCGCTCGGCAGGAGACACCTGCTCCCGGCGAGGCCGACTTCCGTTTCACGGCAGGCCCAAATGCACTGTACGTCTTCGGCTACAAACGCCCGTCACAGCAGGCGCGGGTGACATCGCTTGCGAACGGAAAGGCGAAAGTCGAGCGAGTAACATTGCTGGGTCAGGGCGCGCCGCTCACATTCGTACAGACTCGCGATGCACTCGAGGTCATGTTACCCAAGGCAGCAGACGCATCTGCGATGCACCTGCCATATTGTCTGCGCATCGAAGGATCAGTTCCGCTTGGGGCGATGGATCCGACTTGAATTTGTGCTTGATTTGAGTGTCTTTTCTCTACGCCTTCATAAATGCCGCGGCGTCAGGGAGCCTCCGTGACTATCACAGGACGGCAGGTCAGGGAATTTCAGTCGCAATGCCGACCAAGGAACAAATACTGTTCCTTTACATCCTGTCTGGCCAAACAGCAGTTGCACGCTCTTCATGGCCGATCCTGCTTTGGAGGCCATAACCAAATGTTTGAAGATGATGTGCCGTTTTTAGGAAGGCCATGGCCGTACTTTGACGAGCCCAGTCTGTGCCATGGACGGTGTCGAAAACCGGGAATCAACCTCTGAGCTGCTCTCCTGGTATCAACTCCTGAATTGAGTTTTCGATTCTCCTGGTACTCCGCTTTGGGGCGCCATGGGCATGCCGCGCAGGCGTATTCCGGAGGCGGCAAAGATTGCGTTGCCGACCGCGGGCGCTAAGCCTACGAGGCCGGTTTCGCCCGCGCCTGCCGAGGGCAAGTCTTTACGGTCGACGAGCACGATCTCGATCTGCGGAGTGTCACTGAACCGAGGAACGCGGTACTGCGCGAAGTGGGGGTTGAGAATCCGGCCATTGGCAAAGAGAATCCTCTCGAAGAGAGCACCGCCAACGCCCTGAATGATGGCGCCCGTAAGCTGGTTGCGTAAGCCATCGGGATTCACGACGGCGCCGCACTCCCAAGCTTGAACGATGCGGCGGATTCTTACGCGTTTGCTGGCGGGATCGATCTCCACTTCGGCACAAGTAGCTACGTAGCCTCCCTTGTCAACTCCGCCGGCAATGCCAAAGCCACGCTCGGGCGTGGATTTCAATCGGCCCCATCCGAATTTGCCGGCGGCTGCCTGAAAGACAGACTGCAGTCTGGGGTCGGACAGGTTCTTCAGGCGGAACTCCAGCGGATCGATCTCCGTCGCATGGGCCACGCCGTCCATGTGTGACTCGCGGGCAAAGTGGTTCGCGGTTGAAGCAAGGCCGCGATAAGAACCCTGGCGCAGAGGAGACTTGGCCGGGTGGTATTGGATGAGTTGGCTGGCAATATTGTATGGGGTGTTGATGGCGGCAGGGCCTGAATTGTAGTTGTGATGCTCCCAGGCAACAAGGGTTCCGTCGCGTCCCACTCCCGCTGTGATCTCGATCAGGCCGGCGGGGCGGAAATAGGCCCATGTGAATTCTTCACTTCGTGTCCAGACCACCTTGACGGGCTTGCCGACAGCTTTGGCTAGGCGAGCAGCTTCAATGGCCGCCTCACCGGTATGTTTGCCACCATAGCCGCTGCCCATGTCGGGTTGGATCACCCGCACCTGGGCAGGAGACAAGTGAAACGCCTCGGCAAGTTCATCGCGAACGCCGAAGGGGCGCTGGGTTCCAGTCCAGACTGTAAGCTTACCGGAGTCCCACTCTGCCACGGCGGCACGCGGTTCAAGAGGCGCGTGCGCAATGTAGGCAACAGTGTACTGCTCCTCCAGCTTCAGGTCGGCGCCGGCCATGGCCTGCGCCACTGAACCAGACACATGTTGCGGGCCGTCGTCCCGACCCGCCTCGGGATTGTTCTTCAGATACTCGAACAGCCCCTGGTTCGAAGGCTGCGCGGGCACGTTCCATTTTGCTTGGATTGCCGACAGTGCGTGTTGTGCATCGAAGACATCGGAAGCGACCAGCCCGATGAAATCCCCGTCGCGCACAACTTTGACTCCGGGGAGCTTTTCCGCCGCACTGGTGTCAAGCGATGCGAGAGTCGCGTTGAACCCATCCGGTCGAAGCACCGTGCCAAACATCATCTCTTGCCGGGTGATGTCGGACGGATACTTGTGATTTCCGGTGACAAAGTCACGTCCCTCGGCTTTGGGGACGGCGATTCCGGCAATCTTCCATTCCCGAGCGGGCGTCAGGCTTTCTTCGCCTGAGACAGTCTTCACGAGTCTTTCTCCGCGGGTGAGCTCGCCATAAGCGAACGAACGCGAATTCTGAGGATCGGTTACTTTGCCGTCGGAGGTCGTCAAGGTTGCCGGGGCGACATTCCAGCGCTGTGCTGCAAGATCGAGGAGCATCTGACGCGCGGCCGAGGCCATGGTGCGAAGTTGCGGCCCCATGGTTGGTGTGGAACGGCTTCCAAAGGTACCCATATCCCAGGGCGTGAGGTCCGTGTCGCCCATGATCATTGTGATTGAATCGAAGGGTACCCGAAGTTCCTCGGCCACGAGTTGGGCGAGGGAGGTGCGGATGTTTTGGCCCACCTCAACTTTACCGGTAAACACTCTCACCTGGCCGTCGGCCGCAATGTGCAGCCATGCGTTCACATCCTTCGGAAGCTCATGACCACCGAAGGCCCGGCCCGACTCCTGGGTCCACAAAGCGGTGGGGGTGAGCGAGACGAGCAGTCCACCACCAAGGACTTTCAGGAAGTCGCGACGGTCTAGTGGCAGGCTGCGGGGCTGGCAGGGCGAACCGCGCCGGGAAAACTCGAGTAGGGGTTGATCGAGGGGGTTCATCCGGTTGCTCTCTCGACCGGCAACCGCGACGCGCGTTTTACCGCTTCGAGGATGCGGGGATAGGTGCCACAGCGGCAGAGGTTTCCCTCCATCGCTTCAATAATCTGTTCGTCGGTGGGATTGTGCCGCTCATGCAGCAGAGATGTGGCAGCGATAATCATGCCTGATGTACAGTAGCCGCACTGGAAGGCGCCCTCATCCAGGAACGACTGCTGAACCGGGCTGAGCTTCCCGTTCAGCTCCAGACCTTCGATGGTAACGATCTTCGCATTGGCCGCCGACTCCACTGAAATCAGGCAGGAACGGGCAGCTTGTCCGTCGAGCAATACGGTGCACGCTCCGCACTGGCCTTCCCCGCAGCCGTGCTTGGTTCCGGTCAGATTCAGCCGGTTCCGCAACACAGAAAGAAGAGTCTCTGCAGAAGAGGCGTTTACGCTGAGGTGTGCACCGTTGACGTTCAGAACAAAGTCGCCCATCCCAAACTCCAAATGCAACCTGGCAGGGGGAACGTGCCTGATTCAGAATACCGCAGGCCGATCCGCCGAGATCGATTTGCCCTATGTCTGCGCCATGTGAACCACGTGTCTGCAGTCAATACCCCCGGCAGAGCCGGGGGCTTGATTATGTGAGCCGCTTAAAGCGGCTTAAGCGGGGTCGCTAACGCGGCCCCGACTTTATTGGGGCCACCTTTCGGCGGCTGCTTCCACATCCTCAGTTGGTCCAGCCGCTTGTCCTCAACCTCTTGGTTTCGGATGTATTCGCGGATCGCCGTTTCGTCGCGTCCCAC
Source organism: Occallatibacter sp. (assembly GCA_049590315.1). Classification (GTDB taxonomy): domain Bacteria; phylum Acidobacteriota; class Terriglobia; order Terriglobales; family Acidobacteriaceae; genus Telmatobacter. The sequence continues at coordinate 418 of JBAWCO010000021.1, read as the reverse complement.
GGTTGACACGAAATAGCCACGCGCCCAGAAATGCTGACCCGCTAAATTCTGCTTGTGCTCGCCGTAGGTCCGAGCCAAGTGAATCGCGCTCTTGCCCTTGAGGAAGCCCACCACCTCCGACACCGCGTACTTGGGCGGAATCGAAACAAGCATATGCACATGGTCAGCCATCAAGTGGCCTTCCAAAACGCGGCATTCCTTCTGCTCAGCCAAACGTTTGAACACCTCGCCCAAATGCTGCCGAAGGCCTTCATACAGCACCTTGCGGCGGCATTTCGGGATAAATGCCACGTGGTATTTGCACTCCCATACCGTGTGGCTTAGACTCTCCAATTGGTCCATCCAGTTTCTCCTTTGCGTGTGCTTTGGTCGGCTCACGCTTGGAGTTTCTTGGATGGACTCCCGTAAATGTCAAACT
>JBAWCO010000020.1:0-8857 GCA_049590315.1 Occallatibacter sp. | reverse complement strand
ACTCCACGCCGATCACACCGCCGCCAACCACGATTAAGGTTCGTGGCAGCACGGGCAAGTCAAGCACCTGGTCGCTGTTGATAATGGTGCGCCCGTTGATAGGCACCTTGGGCGACACTGCGGGCTTGGTACCCACCGCAATAATCACGCGGTCCGATTCGAGCGTGGCGTCTCCCAGCGGGCCCTCAACGCGAATCTGGTGGGGATCTACAAAGTGAGCAATGCCATGAACGACGTCGATTCCGTTACGGGAGAGCTGCGCCTCGGTCACGTCCACCTCGGTCTTCACCACTCCCTGGACGCGAAAGGCCAAGTCGGCCATCGTGATCTTTTCTTTGACCCGGTAGTTCATGCCGTAGACCGTGCGGTAGTTGTAGCCGGAAAGGTGCATCACGGCCTCGCGCATGGTCTTTGAGGGGATGGTCCCCGTGTTGACGCATACGCCGCCCACAACGGAGCGAGCCTCGACGACAGCCACACGCTTCTTCATTTTTGAGGCGGCGACAGCGGCCCGCTGCCCTGAGGGGCCGGAACCGATAACGGTCAGGTCATACTTGACGGCGCTCATGCGAGTTTCTCTCCAGATTAGATGCAGATACGGGGACTGTTGACTCCCTCCATAGCCGGGAGGGTCTACAACCGGAGGCTACCATAGCGCCCTGTAGCCGGAGATAGGCAAGTTATGTGAATTCTGAGGATGGCCCCGACGCCATAGAATGCATTGCAACCCGTGAGCCGGCGCGCTTCCATAGTAACCGCGCAGAATTGAGAATCTCGGATGCAGGCTCCGGTTCAATCGATGGTAGCCTTTGTCTACACGAGGATCGTGCAATGAACCTGCATGGGAACGTAACCGTTTGCGCGCGTCCATCGCTGGGCGCGGCGGGGCGTTGGTCGGTGGACTACTGGCAGGACGGGCACCCGCAAGCCGCATATCAGGCAGGGTTGGTTACCTATGATTCTGCTGAGCAGGCCAGGCAGGCAGCCTTTCAATTCAAAACCTATCTGGAACCGCGCGGCTGTCAGGTAAGCGTCATTGAGCAGGCAACGAACGGCTCCCAGGATTCGATTCCAAAGCCCCGCGAGAGCGAAGACGAAATCAAGAAACACTTGCAAAGCTACATCGAGAAGTTCTCCGCGCCGATGCGGACTACGACCATCGCGAGCTTTTTTGAGATTCAAAACTGGGCGAAGAGCGTGAAGGCCTTGGCCAATAAATCCACCGTGCTGTTCAGCCTGCTTGCGCTGGCCTTTCTTATTTTTCGCGGGCCTCTCAATCGCCTGATCGAAGCCGTTATCCCCAACGAATTTGCTTTGAAAATGCCCCAGTTGCTGGAGTATGCTCCGATGCTTCTGCTCCTGACCACCCTCGGTATTCACTTCAGAAGCCAGCGAGAGTCGACACAGCTCAACAGGGTTCGGGTATGGGTGCTGCAACTGGCCGTTTATTTCGGGTGGGATTACTACCAATTTCAAGACCTGCTGACCAAAGAGTTTCAACAGTTAGACTACGCATCGTTTGCCGATCGGTTTTCCGATCTTGAAAAACGCAATCCAGCCTCATTTACAAATGTCTTGAACGAGGTGGCCAAAAGGCTTGAAGGCAGCCCCGGCGAGAAGACTGACCAGTTCCTGAAGACCCTGATACGCGATGATTTTGCTCGCAAGATTCAGGCGCTTGCGGGCCTGGGTGCCGAGCCGGAATTTAAGGCGAGAAATCTTGCCCTCATGCCCCTCCACCTGATTCTTTCCAACAGCGCAGTCAAAACCATCATGCTCGGCTTTCTCGGTGCCACACCCGATAGATCCTACGGCCCGGCGGGCGTTGAGCCCTCGCGAGTGGCACAGGAGAAAGCAGCTCTGCAGGCCGTGAAAATGGGGCTGATCATGATCTTCGTTGTCGTTGTGCCGACTCTCGCCTGGACGACGGTTCTCGCGTTGAAAGTTTCCCCTCTACTTTTTGCGGCCGACTGCGTCGCCTCGCTGCTGACCTTGGCCGTGGTGGCAAAGCGTGCATCGATGATTGTGTTTCGGCGTCAACTTGCAGTGGGAGGCCTTGATCTGCACGAGTGCGCCGGCGCAATGAAACTCGATGTGGCATGACGTGAAAGAAACTGGGCCTTGTTCCGAAGGTCGCATGCGCAACTAAACGCAGGCACAGTGGCTTGAACCTTCACTTTTCGGCACCTTTCCAGGTTAATTAAAGCTCATTTAGAGTCAAATAACGTGCAGTTTGTGCCTGTTTTGTACCTTCTATTTCACTTTTGCCTGCGCTTATTTGCACGCGCTACGCTGGCGCAGCGCGCGCACTTAACCAGACTCCGACGACCTACAGCGGTTCTCCAATTGCTGTAGAGGGAGCCAGTGCAGCAAAGGGGCTTTTTCCCGCCCGGGGCCCTCAAGAACGGGTCTTTAGTCCCTGGGGTGGAAGTAAAAGCTCCTTCGAATGCAGTTCGCGACTCGACGTGAATTGGAGAACCGCTCTAAGAATGCGCGGAGCGCAGTGCCGGCTGATAGGCCGACTGCCTCCCGCCGGCCAGCCTTCCGCCTGACTGGTTGTCATCGTCGAGGCGGAACTGACGAATCATCCCGTCGAGATCGCTGGCCAGGGAGGCGAGGTTCTTGAGGGCTTCAACAGCTTCTTCAGCGCCCTGCGTATTTTCAACGGAGAGTTGCGAAATATGGCCGGCGGACTCAGAGATTTCGCCGGAGGCGGAGGTCTGCTCGGTGGCCGCAGTGGCGATCATTTGAATCTGGTGCTCCACCTGTTTTGAAGACGAGATGATGACTTCGAGACTCTTGCGTGCGTGGGAGGTCTCGTCCATGCCGGTTTCTACAGCGGAGCGGCTCGCGTGCATGACTTCAAGGGTTTCCCGAGTCTCTTCCTGGATGCTGCGGATCGTTCCCGCAATCTCTTCGGTCGCACCCTTGGTGCGTTCCGCGAGCCGGCGTACCTCGCCCGCAACTACCGCAAATCCGCGGCCGTGTTCACCTGCGCGCGCGGCTTCAATAGCGGCGTTCAGGGCCAGCAGGTTGGTTTGCTCGCTGATCTCCTGAATCACATTGACCACCTTGCCGATCTCCTCGGAACGTTGTGCAAGTGACGTCATCTTTTCGGCCACCGAGGTGGTGGCAGAAGCGATCTTTTCCATGGTGGCTGTGGCAGCTCGCATGACGGATCCACCCTGATCGGCGGCCTCGGCCGACTCACGGCTTGCGCCTGCCGCGCTCTCTGCATTGTGGCTGATCTCGCCGATGGTCGCCGTCATCTCCTGCGCCGCCGCGGCAATCTGATTGGTTTTGCTGGATTGCGTGCGGGCGTTGCCGGCTGTTTGGACGGCACGGGCGCTGATTTCTGTGGTGGCCGCCGAAAGCGTTTCGGCGCCCTTAGCCACTGACTGCAAGACTGCCCGAATCGACTCGACGCTGGCGTCGAATGCATTCGCAACACGGCCAATTTCGTCCCTTCCCGTTGCCTGTACGAAGATGGTCAAATCCTTCGCGGCCAAACCTTCCAGGCCGGCCAGCACTTTAGCCAGGCGCGGCGCAATCACCCGTGTCAGCAACGATCCGATCAGTGCGCAGAGTACAACGATCAGGATTGTCACTCCCACATTGATCCAAGTGGCGTTGTGGCTGGCCGTCGTGGCGGCATTGGAGTGCTCTGTTCCACTCTTGACATTGATGTCGAGCGCCTTGCCGCTCGTTGCTAGTGCCTCTTCCAAGTGGACACGCACGTCGTCAGACAACAGCAGGTCCAAAGCGTCGCCGGTCTTGCCGGCCATCAACAGCGCGGTCACGCGATCACTGGCTTCCTTGTATTCGCCAAATGCCGCCACGAGCTTCGTACAATTATCGCGCTCTCCCTGATCGTCAATCAGGGGTTCATAGCTCTTCTCGGCCGTATAGAAGGCGTTGATCGCTGCCGTGCGTTTCGCGCCTTCGTCCGCGAGGCAGGCCGGTGTTGTGCAGAGCAAGAGGTGGAGATCCTCTCGCCGCACCGTACCGATCGTCTCACGGACGCTCGCCAGCAGAATCACGGAGGGGAGGTCGTTTTGACTCACTTCGGCGTTCTTCTCCTCAATGCCTCGGAAAGTGATGAAGGTGTATATACCCAACACGATGCAGAGCCCACACACGAGGCCGAATGCGTAAAGGAACTTGCGGGAAACGGGTAGGTTGCGAAGCCAATGCATAAGCGATGCCCTCTCTCAGTTGATTCGCTTCTTTCATCGACGTGTTCGGAATCAACTTGAATGAATCGTTTTGGGACACTCCGACCTTTGGTACTCAATTACTTCGGTGATTGCACATTTCCCACATTTCACCGAGTTTCATAAGGAAAAACTCAAGTTTGTCGATGAACCCAAGTGGTGCGGAGACAAATTTAATGAGAATAAGACAATGGAAAATCATTTTGGCCGGCACGGCACTTCTTGCCTGCAACTGGACGATTGCAGCGGCCGGGGCGGAAATTGAGAGGGAATCTAGAAATTCGGTAACTGAGGCGCTCGCGGTACAACCGCTTGATCCAGCCGCTATGAGCGGCGCCGGTTTTGTGCGGGTACCACCGCAGCGAGAATTCGATCGGTGTACTCAGGGCGACGTCGTGTCCTCGCCCAGCCGCCCGAACTGGGATGCTGGGGCCACGACCACGCAGTGCGGCATCCTGGAGTCCGATTTTGGATGGCTCGGCCAACCAATGGGTGGCGGGATACAGCAGCGAATGCTCGTATCGAGTATGCGCTTCGGGCTGACACCGAAACTCGACTTGCGCTGGGGATTAATAAACCGCGTCTCACAGAGCGGTGCGGGGAGTTCGCCGTTGGTGGGCGTGGGTGATCAGTGTGTCAACCTGACATATCGCTTTCTTGAGCAAGGTCGATGGGTGCCCGCAATGGCCTTCAGCTACGGAATCAAGATTCCCACAGCAAACCCTGCCAAGGGCTTTGGAACCGGCTTTAACGATCATCAATTCGCATTCATCGCCAGTCGCGATTTGGGGCGGAATCATCTGGACTTCAATACGGTAGGCACACTCACGGGCGAGGCTGGCGGGCACGATGGCGCGGCTCAGTTCGGTATGGCGCTCACTCGGCAAATGACCGGGAAGTTGGCGTTGATATTGGAAAGCTACGGAGGTCCTCAACCCGGAACGGCAGATAGGTATGGCGCGGCGCTTTCCGGGGTGTCTTTCAGCTTGCGTTCATGGCTGGTGCTCGATGGAGCGTACGTGAAGACGTACACTGCCGGCGCGCCTCGGCAACAGATCCTGTTTGGATTTACATTCGCGACGCGCCCCGCATTTGGGACTATTCCGCACGGCTCGAAGTTCGCGCGCTTGTTGGGACGTTAAAGCGGCATTGCCTCGACCAATAGGCGGCACTTGCAAGAATCAAGGGAATCGATATCCTTGGCCCGTTTCGCCGTCTGCGGATAGACTCTCTTGGAGTGAGGTCTTGCATGCGTGAATTGCGCCAGTTTTACCGCCGATGGTTTGTGGTTGCGTTTCTTGTGATGATTGCCTGTTCGTCTGCGTACTTTGTGGTGGCGCAGACAGCGCCTGCCTCTTCGCCCACGGCTCCTGCGGCAACGCAATCCGCTCCGCCTCTGCTCAACGGAGTGCCGATGCAATCGGCATCGAAGGCAGTTGCTGAAAAAGAGCACCAGCGGGAGATGGATCTGCTGGGCATCAAGGAACTGCGGCCGGGTACGGAAAAGGACGCTAACTGGGACGAGTCGAAGGCCAAGGTGTATCCAAAACTGCCCGATCCGCTGATAGAAAAGAGCGGGAAACCCGTGACGACTGCTAAAGAGTGGTGGAAGGTGCGGAGGCCGGAGATTGTTGAGGATTACGACCGCGAGGTGTTGGGACGGACTCCAGCGAACCTGCCGCGGGTGTCCTGGGAAGTGATGAGTACGACGCCTGAAAAGATGAGAGGCGTCGCGGTAGTAACCCAACGATTGGCGGGGCACGTGGACAACTCCAATTACCCGCAAATTGCAGTCACGATCGACGCGACGCTGACGACGCCGGCGGATGCGAAAGGTCCAGTTCCAGTGATTATGGAGTTGGCATTCGCAGGTGAATTCAAGGCTTCACTGGTGAGACCGATTTCGGAGACCACTTCAGGAGCGCTGGGCGATTACGGACAGACATGGGAGCAACAGGTGTTGGCGAGGGGGTGGGGATTCGCGGTGCTCTCTCCAACCAGCTACCAGGCGGATGATGCGGCGGGGATGACGGAGGGAATCATCGGGCTGATGAACAAAGGGCAGCCTCGCAAGCTGGAGGACTGGGGCGGCCTGAAGGCCTGGGCCTGGGGTGCGAGCCGCCTGCTCGACTACTTGGAAACCGATAGGGTCGTCAACGCAAAGCAGGTGGGAATCGAGGGGCACTCGCGCATGGGCAAGGCTGCGCTGGTAGCCATGGCGTACGATCCGCGCTTCGCCGTGTTGTATTCGAGTTCATCGGGCGAAGGCGGCGCGAAACTCTATCGGCACATTTACGGCGAGCCGCTCAGTCATATCGAGACACCTTACTTTTACTGGATGGGCGTAAATCTTCTAAAATATGCAGGCCCGCTTACGCCAGCAGATCTACCGGTAGATAACCACGAACTGATCGCTTTGTGCGCACCCAGGCCTGTGTTTATAGGCGCAGGCACCAGCGTAAAAAATGAGCCAGGCAAACCCGGCGACGGCTGGGCAGATGGACAAGGGATGTTTCTAGCCGAAGTAGCCGCAGGACCTGTCTATCGACTGCTAGGGAAGAAGGATTTGGGAACAACAGAATTCCCTGCGATGGAGACGGCTGTAGTCGGTGGGGACCTGGGTTTCCGGCAGCACGGTGGAGGGCACACGCCGGCACCGAACTGGCCGGCGTTCCTGAACTTTGCGAGCGAGTATTTGCATGGACCGGATGCGACTAAGGCACCCTAAAGTCTTTTGGACATGACAATGCTATGGCATTTCTCACCGGGCTTTAGGGGCTGCGTAGGATGGAACTCCTCTATACCGGTTTCGATGTATCCGTAGCGGCGATAGATGCGGGGCAATTCGGGACGCAGGCTGAGGACGGTGATGTCGACTGCTTCGCAACCCTGACAGCGCAGATGATCTTCAGCGGCTTCGACAACGCGGCGGGCGAGGCCTGAGCCCTGACGAGTGGGATCGACTGCGAGCTGGCCCAGGTAACCACGTGAGCCGTGCACTTCCATGTAAACGCAGCCGAGAAGTTGCCCGGAGTTGTCTTCTGCAAGCAGGATGGTGCCTTTTTCCATCATGATCGCGAGGCGGGCCTCGTCGGTTCGCGTGCCTTCGAGAAAGGTTTCGATAGAGAAGGCAGAGTTGATGAGCGGGATCAGGTGCGGGATATCGACATCAGCTGCCGAGCGCACGATGAACCGCGATGCGGGTTCGAGTGCTTCTTTTTCGGTCATTCCTCTGTATTTTGACGTATTGCTCCATCTTCCGCATACGCCGGAGCGTAGGCGGAAGGAAGAGACTGGACGTGTACAGCGTCGTGAGACGCACAACAGAATTGGCTATACGGGTGAGATGCCGCGATTTTTGAGAAGGGTTGTGGGGTCCTGACTGGCGAGGTAGAGGATAATCTTGAAGCCTTCAACTGCCGTGTCAATGATAAAGAACGAGTCGGTCAGCACCTGCTGCTTATCGCCGGATTTGTCTACGAAGGTCATTTGCCATTGCGTATGAGCCATCGCATAACGGGAATCGAACCGGTTTATTTGCAGAGAAGCGAGCGAAGTCGTCTGAAGGCCGAGGCTGTCGAAGATTTGCTTGCGCTTTGGCAAGGCGCTGGCGAAGTCGGTGACGCGCACACATTGCGCCCCCTGGGGGCCGGCGGCAAAAAAGACGTCGGCGAATTGGGAAACAATCGCGGGCGTATTCAAGGTTTCGCTGTTGCGTTCAAAGTCGTGGAAGAAGCGTTCGATCGCAGTAGTTTGCTGGTCCATGAGGTGCCTCCGATTTTGGGTTAAGAACAGACGAGTTCCGCGGCAAGAGCCACTTTAGTATTATATCAGTTATCAGCAAAAAAGTCAATTTCTGCCTTCACCTGCAAACTGCTGCGCCAATAGAAGAGTCGTCTCTTCTGCGCGGTTTCTATGCGCGAGTTCAGAAAATGCTTTACGCTCAAAGGATGGAATTCAAGGTAAGTGAACTGGAGCGGGAACCGATCGATTTCGACCTGGAACTGGGGCCGGGAGCGGTCGATCTTGGCGAAGAGGCCGAGCAGGTTGGCCAATTGGCCACGGCGGGACAGGCCGAGGTGCTGCACGAGCATCGCGGGCCGAAAGATATTGTGGCCGATATACGCTTGAGGGGACGGTTTCAAGGCAAGTTCGAGATTCCGTGTGCGCGGTGCGTGGAGGCGGTAGAAGTTCCCCTGAGCGCCGAGTTTGACCTGATATTCCGGCCGGCGGGAGCGGATTCGGAGGCGCCGGAACGGTCAATTACTGCGCCGGAAACGGAAATCGGGTATTATCAAGGAGACAGTCTGTTGCTTGAAGATGTGCTGCGGGAGCAGGTACTTTTGTCTCTGCCGGTCAGGACGCTGTGCAAGCCGGATTGCAAGGGACTTTGCCCGCGCTGCGGCCAGAACCGCAACAGTCAACCGTGCCACTGCGATGAGGGTCCGAGCGACCCCCGCTGGGAAGCGCTGGCTGGACTCCGTGGCCGGATCAAGTCCCGAACATAACCCCAAGAGATTGAGGGTGTTCCGTCTTTGCCGGAAGGCAGACAGACCGGTTGGTCTGGAGAAGTAGGCGGAGACACGAAAGGAATTGCATCATGCCTAATCCGAAAAGGCGCCACTCAACGCGCCGTACTGCAC
>JBAWCO010000019.1:0-2464 GCA_049590315.1 Occallatibacter sp. | reverse complement strand
GGCTCAGGTCAAACAAATTACACATCAGCAAGGCTGAAGAGTTTGCCGCTGACCGGCATCGGCCCGTATGGACAGATTGATTTTGTTGCCCAGAATCCCTCCGCAGTCGGCATGGGCGCGGCGATTTGGGCGATGGGCGCCAGCAACAATACGGGTACGCCGTGGCCCTGGTGCGGCGAGCTCGACATGATGGAACTCCAGTCAAAGAACAATCAACATAACGGTTCCACCGTTCACGGCGGACAAACCGATGGACAAACCTACTACGAGTATGGAGGCATCAGTTCTGCCGTTAACCTGACGGGAGGCGCGACCTTTGACAACGGCTTCCATGAATTCACAACGCAGTGGGCTCCATATCACCTGCAGTATTTCCTGGATGGTGTGTTGTATGCAGATCTTCACCACTACAATATCGGTGCAACCGATCAGTGGTCCACGAACAAGCCCTATCAGCTGATTCTCAGCTCGGGAGTCGGCGGCAACGGTGGCACGCCAAATGGCCAGGGGTTTCCCTCGAATCTGACCATCCAGTATGTTCACTACAATACGTGGTCTGCCGGAACTCCGGCTCCTGTTACAAATCTCAAAGCGACCGCAACTGCCAGCAACGCAGTTAGCCTCACGTGGACGGCAAGTACGACAGCAAATGTCACCTATGACATTTATGCCAGCACTACATCAGGAACCGCGCCAAGTGATACAACGTTGGTGGCTGAGGGCGTCACCGGAACCTCCTACGTCCACACCGGATTGCAGCCCGGTACGACTTATTACTACACGGTTGTTTCCGCAAACTGGGGCGGCGAGTCCGCCTTGTCCAACGCGACCGCAGCTACCCAGGCTCCCGGCAACAGCACTGGAATTCAGTTGAGTGCCGGCGGGTATGCATTTGGGACCTACATGGCTTCCAACTTTGTTCTGGGCGGCGCCACCAACTATCACTGGCAGGCCGGTCCGCCGGCAGGACTTACTACAGTGGACACGTCGGGAGTAACCAATCCGGCGCCGCAAGAGGTTTACAACACCGAGCGTTGGGGTGCCGCGGCATGGACTATCACCGGCCTGACTCCTTTGGCCGGCTATAACGTTCGGTTACACTTTGTGGAGTTTGCGAACAACGGCGCAGGCCTGCGCAATTTCAACGTCTCCCTCAACAGCCAACAGGTTCTCACTAACTTCGATATCTATGGCGCTGCGGGCGCAATGGACAAAGCCGTCGTGGAACAGTTTTACACTCAGGCGGATGAGAGCGGGATCATCGAGATTGAAACCACAAAGGGAACTTCATCCGCAACTGACCTGAATCCCACGGTCAATGCGATTGAGATTCTTCCGGCCACAGGCAGCAACCCAGTCGGCGCCGAGCCCGGGACCATCACTGATCTCGCCATCGACTCGGGTGGCACAACTGCTGTGGGCGGTTTCGTCGGAGACGAGGACTACAACGGCGGAGATACATCCACAAATACGGCGACTGTCTCAACATCGGGCGTAGCTAACGCTGCCCCGGCAGCGGTCTATAACTCAGAGCGCTACGTGCCCTTCACGTATGTTCTGCAGGGCCTCGAAGCCGACGCAACATATACGGTGAACCTGCACTTCGCTGAAACATACTGGACAGCGGCAGGGAAGCGCATCTTCAACGTGAATATCAACGGAACCAGGGTCCTTGCCAACTTCGATGTATACGCGTTGGCGGGTGGGGATAAAGCGCTCGTCGAGCAGTTCACAACCAATGCCGATAAGTACGGCCAGATCATCGTACAGTTGTTCGATGGCAGCGTGGATAATCCATTCATCAACGGCATCGAAGCGATCAAGACCGTCAGCGCTTGCAACGCGGTGCCTCCCGTACCCGGTGGATTGACTGCTACCGCTTCTTCTTCCAGCGTTATCGGATTGAGTTGGTCGGCCGTAACTCCGCCGACAGGCTGTTCGCCGGTCACCTACAACGTGTACGGCGGAACGACGGCGAATCCAACAACGCAAATCGCCAGCGGCTTGACAGCGACCAGCTTTAGCAACACCGGCCTGAGTCCTTCGACAACTTACTACTACACGGTAAATGCAGTCGATACGGACGGTTCATCAGCAGCTTCAACGCAGGCTTCGACTAAGACTCTGGCTGCGTCCTGCTCTGCTGATACAGCGGCTCCGACGGGGTTGACCGTGACCTCGACCACCTCCAGCGCTATCGGCTTGAGTTGGACCGCGCCCACCCCTCCAGCCAACTGCACTGTAAGCTCCTACGTGGTGTACGGCGGGACCACGGCCAATCCGACCACGCAGGTAGGCACTTCGACGGGCACCTCAACGACCATCACGGGCCTTGCGGCATCGACGACTTACTACTACACAGTGGCAGCCGTTGACGCTTTTGGCACATCGCTGGCTTCCGCGCAGGTCAGCGACACCACTTCACCTGGCGGCTCTGGGACTGACTTCATTGCTATCGACTGCG
>JBAWCO010000018.1:0-11035 GCA_049590315.1 Occallatibacter sp. | reverse complement strand
ATCCAGTGGTTTCCCGAGGATGGGCGGAAGCGGAATTCGTTTTCGGCTTCGTTGTACAGCCTGCTGCGACAGCTTGATGCCGACTGGGCAAATATGAGCCAGAATGCGGCCTGGATCGGCAAGAGCGGCGATCCTCATCAAACCCTCCTCGACATCGTAGGCCTCAATCCATCTTCGATCGAGTACTATTCGCGGAATGCTGAAAGCCTCGGGCAACTCTTCAACATGTTCAACCGCTTCGCTCTCGGCCCCGCATGGATCACCGCTATCACGAACCTGAATCTTCAGGCGTTGGCGATCGCACTGCTCGGCCGGCTGGGCTATAGCGGGGCTGCGCTCCCCGATCTGCTCAACCACTTTTTCCTTACCGACAATCCGCAGATCGCGACGATCGTTGATGACCGCGCGCTGTCAGAAACCACTCCCGTTCGCGCCTACACTCCCGACAATCGCAACTACATTCAATGGCTCCTCGATGCGTCAACGCAGTCGCTTGATGCCTTGCGTCAGGAGTCGGGCTTCACCAATGATCAGACCCCGCAGGCGCTGCTCTATCTGATGTTGCGCCATGCCCTGATGCTTGGCTATTACAACACCAGCTACAACCTCCACAGCTCCGCGGGATTTCTCTCCGCCTCTGAGCTGCTGGCGATGCGCGTCGAGCCGACATTCGTTCATGTCGCCGAAGCGCCCGGCACAACTGAGAGCCGCTTCGGCGCACTCTACAAGACCGAAAGCCGTATCACCGGAAGCCCCACTCAGCTCGTAAGCGACTTCATCGCGCTGCGACTCTTTGCCGCGCCCGAGGCCGCCGATTTTGCCGCGCAGATTGGCGCTTTGGAGATCCTTGTCAACGCTTCAACCGCGCAACTGGAACGCGTTTTCGCCGAGCACATTGACACCTGCTCCTACCGCTATGATGCATGGCTGCTGGGGTTGGTCAACCAGCATATCCAGACTCAACTCGCGGCAGGACAAGAGAACCGACAACCAGGCGGGCTCTACCTTGGTGCGTACGCGTGGGTTGAAGATCTTCATCCCTCCGACGATCAGCTGGAGCCGGCACAGCTGCCGCCGGATCTTTCCGCGCAATTTCCTGGCACGGTCCCGTTGATGACAGATGCAAACAATGGTGGCTTCATCCATGCTCCGTCCATCCCGCACGCTGATGCTGCCGCCATCCTTCGCGCCGGGTTTGTGGCAGCTCAAGCGGATGGCGACAATTCCGGAGAGCTCTCTGTCAATCTCTCTTCTGATCGCGTGCGCGTTGCCCTCGCGTTGATTGAGGGGATTCGAAATGGCCAAAGCCTCGGCGCATTGCTGGGCTACCAGTTCGAGCTCGGCCTGCACGATGCCTACGATCTCGCCGAAGTCGATAAGTTTATTTATCCTTTGCGTAAGCAGTTTCCGCTTGTTGCCGACGCGCTGGCATCGACGCAGACCGGGCCGGATGTGCCGATCGAAGCGATTGAAGCGCGCAACGTGCTCGATGGCAAAAAGCTCGTCGATCAGATCACGCAGAGCAAGATTGCCGCCTACCCATGGGGCGTCACAGGTCTACCGACGGCAGCGCCAAACGAGCAGACCGCGCTGGACGGCGTAGCAGACGCATTGCTCAATTCCTACGACGCCATTGCGGACCTGGCGCTCGCTGAGGGTGTGTATCAAGCCGTGCAGGGCAACTACGACCGAGTGGCCAGCACGATTGCCGCATACACCACCGGTAATTTCCCGCCCGAGCCGGGGATCGCGGACACGTCGCCTCCCGGCATCGGGCTGACGCATCGCTTCGCTATCCAGTTTCGTCCGGGGCTCGCCGCGCCTGTCGGCGCAACGCCGCGCGCGCAGGCTGAACCGGCCATCGACGACTGGCTGACCAACATGCTGCCGCCACTCGATCAGATCGCCTGCACTGTCACGTGGACCGATCCTGTCACCGCCGCGCCGCAGCAGCACGCGGTAACGCTCGCCGACCTGGGATTACACCCTATCGATGCCCTTTACCTGCTGAAGCCGGACAACGTGCAGGCCATGGCCGAGATGGATGATCGCATCCAGCGCTATGTCCTCTCGACATGGAACCCAAGACCGGATGCTTCGATCCAGATCCAGTACATCACTGCGCCGGCTGGCCGGTTTAGCGTCTTCGAGAGCGGGCCTTTGCTGCGCAACCTGCGCTCGCTGCTTACCCAGTCCCGTCCATTGCGCGCGAGCGACGTCTTGCGTGCCAACGACGCCACCCAGAAGGACAACTCCACCGTCTCCCTGGACCAGAGCCGCATAACGGCTCCTCTGGCGGCTCTGACCACCCTCTCGGGGGATATCGATAACTTCGTCAATACCACGCTTGCTCCGCTATTGCTCGACACGACGGTGAACCGTACTCAGATCATCTCGCAGGTGGATGCATTCCTTGCACAAGGCGTGGCCCTGATCGAGCGTGCCGCCCGTCTCACGCTTCCCTCCTCGGGTTGGGGTTTTATCTATGTGTGGCTACACCAGGCATTCGCCGACCTGCTCGCGCAAATCGGAGCCCTGGTCGTGCGCTGGACGCAGAAGCTGACCGACTTCAACAAAGCCCTGATCGCTTACGACGCTCTCTCCGCCGCAACCAGCGACGCTGATCGGTTCGCCGCGTTGCAGGCAGCCGAACTCATTGTCAGCGCAGCACTCGATCCGCTGCCGGCAACTCCCGCGCTCATGCGCGCTGCGCTGCCTGCCAAGGGAACTGCCTTGCAGAACCGTCTTGCGCAGTTTCAGGCAATTCAAAACGGCACGGGCAGCTCCTTCGCCACTGTTTTTTCCTCGACCACGGCGCTCACGACGGCCGAGTTCGATTCCCAGCCATTCGATGTTTCTTCAATAGGTGATCAGGCAATCACCATTACGCAGGACATCTCCCGCGCTCTGACGAGTCAATTGTCCGTTGCGAAGACGCGCATTGTCACAGTCAACGCAGACCTTACCCAAGCGGCTTCGGCCGCTTCAGCCGCAGACCAGATAACGGCACTCATCGCCGCGGCCAAAGCGCTTATGGGCGACGATTTCCAGATCATTCCCGAGTTCACGGTTTCCACTGCGCAAGGCGGCGAGTGGGCCAATGCGATCAATGCTTCCACCGCGGGCGATCTCTTTACGTACCTCAAGACAACGCTCAATATCGACTTTCCCATCGATGAATGGTTCTACGCGGCAGCCAGAGTCCGCGAGCCGCTTCGCGCGTGGGAATCGGTGCTCATGCTGGCTTCTGCATTCGGCCTTACCCCGCCCATTCTCACGCCGATTCAGCTGCCCTTCTCCGCTGGTGAGCCGTGGCGCGCGCTACAGTTTCCGGATACACCAGCCATTACGAGCGATCGGCTTCTCTACACATGCCTCTATTCGCAATCATTCAGTCCGGTCGCTCAACAATGCGGAATCATGGTCGACGAATGGACAGAAGTAATTCCCGCGGCCACACGCGACACTGGAATCACCTTCAATTACGCGCGTCCGGATAACGAGCCGCCGCAGACGATGCTGCTGGTTGTCTCAGCTTCCAACACCGGCTCGTGGCAATGGGCGGATCTCGTCGGTGCGCTGAACGAAACACTCGATCTCGCTAAGAAGCGCGCGGTCGAACCGGCGTTTCTCGATCCGACGGTGTACTCTCGTTTTCTGCCCGCCACCGTGACCGCGAGCACGACGTACGGTATCACCCTCGCCACTCCACTTACTGCTGCCAATGGCGTCATAGCGCGAATGCAAGGAGGAAGCTGAATGCCCACCCAAGTGGCGGTTGGAGACATCAAGACCGCGCTGACCCAACGGTTGTTCCCGGCGATTACCACCTGGAACCGCCTCGAATCACGTCCGCGCTCGCAGAACTTCGATCGCGCTCTCCGCGCCGAAGTTCGCGATGCGCTCTGGATGCTGACCAAACAGTGGCAGATGGGCGAGTTTCGCGGCAGCGACGCAGGTTCACCCGTCTTCGCCAAACTGCTCTTATCCACCACGCGGCTCATGAAGTATCGCGCTGCAGATGGCGCTCCCCAGCTTTTTGATTCTTCAATTCCGCTGGAGGCCAAGGTCGAACGTCGCCCCGTGCCGCTCCACCGCCAACTGCAATCCCTTGCACTGGACCTCCGTCTCGTCATGGCGCGCCAGTGGTTCGCGCTCATTGCCGATGTGGCGGACTATCGCACCGCTTTCACAACGGCCTATCCGATCTCAAAGCCGGATCCAACGCAGAGCAAAGATGTCGAACTCTGCTCTCATCCCGAGGTCTGGGAGACCTATCAGGCACTGGCTGGCCGTGCCATGGACGGCGGCGCGCTGCTCGAATACCTGTTAGCCAATCCAGTGCATCACGCCTACGACGGCGTCGTCGGCATCGCACTCGGAGACCAGGGCGCTCTCGACAATCGAGCACAACGATTCATTGCGTGGGCCGGCAGATTTCTCGCCGTACCGGCGTCGTCCGCAGACGATGCTTGGGTGCCCGATCACCTGGATTATCAATTTGCGGCATCGGCGCCCCTGCCTGACGGAACCGAGAAAGTCTACGTCGCCAACGACTACTCATCAGGCCAGCTTGATTGGTACAGCCTCGATTTGGATGCAAGCATCAAGACGTTGGGCAGCGTTCCCGGCTCTGAGACAACCGGCCTTCCACCCGACAAGCCGTTCACGACCATTCCAATCCCTGTCTCTTTTTCAGGAATGCCCAACACGCGCTGGTGGACATTCGAAGATCACGCGACCAACTTCGGCAACATTGACGCCAGCACAACGGATCTGGCAAAGCTGCTTTTCATTGAGTTCGCTCTCGTGTACTCGAACGACTGGTTCGTGATACCGTGCACGCTGCCCTCAGGTTCGCTGGCCCAGGTCCGTGGCATGGCTGTAACAAACGTTTTCGGCGACCGCCTCTGGATTCAGGCAGCCGATCAGGGTGCGGATGAGGCATGGGGTCGCTGGAGTATGTTCACCATCAACATCCTCAACGCACCCGCGGGCAGCAACTCGGCCGACACGACGCTTCTCATGCTGCCAACCCTGGCCTCGGCACAATACGGCCCGCTGCAGGAAGAGGTGTTCCTGGTTCGCGACGAGGTCGCCAACATGGCGTGGGGCGTAGAAAAGACGGTGCCGCTGGCAAGCGGCATCAGCCGCCCCGGAAGTGAGGTTGCAAAGCAAACCTTCAACTACCTGCAGTCGCTGATTCCCGGGAGCGGAACGCCGCCTGCACTGGCTGCCGCCGTTCGATTCCAGGCCATGAATTCGGTGCCGGAGAACTGGATTCCTTTCATCCCGGTTCAGGTGCCCAACAACAACCGGCAGATCCAGTTGCAGCGTGCTGCGATGCCGCGCATTCTGGTGGGCGATTCCAACCCGGCGCAGAAAGTGCAACCGCTCACGTCGCTTTTGCGACAGGGTCTTGACCTTACCCCGGCTCAGACGTATTTTCTGCATGAGGAAGAGGTCCCGCGAGCCGGCGCCCGCGTTATCCAGTACTACGCGCGCGCGCGCTGGACGCAGGGCGAGGTGTACACGTGGTTGCGCGCCCAGAAGCAAACTGGTCGAGGAGAGGCCACGAGCGGACTCGCATTCGATCGCCTGGTCGACCAGAACCAGGCGGAAGGCTGACGAGTGAGACGATCGCCGTAGAGAGATGGACGATGAGATGAAGATCTGCTGGTTTTTATAATGATCGCGCGGGTTGACCGCTGATTTCTGGCATGGCGAAAGCATTCGGCGTTTTGGAAGCCGCTCGAAGCGAGAAAGGCATCGGTGACAAACGCTCGTGGCAAGAACCTGGCTAGCATTGCTGATGCGTCGTCGCGGATGGTTACGCACCGGCGATCAATGGCGGACGCAGGTTCACCGTAGAAATAACGCGCGAGTTCGCACGAGCCCAAATCTCCGCCGAGTACAACAGATTCATAGCTAGATGTCGATCAGGAGAGATTGCGATGAAACTCAATCTGCTTGGAATCAGTCTTACAGTTGCATTCGTGCTTCTAACCACAGCACCGATTTGGTTGAATGCGCCAGAGTCATTCGCCAGTTCACCCATTTGGGCGATCACTGAGCAGACTGATCGTCAGTTCTAGTCTGGCCTTGGCCGCGCATTCAAGAGATCTATTCGGGCTCTATCTCGATGGCGTTGATGAGCGGATAATTCTTGACGGGCATGAAGTCGAGTTCCAGCATGCCGTGGGCGGTGGGTTTTACATGATCGAAGGTCATGATCGCAGCTCCGCCATTTTGGCTTTGCAAGATGTCAAAATCTTTGAGCAGCGTTTTGCCATTGCAGTAAACATCGAAAACGCGGCTCCCTGGCCCTCCTGGCCCCCCATTGATGACACCAAACCATCTCTCGGAGAAATAGAGATGTAATTTGTAGTCCTTGCTGGCCACAACCGGAATGCGGTAATGGAAATGACCGTATCGCGCCCATTCGAAGAGCTTCGAATTTTCGTTTTTTTGTAAGTTATCTGGATGAAACGTCCGCCTGCCGCCCTGGAAGAAGCGCTCCGGCAGCCATGTATTTCCCTGATTGTCATGAAAGGCCACCGGACCAGCAATCATTCGCACTACAGCGCTGCCATCCGGCGCTGCAGGTGCAATTTCGACTGCATCGAGAAAGGCCCCATCGGAAACGAAATCCAAGTGGATGGTGCCGTCATCCATGGGATGGACTCCCGTGTAGACTTTCCCGAGGCCAATATCGTCGCCTCCCGCTTCATCCACAACATCCAATTCCGCGGTTAGCGAATTGTTGATCTTAAAGTTGACCTGCCGCGCTGCCACTTTATCCCCAGCGGTTTCAGCGAACAATAACATAAGTTGATAGTTCCCTGGCGGAACAGGAATCCTGCATTGAGACTTCCCCTCGCGTCCCTCCTGAAAAAGTGTTGGATCGTCTGTCCCCTGGATCACGTGATTTGGGTGTGAGAAGGTCGAGCCGCCCGTGCAAAACCGATCAGCGAGCCACATTTGCCCAGCTGCATCGGTATAGGAACGCGAGGCTGGACCAAAACGAATGCGGAGGGTTTGATCTGCTGCTGCGCCGGGAGTTTCGGTTAGATTTCGCGGCTCGACGGTTTTTGCAAGAGGTGCCGTATTGTCGGATCGTGGATGTAGCTCGTACCGGTAGAAGAAATAGATTCCAAGCAACAACAAAATAGCTGCTCCCGGAATTGACAGGTGCAGGGAAGTGATTTGTCGCGATGACCGTACACCTGGAACCACTTGGACAGGTGGCAAAGTTGGCGGAACGTCCGCGGGCAACACCACTTGCTCCTTGCGCTCGAACTTCAGGACGTACTTGCCGGCGGGGAGCTTGATCCGGATTGGATGGTCGGCACCTTCCGTTGCATAGTACTGCTCCAGTTTCTTCCTCAATGTGTGAGCCGTTACGCGCACGATTGCGTCCGACTGTGGGTCAAATTGTTGCATGCGGTTGAGTGCCTGAACGGCGATGCTGTATTCCTTTACCGGTTCAGTGTTTCCTGAGAAGTGCTGATGCGCTACATACTCGAGGAAGCGCTTCAGGTTCTGTGATTTGTCAAGGAAACCGGACTGAAGCACAGTTTGCAGTTCCTGCCATTCTTCTTCCTGCTCTGTATTGAAGACGAGATTTGCGGGGGCCATAGGTAACGTCTCCGATGCGGCGACCATTATAACCATGCGATCACATCTCGGGGGCGATTCTTTACCGATCCAAATTAACGCGCCGCTTAACCTTTTTAACGCCAGCTGGAACGTGCTGAGGCGCCGCGCCTCTGTCTAGCTGTATCGCGCTGATTATAAATAGGAAAATATTACCTTGTAATGATTTAGCGGCTTCGTTTCTGAGACCGTGGTCCTTCCACGGATAGCGCTGCCCACGCGTTGGAAGGCAGACCGGGTCCAGTTTTTTTCAACGCACAGGGTACGAAAGGGATATTACTTCCGAGAGCACATGTATCTGCGCACATTAGAAAAAGCGGGAATCCCCGGGCACGAACCAACCGAATTCCAGCCGTTTGATGTGACTTAGGGGCAACTGAGATTCGAGATCATGGACATTGATTCCAAACCTCACGCAAGCCGGAAGCGAATGTCTTAACGATTCAACAGGCAGCCACGTTGTCCTCCGATATCGCCATGAGCGGCGAAGCCCTCTCGCAGGGTGCAGGAAGAAGTCCACGAAGATCTTCTCCCGAGTGGCCACAATCGCGATTGTCTTAAGCAGAACGAGAACTTCAATGTAACGTTTTTCAACTTAATGACACTTGCGACTTTGTGGCGTTTCAATCAAGCCGGATATCGGTTAATAAACCCAAATTAACTTGCCATCAGCAGACTCTGGGGGCAAGGCTGTCGGGGTTGAAGATTGCAGACCGTACCAGTCAGAAAATCGAGGAAAACGAGCAGATGAGCAGGGATACCAGGTTCCTCGACACGACAGATTCGCAATGTTGGCGCGTCAAACGGCATCGACTTTCCCTCGCTCCCCCCGATTCGCTTCGGTTCGTCTTTAGATCTCCAAAGGCCCAAGGCAATGACGATAAAGCGACGTACCGCTCATTACCTATTCAAATCAACTCCCGGAGTGACACTCGAATGAATTTTCAAAGAAGTCAACGTGTACTTGCGATTCAGTTGCTGTTCCTCGGCGCTGCATTTTTGGCGGTTCTTGTCTCAGGAAGCTCCGCAGACGCTCAAAATAATACGGTCTTTGGTCCCAACGTGTATGTATTCACGCCAGGCGATTCCGTGTCGTCGATCAATTCGACACTCAACACTCTCAATACAAACACCCAGTTTGATACGAAGCGCTATGCGGTGCTCTTTACGCCGGGCACGTATACCGGTGTCGAGGCCGAGGTGGGGTTTTACGAGTCGGTTGCCGGATTGGGCGAGGCCCCCAGTGCCGTTCATATCAACAACGGCTATTTGAACTCCAACCAGACCGATTCCAACGGAAATCTCACTACGAATTTCTGGCGGTCAATCGAAAACATGCAAGTCACCGCCCCCTCAGGATCTTATCAATGGGGTGTTTCGCAGGGCGCCGCCTTCCGGCGCATGCTGGTGGACAATTCGGGCGGATTGGAACTGACGAATACCAGTTGCGGCGAGGCCAGCGGCGGATTTATCAGCGACTCCCAAATCACTGGAAAGATAAATGCCTGCTCGCAGCAGCAATGGTATACGCGTAATAGTTCAATTGGGAGCTTCTCAGGAAACGTCTGGAATTTCGTCTTCTCCGGCGTCAAAGGAGCCCCGGCGCAAAGCAACCCGTTCAGCAATGGATCAAATGCCAACACTATGCTGGCCAACACTCCGGTTAGTCGTGAGAAGCCCTACCTTTACGTAGATGGCAGCGGCAACTACAACGTGTTTGTGCCTACCGTGCTAA
Source organism: Occallatibacter sp. (assembly GCA_049590315.1). Taxonomy (GTDB): domain Bacteria; phylum Acidobacteriota; class Terriglobia; order Terriglobales; family Acidobacteriaceae; genus Telmatobacter. The sequence goes on along the minus strand of JBAWCO010000018.1, from coordinate 1,644 downwards.
CCAATTCCTCGGGCACGGACTGGGCTGCCAACGGCGGCCTTGGCACCGGCTACTCCCTATCCATCAACACCTTTTTGATTGCCACGCCCTCAACCTCGCTGGCCACCATCAATTCAGCGCTGGCCGCGGGCCAGAACCTGCTTCTGACTCCCGGCATCTACAAGTACAGCGGCTCCATCAACATCACCAACGCGAAGACCATCGTGTTAGGTCTCGGCTACCCTACGATGGTTCCGCAGTCGGGAACGGCGGCAATCACTGTGGCCGACGTCGATGGAGTGCAGCTTGCTGGGTTGCTCATCGACGCGGGTCCGCTCAACTCGCCGGTTCTCTTGCAGATTGGTGTTGCGGGCGCATCGCGCGTCACCCACGCCAACGACCCAACGTCGCTCAATGATGTCTTCTTCCGCATCGGGGGAGCCACCGCCGGAACCGCCACTACAGCTCTTGAGATCGACAGCGACAACGTAATCCTGGACAACATTTGGGCTTGGCGTGCCGACCACGGTGCGGATGCAAGTTGGACGGGCAATGTTGCGATGCATGGGTTAGTTGTCAACGGCGACAATGTCACCGCGCTGGGTCTTGCCGTTGAGCATTTCGAGCAAGAGCAGGTTCAGTGGTTTGGCGAAGGCGGCGAAACCATCTTCTACCAGAGCGAAATGCCCTATGATGTGCCCAGCCAGTCCGCATGGATGGATAATGGCGTTGACGGTTATGCCTCCTACGATGTCGAACCGGCGGTGACCTCTCACCTGGCTTATGGAATCGGCGTCTACTCCTTTTTCAATCAGGGAGTCAACATCATTGCCAACAGCGGAATTGCCGCTCCCGTGGCGACTGGAGTCAAGTTCACCGACGCGCTCACGGTATTCCTGGCAGGAAGCGGTCAAATAACTTACACGATCGCGTCGAACAACGGCACGGTGGATAACGCCGGCACGACAGCAAAGTCCGGCTCTATTCTCAGCGACATCAGCTCCTGGGGAGGTTCGGCTGGCAATTGCACCGAGGTTCCAAGCGTTCCAGGAAAACCTTCAGGAACGGGAACTTCGAGCAGCGCGATCAGCGTAACCTGGGGGACTAGCACGGCGGGATCGTCCTGCTCGGTGAGCTACAACCTCTATCGCAGCGTAACCTCCGGGTTCACCCCCTCGTCGAACAATCAAATTGCATCCGGTCTGACTGCTGCGTCGTTTGCTGATTCCGGTCTGACTGCATCGACCACCTACTACTACGTTGTTGAAGCGGTCGACGAGGACGGCTCCTCGGCAGCGTCGGCGCAGGGCAGCGGCACTACACTTGGGGCCTCTTGCTCTGCAGATACCGTGGCTCCAACAGGGTTGACGGTGACGTCCACCACCTCCAGCGGCATTGGTTTGAGTTGGACGGCGCCCACAGCTCCAGCTAACTGCACAGTCAATTCGTACACCGTTTACGGCGGAACGGCGGCAAATCCGACGACGGTGGTTGCGAGCGGAGTTACAAGCCCCAGTTACACCGCGGCCGGCCTTGCAGCATCGACGACTTACTACTACACAGTGGCAGCCGTTGACGCTTTTGGCACATCGCTGGCTTCCGCGCAGGTCAGCGACACCACTTCACCTGGCGGCTCTGGGACTGACTTCATTGCTATCGACTGCG
>JBAWCO010000017.1:0-7220 GCA_049590315.1 Occallatibacter sp. | reverse complement strand
AACCTTGAGCATCGCGTTCAAACCGTACCTCCTGAAACAGCAAAGGCGAATCTCCGCAAGACTGCCGGAGATTCGCCCCAACTTTTCTCTTAATCAATCTGCCTGATTTACCACCATTCCATCAAGCGCCCGTTAGAAACCTTCGCCGTGCTCTCTGGCTTTTCCGTATGAATCAGCAGAATCGGAATATGAACCAGTCTGATCAGTTTCTCTGCAATCGAACCAAACACCAGTGGATGCCAGCCGGTGACACCGTGCGTCGAAACCACCACACGATCAATCCCCTCGCTTTCAATGACATCCAAAATCTTGCTGGCAACATCGTCATCAATCTCGATGCTGGAGGATGCCGCCACACCCTTGGCCGCAAGCCCGTCCAGCGAAACGGCAAACCGTTTCTCCGACTCTTTCTTCGCTTCCACCGAGTCCCCAGTCTCGGGAACCACATTCACAAGATGCAGTTTGGCATGAAAATGCTCGGCAAGCGCCGTAGCCTGCTCCAGGGCCTCGTGAGACGACGAACTGAAGTCGATAGGCACCAGAATTTTCTCGGGAATCGTCTTGTATCCATTCACTTCGGGCATTGCGCTCTCCTTGCCGTTCCACACCCGTGGTCGGCTAGTTATTTTTCGCCTTCATCATAGGTGCCTGCCGTTGCATCGAGACGTGACAGAGAACACACCTATACCTCAGCACTCCCCGCCCTTATCTCCCACGGTTGCCCTCGGCTACTATCAGCAGCTCTCCTCGCCCCGCGGTCAAATCTGGCTTCATAACCTGCGTAGGTCTGGCGGACAACAGGAGCGCAGCAAACGTCTTGGCCAGCACCATCAGGTCGCTCCACGCAGTCGCGCGTTGCAGGTAGGCATGGGAAATCCGCAGCTTGTCTGGCATCATCACAGTTTTGAAATAGTCATCCGGATCGGAAACCAATGCCAGAATCTCAGCCTCGCGGCAATACTTCACAGTCGCTGGATCGGTAAGGCCCGGACGCACCGCAAGCAACATCTCATAGCCCTGCCGGAACTCCCAGGTCAACTCCGGAATTACGGGACGCGGGCCGACAAGGCTCATATCCCCGCAAATCACATTCCACAACTGTGGCAGTTCATCGATCTTCAACCGTCTCAGCCACCGCCCCACCCGCGTAATGCGCAAGTCTGCGTCCAGCGTATACACAGGGCCGTCACAACAGGCTCGCATTGTCCGCAGTTTCAGCAGCCTGAAGACCTTGAATCCGCGTCCCATTCGAAGCTGGCAAAACAACGCCGGCTCTCCTGATTCCAATTTGATCAGCCCCGCGGCTATTGCGATAACCGGCAGAGCTAGGATCAGCAGCAATCCCGCCAGGGTAGTATCCAAACTGCGTTTGAGCACGAGCCTCTCCACACAAAGGGCTGCAATCCCGGCCTGAGCCGGCATCGAAAAAACTGAAAGGATTCGTACTCAGCGGTAAGAGGCCTATTTACCGGATGCCTGCGCGGGCACACACTTGCCCCAAACATCCGCTCCCGTCTTCCACCGTAGCCGCTCCCCTCGTGAAGACGCAGACGGAGAGCAGGTAGCTAGCCTTTCCGCTGGAGATAAGCTGGTGCAGTGTATTCAGAAAACCAAAAATCATTCCCTTGAGTCGGTGCCTCAAATCACAACAGTTTAGGAATCTTTAGTTACTTAATGTGTATTGAGAGGAAGATGCGGGAAGATAGTAGAGGAATGAGACTACCTGCCACCGATCCTCCCCAGATCGATTTCCCCCTCAACCCGCCTGCCAACCGCCTTTTCTTACGGCGGAGGGCCTCTTCTCTTGCAGTCTCAGCCATTCTGCCGCGCAATCTCGATTCCGCTTTTGCGAGGAACCTGACTAGCCATCAACTCCGCAAACTTCGTTTCAAAACGCAACAACGTCCCGGACTGTCGCTCCGAAATCGCATAAATCGCTTGCAAGCTCAGCACCCGAAGGGTTATCTATTGCAAATACTCATCCGAACTCATAGAACGTTGGCGAAGATCTCTATTCTTGTGGTCACGTTCCTGGCCGCCATCCCATTCGCCCGCGCCCAGGGCAACTACGAAATTCAGGTATACGGCGCAGACACAGTGGCCCCCGGCAACACCATGGTTGAGCTTCACTCCAACTTCACCGCCGACGGCCAACCCCGCACCATCGACGGCGTTGCCCCTACCGATCACGCCGAACACGAAACCGTCGAGATCACGCAGGGCATCAACGACTGGTCCGAGGTCGGTTTCTACATCTTCACCCTGGAGCAGCGAGGCCAAGGCGTTCAGTGGGTAGGCGACCATATACGCCCCCGCGTCCGCGTGCCGGACAAGTGGCACTGGCCTGTGGGCGTCAGCCTCTCCATGGAAGTCGGCTATCAACGCACCATCGCCTCGCCCGACACCTGGACTTGGGAAATCCGTCCCATCGTCGACAAACAGACTGGCCGCTGGTATTTCGCCGTCAATCCTGCCCTTGAGCGCACCTGGCACGGCCCTGATGTCAATCAGGGCGTCGGCTTTTCGCCCGCCGTCAAAATCAGCTACGACTTTACAAAGAAGATCGCAGGTGGACTCGAGTATTACGCCGACTACGGCAGCATCACTAACATCGCTAGGCTGCACGATCAGCAACAGCAGCTCTTCCCTGCCATCGACCTAAACGTCAGCCCAGACTGGGAGATCAACTTCGGCGTCGGCATTGGTCCCACCGCGGCAACCGACCACTGGATCGTAAAAGCAATCGTCGGTCACCGCTTCGACTGGGGTCGCAAAACCAAGTCTCAATAGCCGCCGCGTTGCCACGGCGGCCATCAAGTTCTTCAGCTCAAATCGCCGCCTCCGCTGTCGCCGTCAAATCCTCCGCCATCATCAAATCCGCCGCCGTCATTCATCGCGGAGTCATCGAAGCCGGACGAGTCATCCGTGCCGCCAGGGTCGAAGTTGCCCCGATCATCCCCGCTCGTGTCATAGCTTGCGTCGGACAGGTGCGCCCCACCCTGATCCGCAGACTCGTGGAAGTGGTGCTCCGAGCCGCCCTGATCAAAGCCGCCGTGCTCCATGCCGCCGTGTTCAAAGTGTTCCTGCCCGCCACCCGGCTGGTCGTAGTAGTTGTTGATGACGGTCTCTTCCACCGGCCGCTCGAACCCGCCACCCATCATCCCCATGCCCATGCCCGGCCCCATGCCCGGCCCAATGCCGAAGCCGCCCATGCCAAATCCGGGATGCCCAAAGCCGCCAATCCCATGCAGCACAGCCTCCACGCCCTCAAAAGCCAGCGCGCCAGCCGCCACGCCCGCAGCCGTCTGCATTGCCCCACGCAGAAAACTCGGCGGACCACCTTGCACCGGAACATACTGCGGCTGCTGATATTGCGGTTGCGCATACGCCGGCGGAGGCGGCGGTGGAGGAATATATTCCGGCTCCACATAAGTAGGCGGCGCCGGATCGCGGTGCCCCAGCAGGTTGCCTAGAAAGCTCGTCGCGTGCGCCGGCTGCTGCCGTACCTGTTGCGCTTGTTGCTGAAGCTGCGTTACCTGCGCCTTAGCCCGCTCCAGTGCAATGTTCTGCACCAGAATCGTTTGCGCCAGGATGTAGAGCGAATCCGGATTCTCACCCAACTCGCGGTTCAGCAACGCTTCCGCATCGGGGTCTTTTTCCTGCAATTGTGTCTGGTTTATCCGCTCGACGAGCGAGTTCAAAAGCTGTTCTTCCTGGGGAGTCACTTCGAATCAACCTCCGGCAGCCTGCAACCTGCCCGCTTCGGCCGCCTCTCAGGATTAAGACGCGATCCAGCGATCAAAGTTGCCCTGCCGGAGATCTCTACGCATTCGCGGGCCGGCCGGTTCCTGATTCAACCGTTCCGGCCCTACGACATGATCGTCAAAGCTGCATGAATCAGGCGGGCCAGTTAGCCCGTCCCCAAGCCATCAAATTGCAAAAGCCATCTCCACCAGCAAAGACGTTATCCTGGTGAGTATTCCACGACAAGGGGAACGTATAGTCGGTCTCAGTCTCCTGGCCGCTCACTACGCCTACCAATCGGGGGTCAGTGCCGTTGTTCCACCAGGCATAAATGGGGCCGCCTGACTGGCCGAAGTAGATGTCGGCATTCTGGCTTTCAAGTTCCTGGCCGCCGTTACTGTCTCCATCGGTGTCGTCGATACTGAAGCCTTGCTGGAATACAGGCTCCTGGGCATTGTCTATGTCGCCGGGGTAGCCGATATTGCTCCAGACCCCCAAATTGTTCCAGTCGCTCGAGTAGCTGTTATAGCCCATGTATCCCAGCGACTGGCCAAGCGGTTCGTAAAGCCGGAGCACCGCCCAGTCGTAGCCGCTGACGTTATTGCCGTTGTTATAGGCCCTGCAATCGGAGACGTACGAATTCACCCCCGCGCCAAAGAGACTCTGGCCGTTGAAATAGGCCGGGTAGAAGTGCATCCACCAACTCCCCGCCGCAATGCTGTTCCAGGGAATCATGTGGGCCGCGGTGGCTACGATCCTGTCGCCGATCAGCGTTCCGGAGCCGCTCTTTCCATCGCTGTTGAAGATGCGGCCGACCAGCCCAAATGGCCACGCATCATTTTGAAATGCCGAACGGGCGCTGTCGAAAACCCACGTCGGCTCGACTCGCGTACCTTTGAACCGCCGCATTGCGCCTGCGCTTCGGTTGTTGAATATTTGCGGTACGGTGAGCTGATCAGCCCACTCGGGGCGGTGTGATTTGAAATTGTGATGATCCTTCACTTCAGCCAGAAACTTCTCACCCGGATGTCTCTCGGCAGTCAATCCCAATCGGGCCCCGCCCAACTTGTCGTGGACAGGCACGTCGATCCGCCATTCATGTTGCCCGTGTGAGCCGATGGCGGAAATCTTCACCTCCGGCTCCTCATCTGCCTCGGTCTTCAAATAGAACGACTGGGTGTGCGCCATTGCGCGCAGCACCTCAGGAAGTTGGCCCGTGCCGAGTCCGGGACGCTTCGCGCGAACTCGAGTCAAGGGGGTGGGGGCACTGTGATCTCCGATGAAATGATGTTCTGTCATGATCTGCCTTTCGGCTGGGGGCGATCCCCGGAAAGGTTGCGCCCTCAGGGGGAAATTCGTACAGCGCTCAGACGCTAGAGCGACTCCTACTTAAACGCAAGGACCACTCTCTTCCCTTTTCCGGTGCAAGATGAATCTGAAGAGATCGGCACGCAGGGCGACTTCGCCACCGCACAAAATGGCGGTTTCGGATCAGGCGCCGCTAGCGGAATGGTCTCTTTGTAGTTGTAAGTGTCGTTGCTGAGGCCGCCGACAAGGAGGAGCGGCTCGCCTTCGCCGCGAATTCCGTAGTACAGACTAACGCCGTCTGCTGAGCATGGGCACGGTGGACGAATCGATACACACCATCAGAATGGTGGCGGCCTTCGAACCCGCTGCCTCCGTCAAGATGGCTGGCGACGCACCTCAGCGCACCAGTTCCATCGCCCGAATCGTTTCTTTCCGCACCGTTAGCCGTTCCACCAGGTCCGTCCGCACCTCGTACCCGCGCCCCGGCGTATCAGGAATAGCGATCTCGCCTGCACTCGAAACGGTGATCTCCGGCTCCACAATATCCTCAGACCAATAGCGCGCCGACGCCGACACATCCCCGGGCAGCGTAAAGTTCTCCAGGCTCGACAACGCAATGTTGTGCGCGCGGCCAATGCCCGATTCCAGCATCCCGCCGCACCACACCGCAATCCCCCGCTCCTGCGCCGCGTTGTGCACCGCAATCGCCTCAGAGAAACCGCCCACACGCCCCAGCTTAATGTTGATAATCCGGCACGACCCCATCTCAATCGCGGCCAACGCATCACGCCGGTTGCGGATCGACTCATCCAGGCAGATCGCCGTCTCTAGCCGCTTCTGCAGCATCGAGTGGTAATAGAAGTCGTCATGCCACAGAGGTTGTTCAATCATCAGCAAATCGAAGGCGTCGAACTCCACCAGGTGGTCCGCATCCCCAAGCATGTACGCCGAGTTGGCATCGCAACTCAACATGATTCCCGGCCATCGGTTACGCACCCGGTCGAAAACCTCCACATCCCAGCCCGGTTTGCATTTGAGCTTGATCCGCTGGTATCCGGCCGCCAGTTCTCTTTCGATGATCGCCAGCAGTTCCGGAATCGACGACTGAATCCCCAGCGAAACGCCGCATGGAATCGTTTCCCTGACACCGCCAAGCAAGCGGGACAGGGATATCCCCTCGCGTTGTGCCTCAAGATCCCAAATCGCGTTTTCCAGAGTCGCCCTGGCCATCGGGTTGCCGCGCACCTGCTTGAAAAGCTTCGGACACTCGCCGCCGTGCTTAGGCGACGCCGCAGCCAACATCGGGCCCAGTTCCTGGGTAATCACAGCCCACGCGCTATCAGTCGATTCGGACGAGAAGAATGGGTGTTCACCCGCCGTACACTCGCCCCAGCCCGTCAGTCCCTCTGACTGAACCTCGGCCAAAAGAATTCGCCGATTCCGTGTCACGCCAAAACTGGTTTCAAATGGACGCACCAAGGGCAGGTGCAGTTCCCGCAGGATAATCGCATCGATTCTCATAAGTTTTTCGCGTTCCTTAGTACGTGCGTTCTTTGGGATATTTGATGAGTTCCGCCTGGGTTGGGGTTCCCAGCTCGAAGACTCCGTTGCCTTCCGCATCCCGGATGAAGCCAAGTACGGCTAACCCCTGGGAAAAAGCTTGTTGAAACTTGCGGCGGTTCTCCAACTGAACGGCGAGGGCGTGTTCTTTGCCCGATTCTGAAGCCTTCCACTGATAGATGGAGGCTGGTACCACAATTCGTTCCTGAATTCGTTCTTCTGCAATCTGTCCGGCAGCCTCGCTGCTTTCCAGAATCCCCTTCACTCTGGGTGAATCAAGCTCCCACTCTGCCAGCAACCGATCCGTTGGGAGCCCACCTTGCAATCGAGATGAGGATACACCATAGAAATTAACGCGATATCCACAGACTATGGCCCCCAGCTTGTGGATATTTAAAAAAGCATTCTTGATCTCCAGTGGATCGAAGGTCCACTCCATGTGCCGGATTCCACGTGTAAGTGCTTCTTTCCTTTGCTCCAGTTTCAGTTTGGCGCCCAGCCCGCGGTTGCGATAGGCCTCTTTCACCGCCAGCATATGCGAATGCAAATAAGCCCGCGGTTCCCCGTCGCCCGACTTCACTCCTGGGAAAGATAAAGCGAAACCAACC
>JBAWCO010000016.1:0-6901 GCA_049590315.1 Occallatibacter sp. | reverse complement strand
CTGTTCCTGAAGGTCTGGCCGGAGGCTCGCCAGCGTATTCCTCACGCCGTGATGCAGGAGATGCGAATCACTCCGGAGCTGGCGACGTACACAGAGATTGTGCAGGCAATTTTCCTGGAGTTGATCGATGGAAAGCTGACCACTCCAGAGGAGCTCCGCGCCTTCCTGGAACCACATTCGCCTCCGGCCCCGCCACCCCAGGTGACCATCAAGCGGCCGCGTGCCAAGCGTGGCGCCGAAGCCAAGATCAAGGAAGCCTCGTTCGACGACGATGAGGATGGCGAGGCTGAACTCGATGATGACGAAGACCTGGACGATATTGCCGGAGATGACGAAGAGATCGATCTAGGCATTGCGTTGCCGAAGACCGAGCTGGACTCCGAGAATGAGGATGGCGCCGAGTCCGCGGGCGATGACGTGGATGCTGAGGATGAGGGTGAATCCGATGACGACGAGCCGCCCCCTACTGGAGCAAAGCGAGGCTCCAAACAGTCTGCTCCGAAGGCGGTAAAGGAACCAAAAGCCACCAGCAAGAAGCTGCAAGCCGCACCGGCAACAGTACCGGCGAAGACAGAAAAAGCCGTCACAGCGGTCGTCAAGACCGAACCTGCAAAGAGCGGCAAACCTCAGCCGGTACCGGAGATCAAGGCTTCTTCCAAGCCGGTGCCGCATCCCGCGCCCAAGGTGGCGGCAAAAGTTCAGCCGCTGCCCGCTAAGAAGGCCGCGACTGCGATAGCGTCCAAGCCGAGCAAGATTGCGAAGCCCGCCAATTCGCATGCTCACGGGAAAGTTGTTGCCAAGTCTCCGGTCAAAGCGGTGGCCAAGCCGCCGGCGAAGGCCCCGGTGAAAAATATGACGAAGGCTCCGGTTAAGTCTGGGGTCAAGGTGCAGGCAAAATCGACGCCGCAGAAGACCGCGCACGCGAAGGGAAAGCCTGCCATCGCAAATTCCAAGAATGGGAAGTCTTCGCATCCGGTAAAACATGCCAGCCACGCGAGCAAAAAGCCCACTTCCAAAGCCGCAAAGAAGCGCTAGGCGCTGCGAACACCTCAATCCGTCGTGATATCTTCAGGGCATTCCCGGAGGATTCTCGATGCACCGTCCGTTTTTCCGCGCCGTCACTCTCAGCCTCCTTTCAACCGTTGCAATCGCCGCCTACGGTGAAGGCAGGGATCACGGGTATCTGCCCGATACGACCGCATCTGTCTCGTCTGAACCGCGCCTGAATGGCGGATACAAGTTCAATGAAGGCGGATGGACGTATGTGCATCTTGAGGGAACTCCGGAGCAGGTTGGATTTCAGCATGGGTACCTGTTGGCGAGAGAGATTGAAGACAACATTCATGTCTACATGGTGACTGCGCCGCACGCGGACAAGCGCCCGTGGAGCTTCTTTCGCGAGACGGGAAAGAACATCCTGTGGCCGCATCTCGATCCCGAATACCAGCAAGAGTTGAAAGGGATTGTCGAGGGGCTGCAGGCGCAGGGATCGACGCTGGACCTGTGGGATATTGTCGCGTTAAACGGAGATCTTGAGATCAGCGACTATTATTTGCCGACACTGAACAAGAAAGAGGGCAAGCCGAATCCAGAGGCGGCCGTTGCGCCAGGCAAGTGCAGCGCCTTTGTCGCCACGGGGTCGGCTACCAAGGACGGAAAGATCGTGATCGCACATAGCAACTGGTCTTCGTATGCAGAAGGCGAGCGCTGGACTGTCGTCTTCGATATTGTGCCGTCAAGCGGGCAGCACATATTGATGGACGGGCTGCCGGGCGTGATTACCAGCCAGGACGACTTCGGGGTGAATTCGAGCGGGCTGATGATTACTGAAACCACGCTACCCATGGCGAAGGGCTTCGATGTGAATGGAATTCCGGAGTTTGAGCGCTCGCGCAAGGCGATGCAATATGCCACGTCGATTGACGAGTATGCCGCCATCATGCGCAAGGGCAACAATGGCGGGTATGCGAACTCGTGGCTGATTGGCGACCGCAAGACGGGAGAGATCGCCTACCTGGAATTGGGGCTGCACCAGACGCCGCTGACGAAGAAGAAGGACGGGTACTTTGTGTCGTCGAACTTCTCAGCGGACCCGCTTCTGATTCGCGACGACACGCCGGGATTCAACCCCAACGACCCGGAGAGCACCATGAACGCGCGGCATATTCGAGCTGAAGAGTTTATGAAGGAGCACTACGGCAAGCTGGATACGGCGCTGGCTGAGGCCTATCTTTCAGACCATGAGGACAGCTACGAGCACAAAATTGATGCGGGGAAGCGCAGCCTGTGCGGGCATGAAGACACCTCACCCGTGGGAGAAAAGGTGTGGGGTGACCCACCTTATTCGCCGGGCGGCGCTGTGACTGGCAAGGTGATGGACTCGGACCTGGCTGCAAAGTTGAGCTTCATTGGCCGTGCGGGCCATCCGTGCGGCGAGGACTTTCTGGCCGCGCCATTTCTAGCAGTGCATCCGCAGTTCGGGTGGCAGAAGTCAATTCTGCACGACATGAAGGCCGGGCCGTGGACGACGTTCGTTGCGGGCGAGAAAAAGGATCCTCAGACGGGGACCGCTACAGGCTCGGGTGTGGCCGCCACGACCATGCGGTGAATCGAATCGATCACTAGGTCCGGCTCGTCGAGATGAATCCAGTGCGCACTGGCAGGGGCAATGACCTGCTGCACGTTGTCGCCGATGCGGCTCAGGCATTGATCGGAAAGTGGCGTCGATTTTCCGGGAGTCAATACGAGGACCGGGATATCGTGGATTGGTTCGGCGTCCTTCATCTCTCGCACCGTATCGGGAACCGCCATGACATGGCTGCGCATTCCAGCATAGTAGCCGGGACGTGACCAATGTGCGGCCACAATGGGCCAGACTTCTCGCGGCATCTTGCCGACTTCCTCGGTGACGCGATCCAGCACGTGACGGCCACCGTTTCCGGCGGCGCCGGCCAATTTGCCGGAGATGCGGCCCGAGCGGCACAGTAGCGAGGTGACGGCCAGGCGGGCCAGCCCAAACTGCGCTATTGGAATGGCGTAACGGGACAGCTTCTTGCCGCGATCGATTTCGCCCTGCTTCTTGGGGTTCAGCGGCGGCCACTCTTCGCAGCGCATGGGGTCGACGAGTAGCACGCTAACCACTTCGTCCGGATAGCTCAATGCGAAGCGGCGCATCACCAACCCGCCGAAAGAGTGCCCCACTAAGATGTACGGAGGCTTAATGCCCGCGCCTTCAAGCATGGCGTGCAATTCTGTCGCAATGTTGCCGGGGGTTCGCGCGGTACGGCAGGGGCTGCTCCATCCCAATCCGCTGCGATCGTAGGAGGCTGTGTAAGTAAACTGGGAAACCGTCTCCTGGATGTGGAACCAGTTCAGATTGGTGGCCGCGATGCCGGATTCGAAGAGGACTGATGGACCGCCCGAACCTTTCTCCATCAAATACAGCCGGCATCGCCCCCCGATATCGATCCAGCGTCCCAGACCAGCGTAGAGCCGGCGATCACGGTGTGAGCCAATCAGTTGGTAAAGAAAACCTACAGAGGCTACGGCTACAAAAACGGAGAGGACGAAGAGAACCAAGGCCATTGGGAATCCTAGAATCGGGTGAGTTGCTGTGGGCTGAAGTCGCCAAGGCCGAGATTTGCCTTGGCAGTTCCGCGATCGATGATCAACAAGGTGGAACCTCCGTGGCCACGAGTTTTCGACTCGATCTGGCTAGCTGACCAGACCCCGCCATCGTGGCGCAGCCCAAAGTAGGTGAACTCCTTCACCGAACCTGTTCCTTTCAAGGTTTTCTCTACATATACAGGAAACCCGATGCTGTGGTCGAGCCAAGTTTTTACCTGGGCGTAATGAGTCTTGTCTCCGGCCCCCGGTGTACTGTTCAAAATGTCGCAAATCCGAGCGCCAAATTTGGCCTGTTCCAGTACGGTCTGGTTAGGCCAAAAGAACTGAGGCTCCAGGAAATCCTCATAACTGAATCCGGGACCGAGCGGGCCCTCGCTCCATTTGTCGAAGGGGATTGTAGCCGGGGTTTTGTCGCCTGGATGAGCAATTTGGATCAGATTTTGACCGTTCGGACGCATCTCCAAGAGAATGTGGGCGCGGACATCGGGCTTTGCACTGGAAGGAGGAGCGACGTCCACCATCACCCGCAACACTCCGGAAAACCAGTGAGCCTTTACAGTAATGCCATAGCTGGTGCGCGTGCCGTCAGCGTCCACCCGTACGAGGCGACCGGAGGCGCGAAAGTCTGCCGTCTGCGCCCGGTCTCGCGGAGCCTTGAGCACCGTGGCCGTGTCGCTGGTGGCGGCGTGGGTCACTGCCGGGGAGACCACTGACAGCAGGATTGCAGCGAGCAGGGGATGGATGAGCCTCATGACTCGATTCTCCCGTCGCGGATGCGCACGTGACGCGGCGCAGCACGCGCGATATCGTTTTCATGGGTAATGATAATCAGGGTCATTCCGCGCTGTTTCTGGATACCCGTGAGAATCTCCATGATGCGGGCGGAGTTGACGCTGTCCAGATTGCCGGTTGGCTCATCTGCAAGGAGGATGGAGGGTGCGTTAGCCAGGGCGCGGGCAATCGCGACTCGCTGGCGTTCTCCCGCGGAGAGCTCGTTGGGATAAGAGTTGAGCCGGTGCTCCAATCCCAATTCGCGCAGCAGCGTTTCGGCCCGCTGAGCCCGGTTGGTCGGCAACAGGTCCAGCGCGAGCATGGGGACTTGCACATTTTCAACTGCTGTCAGCGTGGGCAGCAGATAAAAGGCCTGGAAGATGAATCCCACTTGGCGGGCGCGAAAGTTGTCGAGGTTGACCGCGGTTCCGAGTGCCTGATTTTGAAAGAGAACTTCACCACTGGTGGCAGTATCCAACCCGCCAAGCAATTGGAGGAGGGTCGACTTACCGCTGCCGCTGGGCCCGCTGATTGCGAGGTATTCGCCGGCATCGATGGAGAGGTCGACGCCGCGGAGGGCCTCAATGCGGCCATCGTCGTAGCTCTTGCAGAGGCTGCGAACTTCCAATAGAGGACTAGTCATGCCGGATGGCCTCCACCGGCGAAAGATGCGCACCACGCCATGCAGGATAGGCTCCGGCAAGGAGTCCGGAGGCTAGTGCGATCCCGAGTGCCTCCAACAAATCAACAGGCGAAAGTGAGGCCGAGACGATGGTGGCCGTTTGCGGCATGCTGGAGAGCAGCTGCAAAGCGCCCCAACCGACGGCTATGCCGATCACCCCTCCGGCCAGACCAAGCACAGCAGCTTCAATTTGGATAAGGGCCATGACGCTCCAGCGATTCCACCCGATTGCGCGCAGGATGCCGATTTCTCGTGTCCGCTCGAAGACCGACATTGCCATGGTATTGGCGATTCCCAGAATGCCTACAATGAGAGCGATGGAAGATGTGCCCCAGGCCACGGCATGAGCCAGCACAACAAACTCGTTCTTGCTCGCCCACTCGGACGCTGGAGTGGCATGCAGGCCGGGCAGTGCCTTATCAATTGCCACTTGGGCCTGTTTCACCCACTGGTCTTGTGACATGCCGCTTGGCGCAGGCTGAAGACGCACATGGAAGCCGGATACCTTGCCCTGCAGGCTGGTGATTTCCTGCAATTGATCGATGGGCATCAGCATCGCGCCGGTTTCCAGCGCCGATCCGCCATGATAGGTGCCGACCACAGTGAAGGTCTTGCCTTGAATATCCAAACTATCGCCGGTCTTCTTGTTCAGGTTCTCAGAAAGGATGTCGCCTAGCATCACCTCAGGCTTACCGTCTTGAAAGCGCCGACCTGAGAGCAAGGTCAATCCATCGAAGTCGTAGGAATCGGACTTCCATCCAAATACGAGCGCATTGACCTCCGGTGTGAGGTCCATCATGTTGAAGATCATTGGGCTGACCTTGGCCACCATGGGCAGCACCTCGATCTTGGTCACCAAAGATTCATCCATGGATGTATTGATGAATGTTTTTTCCACTACGGCGATGTCAGTGCCAGTGGTTGAATAGAGACGCAGCCATTCGCGCTCAAACGACCGGGAAAAACCGACCAAAGCCACAAATGCGCCGATGGCCATGGTGATTCCGCCCAGAGTGAGCAGGGTTCTGAGACGCCGGCGCCACAGGTTTTTCCACGCAAATCCTGTAAAGGACAGTTGGGAGGCCATTTTGTAGGAGTAATTCCTCCCGCGGTAGGTGATGAGCTGGGGGTCCGAGAACGCCAGTGTATTGGCTTGTTACGGGCCTGTCTACGCGCAATTTTAGAATTCGGCGATCTCTTTGCCGATCTCTCTTTTAAGGTTACACTCGCGGAACCGACCGTCGGCTGAAGTGGAAAACAAAAGGGGCAGCCGCACCAGCCTGGCTGCCCCTCTTTGTTCTCGTGGAGATATCGTCTAGATTCCAAGAATGAACGAGGATCACCCTTCGGCGAGCGTCCGATGCTTCCAGAGCCGTGTCAACTATCGCCGTGGAACTTTACTTGTGCTTGAGTGGGGAACCTTAGTCGGATGCTGCCTTGCGCATCTGACCGCCTGAAAACTAGTAACGGCCGCGGCCGCGCGAAGCGCCACCACCACCGCCGCCGCTGCCCTTGCGCGCCTGGTAGCAATCCCGGCAAAAGACCGGACGATCGCCACGTGGCTCAAAGGGCACTGTTGTAGGCTGACCGCAACCCGAACAGATCACAGGTGTGCCCTGTGCCGGAGCCGAACGGTAGCCGGAACCCCCCTGGTCGTTCTTCTTTGCCTGACGGCAATTCTTGCAACGCTTTGGGGTCGAGTAACCGCGTTCCTGAAAGAACGCCTGATCAGCAGCGGTGAAGGTGAAGTCCTGCCCGCAATCGCTGCACGTAAGTTGAATGTCTCCGGCCATGGGTCTCCTCGTGGAGATTGTACAGCCC
>JBAWCO010000015.1:0-16818 GCA_049590315.1 Occallatibacter sp. | reverse complement strand
GAAAAATCCATTCCGATGGTTGCCACCGTTTACTCAGATGGCAGTAACCAAACAATGATTGACTTAATAGTTAACATGCACGACAGGCGATTGCAAGTATTTTGTCGTGTCTCTTAGGCGACGTGTTCATGGTGTGGTACTGTCCATTGGCAAAGGCGGGATAAATGCGATCGCGCGCTTGGGCCAGTGTGCTGTTCGAGGCAGTGGCCACAATTTCTTCGAGATAGAATGGCGGGGATCTCGTCTCGTATATGTCCATACTCGAATTAACGATGGAACGCAAGAGAGTCCGTGTTCGTAAACCTTCATGCTGCGCAGGACGTCTGAACTAGTACGAGCGCGGAATGCCAGGGAGCCTGAATGCGGCAAGCAACCATGCGTTGGACAATTGCGATGGGGATACTTGCGGTTGGCGGCTCCGCGCTATGGGCGCAGGCGAATGCGAGTCAGCCGACGACTGCTCCAACGCAGAGTTCGTCCCCGGTGCCCGCGCAGCCGTTGTCATCGACCGGCGCGGCTACTAACCAGAGCTCCGCAGACACCCAAACCCCTCCGGCACCGGCAGTTACTGGCGGCACGCTGCACGGCGTGGTGAAGAGCGGGAACATACCACTGCCGGGCGTGACGGTGACGGCTCAGAACACGCTTACCGGAAAAAAGTATTCGACCACCACGGACATGAACGGAGCGTGGTCGATGAACATTCCGCAAAACGGTCGCTATGTGGTGAGGACGCAATTTGCGGCCTTCGCGCCCGGATCACAGGAAGCTGTGCTGAATGCCACAAGCCACGACCAGACGGTGACGTTTGCGTTAATGTTGGCATCACGCGCTGCGGTACAACAACAGCAACAGGCCCAGCAAGACGATCAGCAGAGTGCTCAGGCAGTGATCCGGCAGTTGGCGGGGAACGGGGCACAGAGTCTGAGCCTACTGTCTTCGGTCGCCGGCGACACTGAAACGCAAGCAGGAGCTCCAAGCACGGCCAATTCAGCAGGCGCTTCGCTGCCGTCTGCAGCCAACAACACGGACTTCGGCGGAGATTCCGTGGCCATCAGTGGACAGAGCGGTCAGGTGAGCCCGCTGGCCGGTGTGGATATGGACCGGATCAGGGACGCGATTGAGACGGCTCGCGCACAGGGGGCGATTCCGGAGGGAGCGGCGGGGATTTTTGCAGGAGCGCTTGGTGGCGGAGGATTCGGCGGTGGTGGTTTCGGGAGTGGAGGGTTTGGCGGGGGCGGATTTGGAGGCGGGGGCTTCGGTGGCGGCGGGCGAGGGAATTTTCGGGGCTTCAATCCCGGCCAGCCGCATGGGGCCATCTTCTGGTTCGGCAGCAATTCGGCGCTGAACGCGGAGCCGTTTTCACTGCAAGGGCAACCGCAGGAGCAGCCAGCCTCGGGTAGCAACCGGTTCGGCATCACTTTTATGAGCGAGCCGTACATTCCGCATCTCACCAAGCCGAGCGGCAAGGACACGGTATTCCTGACGCTATCCGGCACACGCAGTTCGATTCCGACAGATACCTATGCGCCAATCCCCACCGATGCGGAGAGGACGGGCGATTTTTCTGCGCCCGGTTTGCCTGCGATTTACGATCCGGCGACGGGGCAGCAATTCAGCTACATCGGAAGGCCGAACGTAATTCCCCCAACGCAGATTACGTCGCAGGCTAAGGCGTTGCTGAATTACTTTCCTCATGAAAACTTGCCCGGCGATGAGGAGAACTATCACCTTCTTACGACTGCGCAAACAAATTCTACGCAAGCGGGCGTACGGTATCTGAGGAGCCTGGGCAAGAACGCCGTTCTGCCGACCGGCGGTGGACGAGGCGGCGGCGGAGGCGGGCGCAGGAACCAGAACCTCGGACTGCGGCAGAGCATCAGCCTCAACTACAACTGGAGCGAATCGGCCTCGGATATCGTGAACCTGTTCCCTCAATTGGGCGGCAAGAGTTCGTCAGATTCGAACTCTGTGCAAGCCGGATACACCGTGGGTTATCACAGAGTAACTAACATCTTCAATGCGAACTTGAATCGCAGCAACAGCCGTACGACGAACTTCTTTACCGATGGTGTGGATGTCGCTACCGAGGCCGGAATCCTGGGTCCGGCTGGCACAGCCCTGAATGTAAGTTCGATCAACTACGGCTTACCCAATGTGACGTTGAGCAATTTGACCGGGCTGAACCAACAGCAGCCAAGTTTCTCGCTCTCGCAAACCATCTCATTCTCTGAGGTGTTGAGTTGGATTCATGGCAAGCATAACTTACGGTTTGGCGGCGATTATCGCCGCGTACATCGCGATTTTCTCGGCGGCTCGAACGCAACAGGAAGCTTTACTTTCACCGGATTGTTTACTGAGGCGCCGGGCACATCGACACAAAACGGCGAGGCGGCGACTGGCTCGGCAATGGCGGATTTTCTGCTTGGATTGCCGCAGGATACAAGCCTCGACTCCACGGCGACCAAGAGCTACTTGCGAGACAACGTGTGGGATGCATTCGCCCAGGACGACTGGCGAGTGTTGCCGTCACTCACGCTGAACTACGGCGTGCGCTACGAACTCTACGAGCCGTACACCGAGAAGTATGGGCACCTGGCGGATGTGGATACCAATCCTTCCGCCGCATTCAC
Organism: Occallatibacter sp.; assembly: GCA_049590315.1. Lineage (GTDB taxonomy): Bacteria > Acidobacteriota > Terriglobia > Terriglobales > Acidobacteriaceae > Telmatobacter. The sequence continues at coordinate 14,185 of JBAWCO010000015.1, read as the reverse complement.
TGGTGTAGCGGAGGTCCAGGCAGGCAGCGTAGGTGCATTCAGTGGACGGCTGCCGGATTCGTTGGTGTTTCCATTCAAGGTCGCCTTCGCGCCACGCCTGGGCCTGGCGTACCGACTGCCCAAACAGACCGTGGTGCGCGCAGGGTTCGGGATGAACTACTCGGTGGGCGAATACGCCACCTTTGCTTCCACTTATATGGCGCGGCAGCCGATGGTGAGCGACCCGACGTTTGTGAACGAGCAGACGAACAACGTAGCGACCGATGGGATGAATAACCCAAGTGCCGCATGTGCTCGGGCCGTTCCGATCACTTGTCTGACACTGGCACAAGGCTTTCCTGCGCCGGATACCACAGGAAACTACGCACTCAATCCGCACTACACAATGCCGTATGTGCAGGTGTGGAATGTCGATGTGCAGAAGACATTGCCACTGGGCATCGTGCTCAATGTGGGCTACAACGGATCGAAGGGCAATCACCTGGACATTCTCAGTGCACCTCGCGCTACGCCGGGCAGCCCGCTCACAAATCCCACATCGCAGGTCTTCACGTATGACCAGGCGGTAGCTTTCTCGAAGCTGAGCGCGGGGACGGTGCGGGTGAACAAGCGGCTCTCGAAGAGTATTGCACTGGGCGCGAATTACGAGTACTCGCACTCGATTGACGATGCGGGATCAGTGAATGGGACTTCGTCGAGGGTGGTGCAGAACTGGCAGGATCCGCAGGCTGAGGAAGCGAACTCGGGATTCGACATACGGCACCAAGTTAGCGGCACTTATCTCTACGAGTTACCTTTTGGCAAGGATAAGACTTGGGTTACCACCGGAGTGGGTTCGCACATTCTGGAGGGATTTTCGGTGTCGGGGAGTTATACCTTCGCTACCGGTGAGCCACTTACACCTACTTATGCGGCGTCAGTTACAAACGTCCAGTGCGGCACCGCTGGCGCAGGTCGTCCGGATCGGGTGCCGGGGACTTCACTGACAGCGGGTGGAGGCACAAAGGAGCAGTGGTTCAATACCGGGGCCTTTGCAACTCCCGGGCCTGTTGCTGGCTATCCCTGTGCAGTCTTCGGGAGTGCTTCGCGCAACTCGATTACCGGGCCAGGGAAGATCACAAATAATATGGCCTTTTCGAAGACCGTGCAGATGGGCGATACGCGCAGCATGGAGATTCGCGCCACGATCAATAACGCATTCAACACCGTGCAGTATTCAGGGGTGGGAACCAGCGTGACTCTGCCGAACTTTGGACAAGTGACTTCAGTGAGTCCGATGCGGTCGTTTCAGTTTACGGCGAGATTTCGGTTTTAGCGGACTTGGAAAGTTGGAAGGTGAAGGGAGTTATGACGAGTTGGGCGCGGAGGGTCGGGGCGGGAATGGCGTTGGTGGCACTTGGGCTGCCATGCACGCAGCCGTCGCTTGCGCAAGGTACCGGCCAGATTTCGAGCAGCAGCCAGGATACGAGCGGCCATTCATCGGGGGCGCAGGTCTCAGCACCGCAGCAGGGCGGCTTCGTTCTGAAGATGAATGGGGAGTTGGTGCTAACCAATGTGGTTGCCCGCGATACCAGGACCGGCGAATTTGTGCGCGACCTTAAACAGAGCGACTTTACCGTCCTCGAAAACGGCAAGCCGCAACATATCGAAACCTTCGATTACGAGAGCGTAGAGTTGGCCAAGCCGCTGAACGAAGCCACGATCAGCGGACTTGCCGCAGGTAGCAGCGTGAATGGCGGCAAAGCTGCGGTGGTCGCAAAGCCCGAGGATCTGAGGAATCATCGTCTGATTGTGATGTTCTTCGACCTGACCTCAATGCAGCCGGAAGATCTTGACCGCTGCGTAGAAGCGGCGCAGGCATTTCTAAAGACAAAGATGCAGCCGGCAGATCTGGTGGCACTCGTTTCACTGGGCGATTCGCTCAAGGTGGACCAGGACTTCACGTCAGATAAGAACACGTTGATTAACGAGGTAGGTGTCTACAACGGCACGGAGGGACAGGGGTTTGCTCTGGGCGCCACGGCGAACTCGAATCAGGTGGAGGACAGCACCGGATATACGCCGGACGAGAGTGAGTTCAACGACATCAATACCGATCGAGAACTGTTTGCGCTACGGGCAGTGTCGAAGTCGCTGGAGAAGATTGGTGAGAAGAAGTCGCTACTATATTTCTCCGGCGGTATTCAACGCGATGGCATTGAGAATCAGGCGTCTCTGCGATCGGCCATTAATGCGGCGGTACGGGCCGACCTTGCGATTTATAGCGTAGACACGCGCGGCCTGCAGGCGGTTTTGCCTCTGGGCGATGCTTCGACAGGAAGTCTGCGCGGAACGGGCGCGTATAACGGGGGAGCGATCACCAACAACATGAATGCCAACTTTGCATCGCAGGAGGTGATGTCGACGCTCAGCGTGGACACGGGCGGGAAGGCGTTCTTCGATTCCAATGATTTTGCGCCGGCGTTTGCACAGGTGCAGCGTGACACGTCGGCCTACTATGCTATCGGATTCCGAAGTACTAACCCAGCGCGTGATGGAAAATATCGCAGGCTGACCTTCAAGATCAATCGACCGGGTATCAAGCTTGAATACAGACCCGGCTACTACGCGCCGGCAGACTTCCAGCACTCCGGCCATGAAGATCGCGAACGCGAGTTGGAAGAGCAACTGTCCAGCGATCTGCCGGCCACCGATATGGCCGTCTATATGGACGCAATGTACTTCCGCCTGGACGAGAACCGATTCTTCGTTCCAGTTTCGCTCATAGTGCCTGGATCGCAGATTCCATTTGTGAAAGGCGGGGATAAGGACAAGGCGACACTGGACATTATTGGGAGCGTGATCGACGAGTTCAAGCGGCCGATTGGTCATGCGCGCGAGACGGTGAAGTTGAATCTCGACCCGAGCTTGCAGGCGCGGCAGAAGAATATCCAATACACCACTAGCTTCAACCTGCCGCCGGGCAAGTACCAGTTGAAGTTTGTGGTGCGTGAAAACCAGACAGGGCGGATGGGCTCGTTTGATGCCGAGATCACGCTGCCGGATATGAAGAAGTCACCTCTAAAGCTGAGTTCGATTGTGCTGGCTTCGATGCGGCAACCGAGCAAGAAGGACAGTCCCCTGGTGCGTGGCGGGGAAGAGTATGTGCCAAACATCAGCCACGTTTTCCGGCAGGATCAGCATCTCTATTTGCTGTATGAAATTTATGGCCCAGTGCGCCAAAAGCCGGCGGAAAACGCGCCCAAGGGGACCAAGCCCGGGATCAACTTGTTGAGCAGCCTTGAACTGATTCAGGGCTCAACGAAGGTGTTCGAGACACCGATCGTGCAGGCGAAGGCGATCAATGTGGAAGGGCGCGACGCGGTGGCCATCGAGCTGGATGTACCGTTGGCCGGTCTGAAACCGGGGCCTTATGTGTGCCAGCTGAATGTGATCGACGATGCGGGCGGAAGCTTTGCTTTTCCGCGTTTTGCCATCTTGGTGCGCGAGCCAGTTGTTGCAGCGCCTGCTGCACCTCAGTCTTCGGCGGGCGGAACCGCGGTGGGATCGGGCGCGTCCACGCCCGCGAATCCGTAGGGACAGTGGCGGCAGCCTGAGCCGCAACAGGAGCCACGCTTTAGGTGATAGGCCGCGGTGAAGACCATGTACGGGCCTTGAAAGTAATAGTCTCCAGGTTCAAGCTGCGGCCTTGATGCGGGGGATTCCTTCTGGTCCATTCTTCGACTCTCTCACATCCCATTCTCTCCTGAATTGCAGAATGCGGATTACTGCCGGGGACAATCGATAGAATTGAAGAATGACACTCACAGCGCAGGATCGCGCACGGCGCATCAAGATTATTCTCTTTGACGTAGACGGTGTTTTGACGGATGGGGGCATCTGGTTCTTGCCAACGTTGGCGGCCGACGGGACAACGGCGACGAAGATGGTGGAGTTCAAGGGTTATAGCGCGCACGATGGAGCCGGGATTACGTTGGCGCGGCTGGGCGGGATGAAGTGCGGCGTCATTACCAAGCGGATCAGCGACAGCGTGGCTCTGCGCTCGCGTGACCTGAAGATGGAATTTGTGTATCAGGGACAGGCCTTCAAGATGAAGGCGGTGCGCGAGATTGCGGAGAAAGAGGGCGTGGCGCTGGACGAGATCGCGTACGTGGGTGATGACGTGATCGATCTGCCCGCCATGCGGCAGGTCGGTTTCGCGGTGGCAGTGGCCAATGCACGGGAGCGGGTGAAGGCCGAGGCGCATTACGTCACGCCGAATCGTGGAGGACATGGTGCGGGGCGCGATGCCATCGAGTTCATCCTGGAGGCGAAGGGCATACTCGACCAATGCATCGCGGCGTCGATCGATGAGAGCAATCCGTTACCTGCTTCGATGGATATTGGCAAGGGCGGCGATTTGAAGTAAGCCGCGCTAACTTCCTACCCGTTTTCGCCAAGTGCGTTGAAAAGTGTGGCCGCCCAAGGGAGATGAGATAGAGGGAATCATGGAGATCGCAACAAAGAGAACGGTGGTGCTGTTGAGCGGGGGGCTGGACTCAGCCACCGTGCTGGCTATTGCCAGAAGCCAGGGATACGAGCTTTATGCGCTGTCGTTTCGCTACGGGCAAAGGCATGTTTTTGAGCTTGAGGCCGCGCGCCGGGTTGCCGCATCCATCGGTGTAGCGGCGCATCGAATTGCGGAGATCGATCTGCGAGTGTTTGGCGGGTCCGCTCTGACAGATGAGATTGAGGTTCCCAAGGGACGCACGGTCGACGATATGTCACACGGAATTCCAATCACCTACGTTCCGGCGCGGAACACTATCTTTCTGTCTTTTGCTCTTGCCTGGGCGGAGGTACTGGGATCGAGCGATATTTTCATTGGGGTGAACGCACTGGATTATTCGGGTTATCCGGATTGCAGGCCGGAGTTTATTGAAGCTTTCGAGAAGATGGCGAATCTGGCAACGAAAGCCGGAGTGGAAGGACGGCAATTGCTCAAGATTCACACACCGTTGATTGCGATGAGCAAGGCGGAGATCATTCGTAAGGGGATCGAACTCGGTGTGGACTACGGACTGACGAGCAGTTGCTACGACCCCTCGGCAAGCGGGCAACCATGCGGGGAATGCGACTCGTGTTTGCTACGTAAGAAGGGATTTTTGGAGAACGGGATCGAGGATTCGCTCGTGTATCGCGACGATCGGGGTTCCGAATGAGCTACGCGGTGAAGGAAATCTTTTACACGCTGCAGGGCGAAGGGGCACAGGCTGGACGTGCGGCGGTGTTTTGCCGGTTTGCCGGATGCAATCTGTGGTCGGGTCGGGAGGCAGACCGGACGACAGCGATTTGCAAGTTTTGCGATACGGAGTTTGTGGGTGTGGATGGACTTGGCGGCGGAAGGTTTGAATCCGCTGAGGATTTGGCGTTTGCTGTTGCGGAGAAGTGGCCGAGTGATATCACAATCGCCAACAGCGGAGGAAGCAAGCGGTTTGTGGTCTGCACAGGCGGCGAGCCTCTTTTGCAACTCGATACAAGGTTGATTGAAGCGCTGCATGCACGAGGTTTTGAGATTGCCGTGGAGACCAATGGGACGGTGGTGGCTCCGGCGGGATTGGATTGGGTCTGCGTGAGTCCCAAGGCTCGTGCGGCACTGCGGCAGCGCAGTGGGGACGAACTGAAGCTGGTCTATCCTCAGGTAGAAGCGCCGCCCGTTGAGTTTGAGTGCCTGAGCTTTCGGCATTTCTTTTTGCAGCCGATGGATGGGCCGAGCCGCGCAACGAACACAGAGCTTGCGCTCAAGTATTGTCTTGATCATCCGCAGTGGCGACTGAGCCTCCAAACACACAAGATATTGGGGATCCCGTAGTTACTCGCCAGTGCTGGCCTGCAAGGTGTTTGCTCTCAGGCCAGGGGCACCTGGGATCTTGCAGACATCATAGCCGCCCCTCTGGTAGGGGCATTCCATTCCATCGGGCGCCGATCCGTGGATTACGGTCCAGGTAACCGGGTACTGGTTTGCCAGGCGGGTGAAGTCCTTCGCACTGAAATGATTCAGACCGTATGTGGCATCGCTCATCTGCTTCCAGTCCCCCGCGAGGGCTGGAAACATGGCAACCACACCACCATCTTTGAAATAGTCGGGCAAGGTGGAGCGCTCGCTGATGGAGCGGAACCCGTGCACATCGACGCCACGATCCTTGAAGTAGCGGGAGTCTACAGCAAAGACCGCGTCCGTAGGGGTATTCTGGCGAACCCATAGAAGTGTGTTGACCCACGGATTGGAACTGGTACTTAGCCAGGGCAGTTCGATCTGTGGACTGAATGGGTAAGTCTGGCGAGAGACGTAGAACATCCCAGCCGCGAGCGGTAGAGAAAGAGCAGGCAGTATCCAGCGGCGTCCCTTCGCCGCATACTCACCAACGACACCGCCCAAAAGCACCATAAACACCAAAGTGATTAGATGGAAGCATCGGAGCGGTTGGAAGCGGGCAAACATGTCCAGCGCGGGCGAACAGGTGAAGACCGCGGCAATCAGAATGGAGAGTAGGCCAAACGGAATCAGTGCGAAGCTGAGGAGTCGGAAGTTTGGCGTGGTCTCGCGCACCTTCCCTTTCCAGAACCATGCCAAGATAGCAAGCGGAGCCATCATGCCGAGCCAGTGGTACCAGGTCCAGTTGGAAAGAAAGAAAAAGTCGCGTGCGTAGAGGGCTTCGCGGTATGCCCCGTGTGCCGGGTTGAGGCTGAATCCGATCGGCAGGACGCCGGAAACAGGAACAAGATCCGGGACACGCTGCCGCGCCGCAGACCCGTAACGCTCTCCGAGCCAGAGGACTCCAGTGAGGGCCGCTAGATACGTGGCCATTTGCGGATGGATGGTGGCCGCTGCGAGTACCCCAAGGGCTGCCAAGGCGTAGCGGTGGCGAAGAAAGCAGACGAGCGCAATGACGGTTAGTGGTGTTGATAGAGAGCGAGGTGTGAGGTAGGGGTCCATCAACAGGAGTCCCGTGTTGGTGGCCGGCATGGTGAGCACCGCAGTGATCACGAGCAGAGAACACCAGCGTGCTCGCGAAGAGTGGAAACAAACCGTTGCGAGCGTCCAGCAAGCAGCCAAAGTAGCGAAGAGGCTGGTGACGTACCAGAGAGAAATCGTCCAGTCCATGGAGAGATGTGTGAGCCGCGCGCTCCAGACAAGAATCGGATCGAAGAGCGACAGCCGTCCGTGCGAGAGGAAGAACTGATCCGCATAGGGGTAGAGGAAGGGATGGAGGAGCTTCTTGGCGGCCGGAACATGGATCTCAGCATCTTCTACGCCAAGGTGGTAGCCGTGGATGGCAAGAGCGGCGGCTGTGAGAAGGCCCAGGCGAAGGACGGGCAGGCGGTGGGCCGGGGCGATCTTCATCGGGCCGCCATTTCACAAAGTCGGAGTTTTACCCGGCTTGGGTGCTGAGAGGATTGCTCAAATTGGATGCAGGAACGGAGAGATTCCTGAGACGACCAGCGTGAGTTGGCGAAAGAGATGACGGGCGACGGTATGGTTGCGGAACTCATGAGACTCTCTGCACGCGGGATTTGGGAACAGGCCTTTTTGATGCTTAGCCTCCCAGCGGCGTGCGGACGAGCCAGAATGTAGCCCGTCCCCCGAGTGGAAGCAGGTAACAGATAGGATGCACTTTAGAAGGACGGAGAAAGTGTCGCTCAAGACTACACTTTCCGAATTATTTGTTATAGGACGATACCGGTTAACCCTTCGTGAGCAAATGGGAACGAAATTGCTGCACACCGAGCGGCCGTCGTGGAGCCCGGCGTTCCATTGAACAGGCGATGCAGCCCGTTCGGAATTTCCAGATGACTGCCGGGCTGACGCGTACAAATAGGAACCCTGACAGAAACGGCCGCTGTTACTGATCCACAGGCAGGGCCCGCAGAGCACCCAAACCGTTTCTGCGCCAATTAGCGTCATATACATCCACGACACCGCCGCTGCGCAAACAGAAGCGATATCCAGAGGATGCCAGGAATTGACTGACGATCGTCAGGCTCGCTAAAGAATTGCTCTAGCCACCGATTGCAACGGCAGAACCTTGTCAACTCCGCCTAGTTTAATAGCTTCCTTAGGCATGCCAAAAACGATGCAAGTAGCTTCATCCTGAGCGAAAGTTGTGGCGCCGGCCTGCTTCATTTCGAGCATCCCGCGGGCGCCGTCGTCGCCCATCCCAGTAAGAATGACACCAATGGCATTCTGTCCGGCGTAGCGGGCAGCCGAGCGGAATAATACATCAACCGACGGACGATGCCGGCAGACCAATGGACCGTCCTTGACCTCGACATAGTAACGAGCGCCGCTGCGTTTGAGCAGTAGATGATGGTTGCCAGGGGCGATAAGAGCACGTCCGCGAATTACCGTGTCGTTCGTCTCGGCCTCTTTGACGGTGATGGCGCAAAGGCCGTCGAGCCGGTTGGCGAAGGCGCGCGTAAATAGTTCTGGCATGTGCTGCACAATTACGATGCCGGGGGTGTCCGGCGGGAGCATCTCAAGCACTGTCTTCAAGGCTTCGGTTCCGCCTGTTGATGCGCCGATGACCACTACTTTCTCGGTGGTCTCGGCCATGGCGTGGGTAGCGGGCGAAAGAATAGCATCAGCCGTAAGCTTGGGCTCAACCGTGTGACTGGGCCGAAGAATGCGCAGCTTAGAGATTGCAGCCGCTTTTACGGCTTCACAGAGAATTACGCGCGAGTCCTCAAGAAACTGCTTGGTGCCGAGACGCGGCTTGGTGATGATATCGACAGCGCCATATTCGAGAGCCTTGAATGTGCTCTGCGCTCCTTCATCGGCGAGGCTCGAGCAGATGACAACAGGAATGGGGTGCTGAGACATGATCTTCTTGAGAAAGGTTAGTCCATCCATGCGCGGCATTTCGATGTCGAGCGTAATAACGTCCGGCACTTGTTCAGCTATGCGGTCTGCCGCCACGAAGGGATCACCCGCGGTGGCAATGACTTCAATCTCCGGATCAGAGGAGAGAACCTCACGTAGCGTCTGGCGCACCACGGCGGAGTCGTCCACAATCAACACGCGAATCTTCGGTGGTCCCATAATTGCCGCCTTTCCGATTCTGTATCTAAGCGCTGAATGCGTATCGCGCTTGCAAGTCCCGGCTCAGCCGAGCCGCCGAAGCCGCACTTCTCCGGTCCCGGTATGGAATTGAATGTTGATGCCCGATGTACCTCCCAGGCTGGATGCAACCACCTTGAATCCTTCGTCGCGCAGTACTTTAGACGCAGTCTCGCGGTTCAGCTTGCCCACGGTGGGCCGGGAACTATGCGGATTGCTTACAAGCAGTACGTCGCCACCGCCGAAGAGTTTGACCTGCACTTCGTTGCGATGGGCACCCAGTGCATCGAACTGCCGCGCTAGTTCGCGGATGGCAAAGTCCACGTAGCGGCGGCCGGCCACCAGACTCAACTTAGTCTTCGATTTGAGCGGGACACTTGGCAGCATAGGATGACAGAGCGCGGCAATGCCAAGACGGGGCGCCCAGAAGGTAACTCCGACACAGGATCCGAGCACAGTGCGAAAGATCACGGGTTCAGCGACCAGGTGCGATTCCCCAGGCTGCACGTAAACCTCCGGCATCACCGCGTCAGGCTCCGGCATTGGTTCTCCTGTAGAGCGCAGGGGCCACCGGAACAAGAGGCAGATCCATATCGTGCAGAGATTCGGCGTGGCCCACAAACATGTATCCGCCGGGGACAAGATGGTGGGAAAGCTTGCGTAGAATTCGCTCCTGCGTCGGCCTGTCGAAGTAGATGATTACGTTGCGACAGAAGATGACATCCGCACGCTCAGAGACGCGATAGTCGGAGTCCATGAAATTGAGTCGGCGAAAGTCGACCAGACGACGCAACTCCGGGACAACGCGGACTTGATTTAAACTCGGATCGCGACCGCGCATGAAATACTTTCGCCGCAGTGCCGACGGCACGGGGCTCACCGTCTCATTCGAGTAGATACCTAATTCGGCTTTGGCAAGCACGGTGGTGCAGATGTCGGTGGCCAGAATCCTGAAACGGAAGTTGGGGTGGGCTACAGCGTATTCGCTCAGCACTACAGCAAGGGTGTAGGGTTCTTCGCCTGTGGAACAACCTGCGCTCCAAACCAGAAACTGACGTCCGCTTCTATCATTCGATGTCAGGTCGGGCAACGCCTTCTCAACCAGGAAGTTGAAGTGTCCGGGTTCGCGAAAGAAGTCGGTCTTGTTTGTGGTTACAACATCGATCAGAGGGACGATCTCTTCCTTGAGTCCCTTGTGCTCGAAGAGATAATCGCAATACTGGCTATAGGAATTCAGGTCAAGAACCTTCAGGCGCCGCTTGATGCGCGCTTCGAGCATGGTCTTCTTTCCAGACCCGAGGTGGATGCCCGCCTCCTGGTAGATCAGGCCGCAGAGGCGGGTGTAGTCCCGGGTGGACAAGGATTCGTCGCGAGCACTCATCGTGTGAACGGGGCGCTTGCACGCCCCGCTATCCCTTTCAGGCGGCCACTTCCATCAGTGGCTTGTTGGATTCCTGGCCGCGAACCGTGGCCAGCTCTTCGGCCGAAAAGACGCGATCGATGTCCAGGATCATGATGAACTGGCTATCGCGCTTTCCCATGCCCTTGATAAAGTCTGTTCTGATGTGGGTTCCAATGCGGGGCGCCGGTTGAATTTGATCCGGCTCCAGGTCGATCACTTCCTCGACCGAATCGGCCAGCGCGCCGATCACGGTGGATTCGTTGTCGAGCAACACCTCGACCACAACGATGCAGGTGTTGCGCGTGCTTTCCGTTTTCGACATCTCGAAGCAAAGCCGTAGATCGACTACCGGAACGACGCTGCCGCGCAGATTGATCACGCCACGCATGAAATCGGGTGTGCGGGGAACGGCGGTGATGGTGGTCAGATCGAGCACCTCGCGCACCTTCGCAACATCGGTTGCGAAGATCTCGTTGCCGAGCTTGAAGGTGAGGTACTGCCGTGTCTCCGTGATTTCAGTAACGCTCATAAAGCAACTCCTTTCTCATTCTGAAGACAGGGTGCGGACCGCATTCGGTCCGCACCCGACCCGGTCAGTAGCGCTCGAACTCCCCGTCAAGGTCGTCATGTTTGTCTTTGAGCCGGAGACTTACTCCGCCTCCCGATTTCACGCCGTTTAAGGCGGCGTGGCCATTGGGCTTCACAGATTTTGCCGGAGAGGCCTGAACCGACCTACCCCCCTTGGAACTCGCCGGCTTGCGCATCCGCCCGCCGTCCTCGTCTCCGGTATGGAAGAAGGAGAGCGCGCTGACTAGTTGATCAGATTGGCCGGTCAACTCTTCGGTTGTCGAAGCCATCTCTTCCGACGCTGAGGCGTTTTGTTGGATCACCTGTTCCAGTTGCTGCAGAGCCTTGTTGATCTGCTCGGCGCCAGTGTCCTGCTCTTTGCTGGCCGCGGTAATTTCCTGCACCAGTTCGGCTGTGCGCTGAATATCGGGTACCAGTTTGTCCAGCATCTCGCCCGATTTCTCTGATACCTTCAGTGTGTTGGCGGAAAGCTGGTTGATTTCTCCAGCCGCTTTCTGACTGCGCTCGGCCAGTTTACGCACCTCGGCAGCGACTACGGCAAACCCCTTGCCATGTTCGCCGGCGCGAGCCGCCTCGATGGCCGCGTTCAATGCCAGCAGATTGGTCTGGCGCGCAATTTCCTCAATGATGGAAATCTTGTTGGCGATCTCCTTCATCGCGGCGACTGCTTCCAAAACGCTCTTGCCGCTTTCTTGCGCGTCCTTGGCCGACTTGGTGGCGATCTTGTCGGTCTGCTGCGCGTTGTCGGCGTTCTGCTTGATGTTGGAAACCATCTCCTCCATCGAAGAAGAAGCTTCTTCGGCCGCTGCGGCCTGGGAACTGGCGCCCTTCGATACCTGGATCGAAGCCGTCGAGATCGATTGGCTGGCTGCCGATACCTCGCCGGCAATCGCCCGGATATCCGAGACCGTTTGAGTGAGTCCGGAGACCATCGAGCTGAGCGCCTGCATCAGCTTGTCCTGTGGCGAACGCTCGCGGAGCGTCACGGTGAGGTTGCCGTTGGAGATTTCTTCAGCGGCCGCTGTGATGTCGTTCATGGCCACAATCAGCGTGTTCAGGTTGTTCTTGATCAGGTTGAAGTCGCCGTTGTAAGTGTCGGTGATTTGTGCGGGAATATCTCCCTTGCTGATCTGTTCCACATATTTGGCAGAAACATTCAGGGGAGTGATCACGGCGTCCAGAACCGCATTCACACCACGGACAATCTCCGCATAGGCGCCGCGGAACTGGTCGTCGTGTCCGCGTTCAATCAGTTTGCCTGCGTTGGCGGCCTCTGTCAGACGTGCCAGTTCCTTTTGCAGACCCTGCAGAACCGTGGCAACGCTGTTGATAGCCTGCTTCATCTTCTCGTGGTCGCCCTTGTAGGTTTGCGCGATCAGTTCGTCGATCTTGCCGGCGGAAACCTGAGCAAGGATGCGGTTGCCTTCGCCAATGGGCAAGAGAATCGCGTCGAGCATGGTGTTGACGCCGCGGACGATTTCGGCGTACGCGCCCTGGAACTGCTCCGGCTTGCCGCGGTCGGAGAGCTGGCCTTCTCTCGATGCCTCAATCAGCCGCGCCAGTTCCTTCTGCAGACCCTGCAGAACTGCGGCCACGCTGTTGATAGCCTGCTTCATCTTTTCGTGGTCGCCCCTGTAGGTCTGGGTGATCAGTTCGTCGATCTTGCCTGCCGACACTTGCGCGAGGATGCGATTGCCTTCACCGATGGGAAGAAGAATCGCATCGAGCATCGTATTGACTCCGCGAACGATCTCCGCATACGCGCCCTGGAACTGTTCCGGCTTGCCGCGATCAGAGAGCTGGCCTTCACGGGAGGCTTCGGTCAAACGCTGAAGCTCTTTCTGCAGGCCTTGCAGGACCACCGCTACCGTATTAATGGCCTGCTTCATCTTCTCGTGGTCACCCTTGTAGGTCTGGGTAATCAATTCGTCGATCTTGCCGTTGGAGACCTGGGCAAGGACGCGATTGCCCTCGCCGATGGGCAGGAGAATCGCGTCGAGCATGGTGTTTACGCCTCGAACGATCTCGGCATACGCGCCCTGGAACTGCTCCGGTTTGCCGCGGTCTGAGAGTTGGCCTTCTCTTGAGGCTTCGGTAAGGCGGCCCATCTCTCTTTCGAGAGCCTGAACGACCTGGGCAACATTGTTCACGGCCAGCTTCATTTTTTCGTGGTCGCCCTTATAGGTCTGGGTAATCAACTCGTCGATCTTGCCGTTGGAAATCTGTGCCAGAACGCGGTTGCCTTCGCCGATGGGCAGCAGGATGGCGTCCAGCATCTCGTTGACGCACTGGATCATCTCGCGGTGAACACCATTAAACACGGTTGCCTTGCCGCGCTCGGAGAGACGGCCCTCTTTTGAGGCGTCCACCAGGCGCATGATCTCGTTAAGGACGAGCGCCGAATCGTCTTCGGTCAAATGCGGATGCTTGCTCACCCGGTCATGATTCGCATGTCCGTTTGTCCCATGACCGTTTCCATTGCCGGAGCCATGCAGCTTCCGGCCTTCACTCACCAATGTAGTCGGCATTGAATCCGCCCCTCCCTCTTGCCTGAGTTCTTTCTCGGCCGATTTCCCAATTCCTTGACCCGGTCATCCATTCACTGTTACATCCCGGGCGGGATAAGCACGAGCCTCAGCTGGTTGAATCGTTAATTGACAGGTGCGGGCTTTCGATCCAGCACCGACGAAGTCCTAGAAGAAGTTCCGAGGCCCGGTGAGACGGGATGGCCGCGCGGGCCGTGCGTGACAGTGCGTAACGCATCCTGCGCCAGGCGTTGAGGATCGAGAATCAGCGCCACCGTTCCGTTGCCTAGAATGGTGGCGCCTGATACAGCCTGTACGTGCCTGTAGAATCGGCCCAGATTCTTAATCACCGTCTGGCAGTTTCCCAGCACCTGGTCCACCACAAAGCCGAAACGGCCTTCCTCCGTCTCGACCACCATGATCTGCTCGATTGCTGGACGCTCTGTGCGGATGTTGAAGTGCTCCCGCAGGCGAATGTAAGGGATGAGCTCGTCGCGAACGTTGGCCACATGCTTGCCGTTCGCCTGCTTGATATCCGCGCTGGTCAGCTCGATGCATTCCAGCGTGTTGGCA
>JBAWCO010000014.1:0-2018 GCA_049590315.1 Occallatibacter sp. | reverse complement strand
CAGCTTACAGGAATGGGGCGCCCTTTTATAATGCGTGGCCCAGTCATCCTTTCCCGGAAAACTACAATAAGAGATGAACCGCTGTGCCCCATTCATCACGGCATTATCGTGATGAGTGGGCGGCTTGAGCTTAAGATGGAGTCATGCCGTCCGGTTTGAAACGCTTCCAGAAGGCCGACGCTCTCCACTTCATCACCTTCAGTTGCTATCAACGGCTCCCTTTTCTTGAAACTCCGGGTGCCTGGAAAATATTCGAGACCATCCTGGAACAGACTCGTGCTCGGCATCAAGCTAGAATCTTCGCCTACGTGCTGATGCCCGAACATATTAATCTGCTCATCAACGAGCCGCCGTCCATCCTGGTGTCGCAGTTTCTCAAGGCCCTCAAACAGGTCACTTCGCGCAGGCTGAGAAGCCGGCGCGAGAAGTTCTGGCAGGCCGCTATTACGATAGCAGTGTCCGCGGAGACACGGACCGTTCCCAGGTGATTCGCTACATTCATCGCAATCCGGTGGCGCGCGGGCTAGTCGGAAGCCAGAAGACTGGCTTTGGTCAAACTTCCGGCACTACGCGATAGGAGCGAAGGGAACCGTCGAAATCGAATCGCAATGGACCCCGTTCCGGCGAAGCAACCAATTGCCGGAACATTTGCGTTACCGTAAGGAGGCCGGTTGAGGTTCGAGATCCCCCAATTGGCCTCGCATCCTGCGCACACACCCATAGTCAACTCAAATTCGACTAATCCCTATATTTTCATACCTTTAGAACAGTTATCTATTCAATTTCAACCATTTAAACAAAAACACAGTTCAATTCTCAGCAACCCTTTCGCTTAATTCGGCACTATTCCAGGTACCAATACGCAAATCAAGCAGGCCCACAAGGTTAACCCCTCAAGATTCTGCAACCACTCAGGCCAACATTTCGCACAATTCCCAACCCTTCAGGCGACCGTTTACCGGTAACCGTCCAACCTTCCCGGCCACCCTTCTCAGCTCGCCATCGCCTCGCGCCGCGCCTGCACTTCTTTCGCCCGGTCCAGCGCAGCCTGCACATTCGGCATAATGTTTTCCCGGCCCACGCGGTCCAGAAACCGCGACCCGCTCAGCAGCTTCGAAGGCTGCTGCATCGCACCGCAGAGAATCAAATTCCTCCCCGACTCATGCAGCCGCTTCGCAAATGTCTCAATGGCATGAATCCCGGTTGCATCAATCGCTGTCATATTCCGCAACCGCAGAATCACCACCGGCGCAAACGCCTCCAGGTTCACCGTCGCTTCCACCAGCTTCTCCGTAGTGCCAAACAGGAACGGCCCGTGAATCCGCAGCAGCGTCACATACGGCGGCACAATGCGTCCTTGCAGCACGTGGGGCATCCCATCGCGGATGTATTCGTCCGTCACTGGAACCACGGTCGTTGTATCGGCCACCCTGCGAATATAAAGCAGCGCCGCCAGCGACATGCCTACCGCAACGGCCACCGTCAAATCGGCAAAAACCGTCAGCGCAAAAGTTACCAGCCACACCGAAATGGCCGTAAGATCCAGTTGCAGTATCCCGCCAATCTCCTTCCACTCGCCCATGTTGTAAGCCACCACAAACAACACAGCCGCCAGCGTGGTCAGTGGAATATAACTGGCCAGTGGCGCAGCTATCACCAGAATCCCCAGCAGCGTAAGCGCATGCACCATCCCAGCCACCGGCGATCGTGCGCCCGCGCGAATGTTCGTCGCCGTCCGCGCGATCGCGCCCGTTGCGGGAATCCCTCCAAACAGCGGCGACAAAATATTCGCAACTCCCTGCGCCACCAACTCCACGTTTGAATTGTGCCGGTCGCCGGTCATCCCGTCCGCAACCACTGCGGATAACATGCTCTCCAACGCCGCCAGCAACGCCACCGTAAACGCTGAAGGAATCAGCGGCAAAATATGTTCAGCATGAAAATCCGGAAACGCAAACGGCGGCAGCCCCTGCGGAATCCCCCCAAATTTGCTCCCAATCGTCTCCACAGGCAGATGA
>JBAWCO010000013.1:0-3622 GCA_049590315.1 Occallatibacter sp. | reverse complement strand
TTCATGATTCTTCTTACGATAGGGGTTCACGACCCTCCCGTCTCGGCGAAAGAGCGGATATCTCCAACACTCTCATATCGCGTCTATCGCGTAACGGTTTTGACGACCTTTTACCAAGTCAGAATCTACCGACAGCCGCGCTGGTTCCCAGTGATTCAAAAGGAAGTGGGCTTCGGACAACCTCCTTGCGACCCGCCCGACACCATTTCTTTTCGTCCTGGCGACATCACCGTCTACCTAGGTAGCGACCAGCACACCCTCAAAATGTCGTGCCAATACAACCAAATAGCAGAAAGAACGGTCGAAATTCATCTTGACTGAAAGCAGCCATGTCACGCTACGCTCCGTTGTTCCACGACGACGAACTCACTCATCTTCAAACACGGCGTAACAAGCCGCCCCGGCAGGATATATGCTCCAAATGAGATTCGCCTCTACAAGGCGGCCACACGCACGAAAGCCCTGAGAGCCCCGAAGACTACCGTGGGGAAAGAGAAGTCGGCCCCAAATTGATCGAGGAGAAACCGACCCGGCAAGCAGCATGAATCAAGAAGCTCAGCTCCCGCGCCTCACCGAGGAACAACTGGAAGCATTGCGGCGCTTTGCCTTACTTGAAATAGGTGTAAACGAGTTACTTCGTCAACTGGCTGGAGTCTTCGAAATCGAGCTTGAACCTGGCCAGCAACCTGATTCCGGTCTCTCCCAGCGAAGAACGGCAAACGGTCATTTTCGCGTTCCGGAACCGGGCGTCGTCATCACCCGCAATCATATCTCCAACGCTTTGGACCTGAAACGAGCCGGAACCATCTCCGAACGAGACCTCGTATATTGGGCCACAATTCTCATGTTGAACGACGCCTATGTGCTCGACCCCGGCGACGAAGATCTCATCGCAGAATGGCTCAATGACATAAGCCTGAATCTCGATGCCAGCTAGGGCGCGAGTTGAAACTGCGAAGTCCGTCACCAAACTTTTTCCTGTCTCATTCGGCGCAGATGTCCAAATTGCCTCTTCCCAATCGTCACTGTAGCGGCGGACCACAATGGCCGCACACAACCAACACGGAGGTTTCCCATGCAATACATTCTGTTACTCCACGCCGCAGAAGGCGGATTCGAGAATATGACCCCTGAACAGCAAAAACAGGGGTTAGCGGCCTACATGGCTTACACTGAAGCACTCAGCAAGGCCGGCGCGCTGAAAGGCTCAAACCGCCTTCGCCCCGTTGCCACTGCCACCACAGTGCGCGTCACCAATGGCAAGACCCAGGTGCTCGACGGTCCTTATGCGGACTCCAAAGAGCAGCTCGGCGGCTACTACCTCATCGACGTTCCTGATCTGGATGCCGCTCTCTCCTGGGCAGCAAAATGCCCCGGCGCAGGCCATGGAACCGTAGAAGTCCGCCCCATCTGGGACATGTCGGCATAAACTTCTCCCGTGCAGGAAATCATGATCCCCATTGAAGGCGACGAGCAGGCGCGATCCACGGCAGATGCCATCGCGCGCCGCAGTTACGGCAAGCTCGTCGCCTTTCTTGCTGCTCGTACGCGCGACGTTGCCGCCGCAGAAGACGCGCTCTCTGAAGCCTTCGCATCCGCGCTGGCAGATTGGCCCCGCAACGGCTGTCCCGCAAATCCCGAGGGATGGCTGCTCACCGTTGCCCGCCGCAAAATGATCGACGCCATTCGTGGCCAGCGCTTCACCGAGGTCGACTCCGAAAGCATCGAGTTAACCGCCGATGTGTTGGCCGCCGCCCCCGCCTCCGACATCCCCGACGAACGTCTCGCCATGATGTTTGCCTGCGCCCACCCCGCAATTGACCCCGGCATTCGCGCTCCAATGATTTTGCAAGCCGTCTTGGGCCTCGACGCCGCGCGCATTGCCTCCGCGTTTCTCACGTCCCCCGCGACCATGGGCAAGCGTCTCGTGCGAGCAAAGGTGAAAATCCGCCAGGCCGGCATCCCCTTTCGGGTCCCCGCTCGCGAAGAACTTCCCGCCCGTCTCGAAGCAGTGCTTGACGCCATCTATGCCGCATTCACTGAGGGTTGGACTGACCCTGGCGGTGCCGACGTCATCCGCCGCGATCTCTCCGAGGAAGCCATCTATCTAGCTAGTCTCGTTGCCCAGTTGCTGCCGGAAGAACCCGAAGCGCTCGGCCTGCTCGCTCTCTTACTTCACGCCGAAGCACGCCGCCCCGCGCGCCGTGATCGCAATGGCGAGTTCGTCCCCCTCGCCCAACAGGACCCATCCCTGTGGAACTTCGAACATATCGCAGAAGCCGAAGCGTTGCTCCATCGCGCCAGCGCACTCGGCTCCATCGGCCGCTTTCAGTTGGAGGCTGCGCTGCAGTCTGCGCACGTCCATCGATGTCGCACCGGCATGCAAAACTGGCCTCTCGTCGTCCAGCTTTATGATGCTCTCTTCGCGCTAGCCAGTTCGCCCGTCGTCGCCATCAATCGCGCCCTCGCCATCGCCGAAGTGAGCGGCGCCAACTCCGCCCTCGCAACCATGCCCGATCTCGCCGCCGACCAACGCCTTGCCCAATACCAGCCCTACTGGGTTGCCCGCGCCGAACTTCTCTCCCGAACCGCCGCATACGCCGAAGCCCGCGAAGCCTACCAGATTGCCATCAGCCTTGAGCGCGACCCCGCCGTCTGCCGCTTCCTCGAAGCGCGCATCTCCGCGCTCCCTGCCTGACCCTCCCCGGGGGCGATACAATCCCCTCTAGGCCACTCAAAATTCCGGGCGGCCCAACGGAGCGTTCACATCCATGGGTTATCAGGTTCTGGCCCGCAAATACCGTCCGCAGCGCTTTGCCGACGTGGCCGGCCAGGACCACGTCACGCGCACCCTCATGAACGCCCTCGCGCAGAACCGCATCGCGCACGGCTACATCTTTTCCGGCCACCGCGGCATCGGCAAAACCACCATCGCCCGCATCGTCGCCCAGGCCCTCAACTGCCGCACAGAAATCGGCTCCCCAACTCGTCCCACGCCCGAGCCTTGCGGCATCTGTGACTCCTGCATTGAAATCCGTCAGGGCAATGCCGTTGACGTCATTGAAATCGACGCCGCCACCAACCGTGGCATCGACGAAATCCGCGAACTCCGCGACGCCGCCCGTTACGCCCCCTCGCGCGACCGCTACAAAATCTACATCCTCGACGAAGCCCACCAGATCACCGACGCCGCCTTCAACGCCCTGCTCAAAACCCTTGAAGAACCCCCTGCGCACGTCATCTTCATGATGGCCACCACGCAGCCCGAAGACATTCCCCAGACCATTCGCTCGCGCTGCCAGCACTTCAGCTTTCACGCCGTCAAATTCGACGACATCCTGGCCCAGTTGAAGATGATCGCGGCCAACGAAGAGGTCACCGCTGAGGACGACTCCTTGGCCCTCCTCGCCGAGGCCGGCGACGGCTCTATGCGCGACGCGCTCTCCATCATGGATCAGGCCATCGCATCAGCGCCGGTGGAAAATGGCCGCGCCGTCCTCTCCGCCGTGCAGATTCGCGAACTGATGGGCTCGGTTCCGAACGCGGTTTTTGAACGTCTGCTTGAAACCGTCGCCGCCGGCCAAAGCGCCGAGTTGATGGAGCAGTTGAATCTGCTCGTCAA
>JBAWCO010000012.1:0-2311 GCA_049590315.1 Occallatibacter sp. | reverse complement strand
CCTGCAATGCAGAGCCCCATGTCACCGGCCTTCAGCGTGCGCGTTGTGCCGGCGGTCATCAGGGTCGCCGTGCCTTCGCGCATGAACCACATCTCGGAGTGCTTGTGATGGTCAATCTTCTCCGGCGGCGCACCCGGTTCGAGAAATGTAACGTGCGCCTCAAGCCGTATGTTGTCCGGCAGCATGCCTACAAGAAATGAATGTGAGACGCGCGGTGTGCCTGGGTGAGAAGCTGCGCCCCAAACGTACCGGCCTGACTCAAGCTTCCGCAGGGAAGGACTGACGACAACAGGTTGAGCCGCAGAGGACTGTGTTTCCGCGGCAGGGGCCAAGGCTGGGGTGGCAAAAAGCAAAGAGAGCATTGCAGAGAATTCACGGCGATTCATGGGACCTCCCATACGCCGGTCATCGTAACCATTTCCACCAGTTCGCTGCAAATCGAGGCAGAAACAGAAATCGCGGCGATGGAGGAGCCATGCTACCTGGGATCTGCAACCAGGATCGATGTCTACTCTACGCCGCGAGGAAATGTTCCATGAAACGGTAAATAAGCTAGAGGCTCACAGTCTTCTATCGCGCATCCTTGCCGATGCTGCAGGCGGAAAGCGATCGCCGCGAAATCTTTTATCTCGGTGAACTTCCTGCCGGCTTACTGCCCTGAGGCCGTAGGATTTTGGAATACGAGGGTGACGCTGTCGAGTTGAATCGCTTGCAAATAGTCGACACCGCTCTGAGTGCTGGTGGTTACCCCACTTAAGGAGTGCTTCTCTTCCACTACCTTTGCAGGCACAGTGGCCAGCGTCTTGCCATCGTGCGCCAGAGTCACTTGAACGTCCGTTCCGGAACCCGTCCACGTCACTCTGTAGCTGCCCGCGGGAAGAGCTGTCGTTCCAATCTTCACGTTTTCCGCAAGTGTTACGGTCTTGGAATTCTTGGCAGCGAACGCTGGGACAGACAGCAGGGCGAGTATCAATGCATATCCAAAATAACGTTTCATCCGTGTCTCCTCGAATGCCTCGCGGATTTATTCGGTCGCATTAGGCATTGAGAAAATTACACTACGATTGGCGGTTTTTGAACCTTAAGAATTCTTAAGTCCCGGGATTAGCTCCTGTATTCACGCGCTATTCATGCTGGGAATTTGAGCAGGTTCGGCACAGGTGTTTTGAAAAGCGGGATCGTGATTTCTACGCGCAGACCGGGCGATGCATTCTTCGCGGTGATGGTGCCATGATGCACCTGCACGGCGCGTTTTGCGATCGATAGCCCGAGCCCCGATCCTCCGCCTGTCGCATCGCGCGCCTCTTCAACGCGAAAGAATGGATCGAAAATTCGAGTGAGCGCGTCCTCGGGCACGCCTGGTCCGTAATCGCGAATCACTATTTTTGCAGAGCAGGAATCTTCGATGATGGACACGTCGACGGTGGCATCTTCCGGTGAATAGCGAATCCCGTTGCGCACCACGTTCTCCACTGCGCGCCGCAGCAGTTCACGATTGCCCATGACCTCGCCCTCCAACCGCCCATTGACCGCAATGTGGCAACCACGGACCTCGGCTTCCACCATGCAGTCGCGAATTAGTTCGTTGATGATCTCTCCTGCGCGCACCACTCCCGTGCCTTGAACCGCGGGATCGCCTTCAATGAACGTGATCTCCACAATGTCCGCCACGAGCGAGGTGATACGGTCCACATCACGCTCGATTCGATCCAGCGCCGCGCGGCTGTCCGGCGAGGTGCGGGCAAGTTTCACGGCAAATTTCAACCGGGCCAGCGGAGATCTGAGTTCATGCGATATGTCCCCGAGCAATCTGCGCTCACTCACAATCAGCCGTTCAAGCCGTTCGGCCATTTGATTGAAAGAGCGTCCCAATTGTCCGACTTCATCCTGGCGGCGGGTATGCACACGAATGGACAAATTTCCCTGGCCGAATAGAGCAATCGAAGCCGCGACTCGCCGAATTGGCGACACCACGCCCGCCGATGCCACCCAACAGAGCAATCCCGTCGCGCCGGCTACCAGAAAGTAGTACGGAAGAAACGTCCATACATGCGGCCGGTCAAGCAGTCCAACGGCCGCAAACCAGTACTGGCCATCCTCTGACCGGTGCGAGATGATCCAATGGTCCTTCGCTTGGATGCGCCATTTCGAAGCAGGAGGGGGCGGCAAGAGTGCGAACCTGTTCTCGCCCGAGACGAGATCGATTCCATGTGCATCCAGAAAGTAGTGCTTGCCCCCGAAGACGTCATCCAGTCTCGCCATGTAACCGGCAAGCGCTTTCGATCCACGGCCTTCGAATGCCGCTCGCGCA
>JBAWCO010000011.1:0-1825 GCA_049590315.1 Occallatibacter sp. | reverse complement strand
GCCTGACTCAATTCCAAAATGCCTGAAACGAGTTTTTCAGGATCGACTAAGGTATCTTCAAACCTGACTGGCGCCATCTGGTCGAAACTCCTGATCAATTGCTCGGTTACAACCCTCGGCGCGCTTTGTTCGCAAACCATGCGTCAGTACATCAAAACGGAGGCAGGCAAGAAGGTCTGACGGCGCGCGTGAACTACGTATTGGCGCATGGACTGGATGATGTGAATGCACAAGGATTCGGAACCGTTCCCTCGATCTCATCAACGCTCGACTATGGCAATAGCAGCTTCGATGTGCGCCAGCGCGTGGCAGCTACGGTCTTCTATGATCTTCCCTTTGGAAAGAACTCGAGCCGCGGGAAAAGTCTGGCGCTGCGTGGATGTCAGTTGAACCTCGCTGGCGTGTGGTCCACGGGTTTGCCTTTTACTGTTGTCAACGCAAACGACATCAGCAATACGCTTCCCGGAGCGAGTGGCGCCGATCGTCCAAATCAAATTGGAAGCTCTTCGCTGAGTCATCCATCGGTAACGCGGTATTTCAACACGGCCGCGTTCCAGGCGCAGGCTCCCGGCACACTGGGCACGGAACGGAGCAATCAGCTCTATGGGCCGCCTAGCCGGCACCTTGATGGCTCTCTTTTCAAGAACATCTCGCTACGCAAGGAGGCGACCCTTCAGTTCCGTACGGAAGTCTTCAATCTGACCAACACGGCAAACTTCGCCTCGCCTGCAGCAGTATTAGGAGGGGCAAACTTTGGCCAACTTACACAGATGACCGCAGGATATGCGCCGCGCGAGATTCAGTTCGCCCTGAGGGCGCAGTTCTAGCCTGGATCGGCAGAAGAAGTGATCGAGAAGCCCCGTATACGCCCGGCGGTGTCCCCGGTTCGAGAGCCGCGTGTGGCTCTACGAGCTGAATTGCTTCGCCTGTTCTAGCGGAGTCGGCCTGCCCGAGCAATCTTAAATTCACGACCGGGTTTCGAAAATCCTGTATTCGCGGAAGCCGTGCGCGAAAACTCTGTTTTGGCACCGAGGTCCATCCTCTCTAAGGATGGGACTTGGGGTTGTTGATGTGAGCGATCTCTATCATTCACCAGTTGGGCTGGCAGGCTCGCAGCAAATTTGTGTTCGTCTGTCCGATTTGGCAATCACTCGCTCGTGTGAGTTGCTTCGACGAAAAGCGCTCATGACGATCCTAGACCCTGGGGCGTTTTCGTTACCTATTTCTTGTGGTCAATTGACGTGAGCACTCGCGTACTGGTTTCGTCGGCGTCAGTGCCAGAATTCGGTGACCTGCTCGGCAAGGGCTCTGCCTTGGTTGTAACCGGCTTGAGCAGCGGGCGGACGCGTCGACGGATCCATCACATTGACACCGAATGCTGTGCCTCGCCAAAAGGGCGATCTGCATGCGATTCAAGAAGATGGCGGAGGAACGCGTGATTGGTCTTGTCCCAGTATCATACGAACTCATGGTGCGCCTTCTCTCGACTTTGTTTTCTTGTTCCTAAACCGTTTTGAAGGCCAATTGCAGGAGACGTGTGCTCGCGGATATCTCGTCGTCTGTTTTCCACCGTCCTTGCATCAACGGAATTGGTTTCTTCCGAAGCGCAGCGATTGCCGGCGCAATGTAGGTTGCAAGTTGGCAGTCAGGCAGCGTCGTTGAACAATGATTTGGGAAAAAAGCCACAAGTCGGTTCATGGCGACCCTTCGCAGAACTCCGCGCAAACTTTCCAGCATCCCGTAACAAGAAAGCAACAATCTCCGCCAGATTAGAACAAGAAGGCTATGTAGCAACTTATGCAAGCAACTGATTATAGAAGGCTAA
>JBAWCO010000010.1:0-6436 GCA_049590315.1 Occallatibacter sp. | reverse complement strand
GCGCAGACTCTCCGATGATTGGTCCATCGCCGCCTGCGCTGTCTCCAGTTGCAGTGTCGCGGTACGCCGGTGAATGTGCGCCTGACTCACTTCCAGCCGCAAATGCTGCTCGGTGGCAGACACCTGCGCGTCGATCTTCTGCCTGGCCGCGTTCTCCCGCGCCAATTGTGCACGCTTGCCCAAGGGCAGAATATCCACGCTGATTTGAACGCCGGCCACCCAGTTGTTACCACCCGAGCCGGCAAAGGATGTGCGGTCTTCTTCCCAGTTTCCGTATGCGCTCACGCGTGGGCCAAAGTCGGACTTCGCCGCGCCAACCGCGGAGACCTGCGCCGATTGCGCAAGTCCGAGCGCCAGAAGGTCGGGACGCGTCTTCCGGGCCGTTGTCACCTCTTCTTCCAGCACGCCCTGCGGGAATGTGTGGGGCTCTATCGGCTTCAACTCAGTTGCCTTCAGATCCGGTACGCCCACCGCCTCACGTAACGCCGCCCAAGCCAGTTCTAGATCGCCTTGGGCTGCGATCAACTCCTGTTTGCGCGCCGCTATGTTGACCTGGGCTGACATCCGGTCCGACTCGACAGCAAGTCCAGCCTTCACATGATCGTCCACTGAATTCTCGAGCGCAGCCGCTGTTTCCTGCTCATGCTGCGCTACAGAGATCTCCCGTTGCGCATACAGCACCTGCTGGTAGGCACCGACAACACGGAACACGATCTGCTGGTCTACAGCTTTGGCGGAGGAGGCTGCACTTTCCTTGAACAGATCGGCACGATGGACCTCCTTCTGCGTCTTGAACGAATCGAAGGCGACCCACTGCCCCGAGAAGCGCGTCGAGAAATTGCCAATCGGTTGCGGAAAGTTCAGAGCATTCAGCGCAAAGTCGGCCTGGGTGAATTGTCTCTGCCGCAACCGCGTTCCAAACGCATACACCGGGTCATTGCCGCGCGAAATATCCTCGGTAAAACCAAGTTGGGGCAAAAGCATGATGCGGGCCTGGCTGGCCCCCGCTTTCGCATCCATAGTGCCGGCGCGCGCAATCGCGGCCTCGGGGTTCTGCCCCAGGGCCTGATTGATTGCTTGCCGAAGCGTCAGAGGTTCCTGCGCACCGGCGGCCCATCTCCCCATCGCGAACAGGAGAAAGAGGCCCAGAGATCGATAAAGGCGTAAGCTCATTGGGTGAATTTTCCTTGACTGGTGCTGTCATAGGAATAAAGTCACGAAACAGGCAATCCGTTACAAAACGTGTCAAATCTATTTCTCCGGGCTGAATTCAGGCCTGTTCCGGCACGCGTCCCAGAGGAGAACCCGTTGCAATGAACAAGCTGGCCCGTTCACAGGTGTGCCACCTGTCGTAAGATCTTGGGCGCGAGCGCACTACTGATGACGAAGGCTTGACGGAATGCAAAACTGGGTTCTGTCTGTCTTTTCAATGTCTCGATCGTCTTTCAATTCTGAGACAGTGACGCGGGGAGTGCTACCCGCTCGCAGGCGACGGGGGCTGTGATCAATAGGGCTGTTCGCCGTGAATGGAGGCTTGTGGACGACCTCGGGGTTTCGCTGCTGATCCAATTTGGCACTGTCCACCCACGATTGAGCGGTCAGCTGGCATCTCATTCAAAATGCTGGAGATCATTGCATGAAGTGCTTCAATCTTGGCGGAGTATGGGCGGTCTTTGGCGGCGAATCTACTGAGCAGCAATTCTTTTGCGGCTCGCGTTTGTTTGCGAGGATCGTTGCACTTTTCAGGCCGCGCTTACCTGCCCTGCAGCCTTTCCCCAGTGGTCTCTTCTTCGTTAACTGGATGTTAATGGAGCTGAGAGTTGTCGCCACGCCTTGCATGTAGCTACCGCCCATCGGGCAGGACTAAGCCCCTCGGTTAAAGATGGACTTGCACGACGATGTGAGTTACCCCCATAATGGCTCACCGGAGCATCAGGTTCCTCGCGTATCCCCTGACATCCGGGTACTTGGCACGGTAAGGCTTGCGAAGCGGAGAGTCTGTGGCCTCCGAAGCACCTTCGGAGGATTTGTCTTGCTCCTGTCTGCATTTCTCTCTTGCGGGTTGAGAAATTGTGCCGAATCGGCGTTGTTGCAAGCTAAACCGCGACGCGGGCTCTGGGGCTGCGCGGTCGGCTGTTCAGTAAACGGGTAACCTGCCAATTCCGTAATCCAGGTTGGACTCCAGCAGGTCGGAAGGGGTTTCCGCAATGAACTCTCCTCTTCGTTCTCGCGCCGTTCTTGCCGCGGGTTTTCTGTGCCTCGGAAGCTGCTTCGCTCAGATTCCGGGCAAACTGCCGCAAACGGTCGTTCCTCTTCTCCATGCACAGCAGGAGACTGCCGCGGAGGCGTCGTCTTCGCTCGCGTCGCAAGATACGGTCGTGATTCCCGGCCCGCTGCGACCCTTTCTACGCATGGCCGGCATCAGCCAGGAGATTCCCACTGAAGAAGTGCTGCCAATGCTGGCTCGGAATGTTGCTCTGCAGGGCTACCAGGAAGGCAGGCCAACGGAATTTCTGGTACTGATCGATCGGTATGTGCAGCTCGCGCGGAGACTCCAGTCCCTGGCTGGCGCCGACGGAATCATCCGAGTTGCTGGTTGTGACGATGCGGCTGGGCTGATTCAGGTTCTTGGATACCGGTTTCAGGAAGGCTGCGGACCTAAAGGCGCTGTGCTGGCGACTCAAAATCCGAGGCGCGCCTTCCTCACCATCGATTCGGGTTTCCCCATCACAGAGCTTGAAGAGGACCTGGAGAAAGGCAAGCCGTTTGCCTTTGCATTTCCTGCTACGCGGGTCCCGGTTCTGTTTTCTGAAAAGGCCTGGATCGGGCTCGCAAGGGAGAACAGGGAGAATCGGGAAGACCTCCTGGATGCCCTGTTGCACGACCGGGATGTGGACCGGCTCTACTCCGCAATGGCCAGAACCGATCGGCAAACAAGCTTCGCCCTGGTTCGGTCGCCGGGGTTGAGGAAGCTGGTTCCACTTGCGGCAGTGCTTGATTTTTATGGGAGCCGGATCTGCATTCGCTCAGGCCAGGTCTCGGTGCCCAACGGAACTAAAGCAGAGCGAGCCTGGCAAGAACTCGTTGGCGCAAGTCCGAAGTCACCTGGAGATTTCGTTACCCATCTGCTTGCCGAAGATCACGGCTGGATGGCGGCTTATTTTGACGCGATGTCCCGTGTTGGCCCAATGCAGCAAGCCCAACTGGCTGAACCTGACCGTCTCAAACGCCTATACGACGCCTATCGGTCAGCCCTCCATGATTCAAACTCCACGAGCGCGGCAACAGGAGTCTTCCCAAGGAACTCCGGGCTCCTGGTGCTTTTCACTCGCCTTCAATGGAAGCCGAGCGGAGAGCCACAGATTCCGGGAAATCCTCAAATCTGGAAGGAGATTCTCACTCGCAAGACCAAGTCGAACTCATACCGCGACTGGGCAACGACCACCCGCTCCTGGGATAGCCCGGAGAAGTTGCTTGAAGTGTTGGTGGCCTCTTCTTCTACTCAATCGGGCGACGAGCCGTTGCGAATATACCTCACGCTGAGTTCAATCGACAGCGGACGGGCTCAGGGGAAGCAGTTGACTGATGCAACTCTGCGGTTGCTCGCTAGCAGATTTCACCAATTCAACAACTGGTACACGATCTTCGCCGAATTCCCTGCTTTGGACGATGAGTCAATCGCTCGTTTTGTTGAAGCGGCAGATCGGATCGACAAGACCCCAACTCCCGCTTTGCGCTCGAATGCCCTGGGTGCGTTTCAGGCCGACATCGGGCTGTGGCAAATACTCGCCCGCCAGGGACAGATCCCGGCCCACTCCCTGAATCGATCGTGGCAAGGCGTGGTTCAACCCTTCTCTCGAGTCTCTTCATCTACCCAGCTCTTTGATGCAGCTCGCACCTCGCTGCAGTCGATCTTGCTGGCTGCTGCCGGCACCAAGGAGCTGTCACAGAACCAGGTGGTAGATCTGCTCGCCGGCCCCTCGTTGGAGAGCAAGGACGGCTGGCATGTGCATCACGAGCTCGCTCGCAGAATCAGTGCCGTGATGGACGACCAGCGACTGGTTTCGCTCGACACGCTCTTTGGGCTCTATGACGGATTGGGCGAAATGGCGCACGGGGCCTCAACCAGCACTAACCTGCTTCCGCTCGCCGAAGAACTGCGCGAATTCGAGTTGCCCCGCCCCATCTTCACGGGAGGTGAAAAGGCGGCCTGGTCTCCGATTGTTTACACAAGCCGTCACGCTGAATTGCAAGTGCGGACTGACCTGACCAGAGTCATTCGCTCTCCCGGCTCACCTGCCCAGCTCGAAGAGGCACGCGCCCGGCTCACTCCCTTTCTCAGGGACACGCTGGTCGGATTGAACTACGCCTACTATGAGCCACCCGGCGCTCAGGTCCTTCACAACAATCCGCTCTTCGTGCGCTCCCACGACTTCTCAGCCTCATCGGTCCAGGGCATCGAACATGTCTGGGGCTCTCCGACGCTGGTGGGTATTGGCGTTACTGCGGGGGGCGGTGCGTATATGCTCGGGTCACTCGCCGATCTGCCCTACGCGCTTGCATCCATGGAGGAGGATTTCATTGCTCCGGAGAAGGTCCAGGCGTTGATCTGGAAAGAGGTGGTACCCGAGCTGTTAGTCGTTTCAGTCACGCCACGATGGTGGAATGTCAGCCAGGACGAAATGCATGCGGCGGCTCTCTACCAGCGCTTCGGCGAAGAACTCCTGATTGCTTCGGCGTCGAATCCGCAACTGAGGGAGAAAGTACTGGGCATCCTCTCCAATCGCTTGTCCCCAGCAGTTTTTGAGGAGACAGAGCATGCCCTGCAGCACTCGGAAACAGCTACTGCGCTGGTTCCGCGCATAGTGCCGGCAGATGCTTTCTTCCTGGCCACCGAATTTCGCAGCAAGTTTCCAGGTGAGGCGTCTCAGTGGGGAACCGCAGGCCAAGATCTGGAAGCTCTGGTTCAGAAAGACCCATCGAATACCAGTCCGGAACGTCTGTCCAAAGACTTCGGCACGCCGCATCCGGCAATGGCACAGAGCAACGGTTGCACCCTGCTCAACACAGGGATATTCCCTGTTTCCGGAGCGTTCGATGACCGCCTCTTTGCTGAGTCCTGGGAATCCAGCAACCTTTACTGGGCACGCCTGGCCGACGAAATGGGCTACTCTCCGGTGATGCTCAACGTGTTAGTACCCGATCTGACCCGGCATATGGTCTCGAACATATTTGCGACGGACATCGACGATTGGCCGGCCTTGTTGCGCGCCATGGAAGAGACAGGCGATCAATTCCGGCAAGGCAGGATCACCCTGCATGCAGCTGCGATGACTGGGCAAATCGGTGGTTCACCTATCAACGCGGCTGAAAACCGTGACCGCTAAGCGAGGATTTGCCTCCGTGATCGCGGCGCCCAACCATAAGGAAGAGTGATCAGTTTTGCGGAACTGTCACAACGATCCAGGAGAACCCGCAAGAACACCGGATAGGAGCACAAATCGGATGATTCGCTCAAAGAGAAGTTTCTTCTGGCTTTACCTATGCTCGGGACTCTTTCTCGTGCTGGCGGCCGGACCGCAGCCCGCAGCCCAGGACGACTCGTCACGTTTCCGCGTGAATGTCGTTCTGGTGCAGCTAAACGTAGCCGTGACCGATGGCAAGGGGAACTATATCTCGGGCCTCCGACCGGAAGATTTTGTCATCAAGGAAGACAACATTCCTGAGAAGATCGCCACGTTTGAAGAGGGCAGCGAATCCGCACTCAAACTCAGAGCGGGAGCACCGTCTCGCGAAGACGGTGGTGTAGCAAGCGCCGAAAAGGTTGCGGAACCGGAACGTCCAGAGACTGACCATACCCTGGCCGGCGTGACGATCCCAGGGTTGTCCGGCGCCAACGTCTTCATTCTCTTTGATACCAGCAACTACATGTATCGGAGTTTTGTCTTTGCCCAGGATGCCATCACGGACTTCGTCCGCTCCTTGCCGGATGCCAACAAGATCGCGTTCTATTCCTACAGCCGCGATCTGTCTCGCGCCACTCCCCTTACCGCGGACCGTTTTCGCACGGTCAGCGGCGTGCGTACCACCGTGGCCGGAGACGAGGCCGCTCTCTATAACTCCCTCTTGTTGACCGTCAAGGATGCCGCGCCACTTCGCGGTCGAAAGGCGATTGTGGTCTTTTCCAATGGCCCTGACAATGCCAGTTCGATACCCCCGGAGGATGTGGCTGAGCTCGCCCAGTCTACGGGCACCATCATCTATATCGTCAGCACTCGTGAGGCTGAGACGGAGCCGATCTCCTCGGCAGCCTTTGAGCGTATGAGCAAGGCAACCGGCGGCAAAGCCTATTTTGCGCGCAATTGGCGGGAGGAGAAGAACGCCTTCTCCTCGATCAAAGACGACCTGGGTCATCTCTATACGCTCAGTTACTATC
>JBAWCO010000009.1:0-9334 GCA_049590315.1 Occallatibacter sp. | reverse complement strand
GCACATTGGCGAGTTCGTCGCCGACACGCGCTTGCTTGCGGGACAAACTTTGATCTAGCAAGAGCTGGATGAAAACTGAGGCGGGAATTGCCAACTCACGTCGAAAGGTAGGAGCATCGTGCCCTCGCTTATCTCGGTGAATGTCGGTCTTCCACAAGACATCGCGTGGCAAGGCAAGACCGTGCACACCGCTGTCTGGAAGAGATCCGTATCCGGCAGGGTGATGGCCCGCCGACTCAACCTCGATGGCGATGGGCAGGGCGATCTCGCAGGACACGGCGGAGAGCACCGCGCTGTGATGGTGTATCAGCTCGACTCCTATCGCTATTGGGAGGCGTACCTTCAAAGACGCGACTTTGAGTACGGCCAGTTCGGCGAAAACCTGACAGTCGCTGGTCTGCCGGATAACGAGGTTTGCATTGGAGACCGCTACAGAATCGGTGGCGCAGTGTTTGAAGTAACTCAGCCGCGCGTCACCTGCTATCGGGTTGGCATACGGATGAACAACCCGGCAATGCCGGCGCTGCTGGTTTCTCATGGACGGCCGGGATTCTATTTTCGGGTCATTGAAGAAGGGGAGATTGGTCAGGGTGACGAGATCGTCAAGGTCGCCGACGGACCGGAGCACGTCACTGTCCGGGAAGTCGATGGAATGCTCTACCTGCCCAACCACGTACCGGACCAACTGCAACGTGCTTTGCGTGTCCCAGCACTCAGCGAGGGTTGGAAGGGTTCGCTCAAGTCGCTGATCGAGGCCGAAGAAAAACCTGGCCGGAGTGGAAATGCGGGCCTTGTTCCGTCTTCCGCGCCACCTCCGATGTGGTTCGGATTTCGCTCCCTGCGAGTTGCCTCTGTGGAGCGCGAGAGTGCTGACGTCCTCTCGTTTGTTTTGGAATCAGAGGACCACACTCCACTGCCGACGTCTCTCCCCGGTCAATTTCTCGTCTTCAAATTCGCACTGGACAAGGACTCAGATCCAATCCTGCGAAGCTATTCGATGTCCGGTCCGCCGGGTACAGGAGTGTATCGCATAAGTGTGAAGCGTGCCGCTGGCGCGGGGAGCCATTACTTTCATGACCGGGTTCACGCTGGCGACCTGCTTCAGGTGAGCGCCCCAAGAGGCAGCTTCACACTCGCTCCAGGCGACAGACCCGTCGTCTTCCTTAGCGGCGGTATCGGGGCGACGCCGGTTCTCTCCATGCTTCACTCGCTTGCGGATGACGCCGCACATTCAAGGCGAGAAGTCTGGTGGTGTTACGGTGTTAGAAATGGCGCGGAACATCCATTTGCTGCGGAGGTGCGAGCCCTTCTCAGAGGTCTTCCTCAGAGTCATTCCTTCGTCGCATATAGTAAGCCGGACAAAGGAGATCAGTCAGGTAAAGACTACGACCTCTCCGGACATCTGGATATCTCATCATTGCAAATGCTTCACGTGCCCAGGGAGGCGGACTTCTATCTGTGTGGACCGCCGGCCTTCCTCGGCAAATTCACCGCTGACTTGAAGTCCTGGGGCGTCTCGGACTCCTCTATTCACTCCGAGGTATTCGGCCCTGAATCGTCGATAACACCCGGAATCGCGAACACCACAACCGTTTCCCCGCATCCGCCCACCGAAAGCGTCGGCGTCGGCCCGAAAGTTTCCTTCACACGTAGTGGACTCACAGTGCCGTGGGACTCGCGGTATGGCAGTCTTCTCGACTTTGCAGAGGTCTGCGATATTCCTGTCAGGTGGTCCTGCCGGATGGGTGTCTGCCACACGTGCGAGTCTGGGTTGATCGATGGAACGATCAGCTATACGTCCCAGCCGCTCGATCTGCCTGCCCAAGGGAACGTTCTGATCTGTTGCTCGACTCCGTTGACCGCGGTCGAATTAGATCTCTGAACGTCAGGTTCATCGAGCGTCGCACCGGATGGCTAAAGGCCCAAGTCGCTCAATCCCGGATGATCGTCGGGCCGTCTTCCCAGAGACCAGTGGAATTTCCGGTCGGCCTCGGTGATAGGCAACTCATTGATGCTCGCATGCCGTGCGTACATCAATCCCTGTTCGTCGAACACCCAATTCTCGTTTCCGTAGGCGCGGAACCAGTTCCCTGAGTCATCGTGATATTCGTAGGCGAACCGGACAGCGATGCGATTGCCATGGAATGCCCACAGCTCCTTCATGAGCCGATAGTCCAGCTCTCTCGTCCACTTGCGTGCGAGGAATGCTACGATTTGCTCTCTGCCAATTGGGAATTCGGCGCGGTTCCTCCAACGCGAATCCACAGTGTACGCAAGTGAGACCTTCTCAGGATCACGCGTATTCCAGCCGTCTTCAGCGAGGCGAACCTTTAGAATAGCCGTTTCTTGCGTGAAAGGAGGTAGTGGCGGGCGAACAGTCATGGCATTGGATCCTTTCCTGGGTTGGTTTGAAACTGCCCGGGCCGGGCAACCTATGGAGCACGATGCCCGGAGCGGCGTTCGCGGTTCCAATGAAGGATTGGACCGGCGAGATCGGAGATTTCAGACACCAGTGTCTGAAGCAAAACCCTCGCATCGCGCTCTCGTGAGAGGTTTGCGCTCTGTCCGGCCCAGAGCGGAAGCAACTCAGGTCTTGCTGCCTTCTCCGCTGCTATTGAGAGGTTTTTCACCAGGAACCGCTGCAATGGATACGGAAGAATCTGCACCCCTGGTCCATTGAGTTCTTCGAGCAACTGATTGCGGATTCCGCGAGCTAGACGCCCAGTAAAACCTTTGGTCAACGCGGTGTTCTGAGCCTTTCCGCTGAGCAGCAAATTGCGATGATGCGGGCTCGCGCCGGAGTCTTCACTCGCCAGAAAAGCCGTGCCGATTTGAACGCCCTCAGCTCCAAGAGCGAACGCAGCCAGGACTCCTCGGGCATCCGCGATGCCTCCGGCGGCAACTACGGGAACCGAAACAGCGTCCGCGACTTGCGGCGTCAGCGAAAAGATTCCAGTGAGTGACTCCTCGGCGGAAAGCAGGAAAGACCCGCGATGGCCGCCCGCTTCAAAGCCGGAAGCGACGATGACATTGACACCGGCCTGTTCAAGAATGATCGCTTCCGAAGGTGTCGTGGCCGTTCCGATCGTAACGACGCCTTGAGTGCGGCATTCGTCGAGAATCTCTTTGGGCGGCACTCCGGCGATGAAGCTGAAGACGGGCACCTTCGCGTCGATCAAGACGCGCGCCTGGTCTTCAAATCTGGTAGGAATATACGGTTTGTACTCCGGTAGGGCGGCGCCCAGGCTCTCGATATGCTTAGCGATGTGGGCGAGACTTCGCTGGAATTCTTCTCTGCCAGAAGTGCGCGCGCCTTTATCTTCCATCGAAACCCACAGGTTGATGGCGAAAGGATTGGCAGTAAGTTCGCGAATCTCAGCGATGACATCGCCGATTGCCGACGGACTCAAGCCATGCGCTCCGAACGAACCGAGGCCGCCGAAGTTTGAAACCGTCGCGGTCAAACGCTGCGTCGACAGACCACCCAGGGGGCCTTGAATGATGGGGTATTCAATTCCCAGGCTCGAAGCAACACGGGTCGAGTTCCACGGTGCAAACGAATTAGTGTATTGCTCTTTCATGGCTAAGTCAGAATATGTCAGCGAGCTTGATGCGGACGCGGAACGCGACGACACTCGCACCGTCGTTCTTGGTGCCCTCGCCGCGGCGGCATTTCACCTGTCCCCCTCAAGCTGCACCACGTATTCAAAAAACCGAGTAAGGGCTCACCCGATTGGAACGTGAACTTCTCAAACCGTCTCTTCCTGAGTCTCTTTCACCTGCGCGGCGGCAGCTCGATCTGCCAAAACTACAGAATGATCCGAGCGAACCCGGCCGGCTGGAATCGATATATCTTCGGCCAAGAGGCGAGCCAGCATTCCTGCCTTCTCGCCGCCCGTCACAAGCCACAACACCAGGCGGGAGCGATTGATAATTGGATACGTCAAAGTCATGCGCCGCCGTCCCTGGTATATCCCTGTTAGTGCTACATCTGCATCCGCAACATTGAGGACCGGATCTCCCGGAATGAGCGACGCTGTATGACCGTCTGGTCCGAGCCCCAGGTGGACCAGATCGAACACCGCCGGAGAACCCGAAATTTCCTCCAACGTCAGCGCATATCGCGTGCAAGCGGCTTCGAGAGCGCCCGATTCCACCGGCATCGCGTGAATCCGTTCAGGGCTTAGCGGCGCGTGAGCAAGCAGGCTCTCACGCAAGTGCATCAGGTTTCTATCGGGATCGCCGGGTGGGGCAATCCGTTCATCCACTTGGACAACATGAAGCGCGTTCCATGGGACATCTTCTTGCGCGAGATCGCGAAGCATCACCCACGGTGTCTTACCGCCGCTCACAGCCATAACGAATTTGCCGCGAATCGCAACTGCCTTTCTCGCTTCATCGGCGATAAGCTTAGCGGCTTCACGAGCGACAGAATCGGAATCAGGAAAGACTTCAATTTTCACTAGGCTGCTTCACTTTCCGCGACAACCGCTTCTTCGCCGGGATTCCTCCAACCTCCCGGCGGCGTAACGCGCTCCACCTCATCAGGTCCCCAACTGTTGGGCGCGTACTGATAAATCGGCGTACTCTGTTTCAGCACCGGCTCCACAATCCGCCACGCTTCTTCGACATAGTCTTCGCGCGCAAACAAACTACTATCCCCGGCCATTGCGGCTCCGAGCACACGCTCATACGCATCCATCTCATCCGCGCGCGCTCCGTGGCTGGCCACCATTTCGCCGGTTCGAAGAGAGAGCCGCTCGCCAGTCGGAGACAGCGTCATCATTCCCATGGCAATTACCTCTTCCGGGCTCACGCGTAGCCTCAGATGGTTCTCTACCAGCACATTGTCTGGAATCAACGCTGGAGGATGGCGAAGCTTAGCGACAATCTCGGTACAAGTCGTCGGCAGGTTCTTGCCCGCACGAAGATAGAAAGGCACGCCTTTCCAACGCCAGGAATTGATTTCCAGCTTCACCGCGGCGAAGGTTTCCGTCTGCGAATCTTTGCCGACTCCATTCTCATCGCGATAGCCGCGGAACTGCCCGCGAACCAGGTCCTTCTCATCGATCGCTGGGATCGCTTTCAGCACTTTCACTTTCTCGTTGCGAACCGAGTCACTGTCAAGTGCTACCGGCGGTTCCATTGCCAGATTGGACAAAATTTGAAACAGATGGTTCTGGATCACGTCGCGGATGGTACCAGTCTGGTCGTAAAAACTTCCGCGGCCTTGAATGCCGAAATCTTCCGCCATCGTGATCTCCACGCTCTTCATGTAATTGCGGTTCCAAAAGGGTTCGACAAAAGTGTTGGCAAAGCGGAATGCCAGCACATTGTTCACCGCACGTTTTCCAAGGTAGTGATCGATTCGAAAGATATCGGCTTCATCGAATACATCGAGCAGTACTCTGTTCAGCTCCTGCGCAGATGCCAGATCATGCCCGAAGGGCTTCTCTACGATGACGCGGGCGCCTCGATCGCAATCGGATTGGTGCAGGCGCTTCACGACGGTTTCGAATAGAACCGGCGGAATGGCCAGGTAATGCGCCGGATATCGTGCGTCCTTCAGTTGCTCACGAAGCGCGCTGAACGTTGCGGGATCCTGATAGTCGCCGTCGACATAGCGCAGCAGGCCAATCAGCTTTTCGAAAGCGGCGTGATCCAGGCCGCCGTGTTTTTCCAAGCTGTCTTTCGCGCGGGCACAAAGCTGATCGAGATTCCAGCCAGCCTTGGCGACGCCGATGACAGGAACGCTCAAACTCCCGCGTTTTACCATCGCCTGCAAGGACGGGAAGATCTTCTTGTAGGCAAGATCGCCCGTGGCGCCGAAGAAAACGAGCGCGTCCGAATGCGAGTTTTTCATAAGTGTCATCTCCTTCAGGCAACTGAGGACTTTTCAGCAGGCTTCTCCAAATGTCCGCCAAATTCGAAGCGCATTGCGGACAACAGCTTGTCGGCATAATCGGCCTCGCCGCGCGAACTGAAGCGTTCGTAAAGCGAGGCGGTAAGCACGGGAGTCGGCACCGCTTCATCAATTGCGGCCTTAATCGTCCAGCGCCCTTCACCGGAATCGGATACGCGTCCTGCAAACTTTGAGAGAGCAGGATCCTGAACCAGCGCAGTCGCGGTGAGATCCAACAGCCAAGATGCGATCACACTGCCGCGCCGCCAGACTTCGGCGATATCGTTGAGATCCAAGTCGTACTGATAATGCTCGGGATCGCGCAGCGGCGTCGTTTCCGCATCGATCCCCTCTTGCCGCTTTCCCACGTTGGCGGAGCGCAATACCGACAATCCTTCCGCGTACGCTGCCATAATTCCGTATTCAATTCCGTTGTGGACCATCTTGACAAAGTGACCGGCGCCGTTCGGGCCGCAGTGCAGATAGCCTTGCTCAGCGGTGCCATGGAGCTTTTCGCGCCCCGGCGTGCGCGATATATCGCCTGAACCAGGAGCCAGCGTGGAGAGGATGGGATCGAGATGTTCCACGACTTCTTTCTCGCCGCCAATCATCATGCAGTAGCCGCGTTCAAGGCCCCATACACCGCCGCTCGTGCCCACGTCGACATAGTGAATCTTGCTTGACGCGAGGTCTTTTGCACGCCTGATATCGTCCACATAGTAGGAATTTCCGCCGTCGATGAGGATGTCACCGGGTTCGAGGTGCGGCAAGAGATCGGCGATCGTCTGATCGACAGCTGCAGCAGGAACCATCAGCCAAAGTGCTCGCGGACTCTTGAGTTTCTTGACCAAATCGACCAGAGACTCCGCTCCTACCGCGTGGTCCGTGACCAGCTCCCCAACGGCCTGTGGCGACCTGTCAAACACGACGCAGCTATGTCCTTTCCTGATCAGCCTGCGTACCATGTTGGCGCCCATGCGGCCAAGTCCTATCATTCCTAATTGCATAAACTCTCCTTCTCAGAAATACGGATACACTCAATTGAGCACGCCATCCGCCAGGCCGCTCACGCAAGGCTTCCAACTACGTCAGGGCTGACAGGTTCACCATGAAACAGTTTTAAGCGCGAACTAACAACCTGCTTCACAGAATCGACAACCGGCCGCAGAATCTTGTAGGGCACCACTTCATTCGGATCTCGTGCCAGGCTTTCTCCTAACGATCGAGTCCAAGCCACCCGCAGTTCGGTGTTGATGTGGATGATGTTGATTCCCGCCGCGATTGCCTTGCGAAAGTCTCCATCGTCGGTCCCTGACCCGCCGTGCAGAGTGAGGAAGACCCCGGCTCCTTGCTTGACTTGGGCAATTCTCTCGATATCCAGACGCTTCTTCGCTTTGCCTTGCACCATACTCTTAAGCATGCCGTGCATGTTGCCAACAGCCGGAGCCAGGATGTCAACCCCAGTCGCCTCGACGAATTGTCGCGCTTCCTCAGGCGTCGTAAGGGTATTCCGGTCACCTTGAGCGGTCTCATGAATTTCGGAGCCGGTCCCTATGTTGCCTATCTCCCCTTCCGCAAGAATCGCGGGATTGATCGCCTTGATCGCTTCAACGGCTTCTCTTGTGCTGGCTACATTTTGATCGAAGGGCAACGCGGAAAAATCGACTCCCACCGAGTCAAAGCCTGCATTGGCCGCCTCCAGTGCCTTCTTCAAAGAATGGGTATGGTCAGCATTCAGGAAGGCGGGCAAACCTGTTTCCTCGCGCTGAGTCCTCACTAGTGCGGCGAGTTTGCGAGCACCAAAGAACTCCCGTTCTCCTTCAGAGGCGCCAATCAGTACGGGCAGCCCCGTCTCAGTTGCTGCTGCGACCACCGCCTTCAGCAAAACAAATTCCGCGACATTGAAGTGACCAAGCGCCGCGCCTTCTTTTTCCAACCGTGTCAAGACACTGCGTAGTGTATCCCCGCCCATGTTCCCAAGCCCCCCGTGTGTCGTCATTGC
Organism: Occallatibacter sp.; assembly: GCA_049590315.1. GTDB lineage: Bacteria > Acidobacteriota > Terriglobia > Terriglobales > Acidobacteriaceae > Telmatobacter. The sequence goes on along the minus strand of JBAWCO010000009.1, from coordinate 1,430 downwards.
TGCTCCTTAGGCTTGCGGTAACGCCGGATTCGCCGCTCAGCCAGCGGTCAAACTCTACCGCCATTTTCATGCGCCTTTTGTGTCCGCCCGCTCAGCGAGAGTCGTATGGCCTCACCTTGACTGGCTAACGGTTCCCATAGTGGCGCCTTTATCAAGCGAAGCACTCTTGGAAGAGATAACCCCCATCAGGTCATTCCACGACTTGACGAAAGACTCCGCTCCTTCACTTTGAAGCTGCACAGCCAACGCATCAGCATCAACACCAGCTTCGGCGAACTGCCTGAGAACTTCCTCGCTGTTTCCGCCGTCGGTCGGCAACAAGCCTCCCAGATCGGTGTGAGCCGCCAACGCTTTCAATGTGGCCTCGGGCATGGTGTTCACGGTGAAAGGCGCAGCCAGCGCTTTAACGTAGAGAATGTCAGAAGCCTTGGGATCTTTGGTCCCCGTGCTAGCCCACAAGAGACGTTGTGGACGGCCGCCGAGGTTGTAGACACGCTGCCAGCGCGCCGAGCTAAGAAGCGTGCTTGCCGAGCTGTACGTGCGCTTGGCAACGGCGATCCCAAGTTGGTTGCGTAGCTTCTCCGGGACCTTGCTGGCTACAGCCGCATCCCAGCGGCTGACGAACACCGAGGCCACGGAGTCGACACGGGGATTGAGGCCGGCCTCGATGCGCCGCTCGATGCCACGGATGAATGCTTCGGCCGCCGCCAGGTATTGCTCGCGAGAGAACAGGAGCGTGACATTGATGGGAACGCCGGCAAAGATCGCCTCCTCGATTGCTGGCAGCCCCTCTTTGGTGCCCGGAATCTTGATGAACAGATTGGGACGCTGCGCCCGCGCGAACAATTCCTTGGCGGCGGCGAGCGTGCTGTCCGTGTCGTACGCAAGCAGGGGAGACACCTCCAGGGAGACCCACCCGTCCACCCCATTCGTCTTTTCGTGAGTCGGTCGAAACAGATCTGCCGCGCGCGTGAGGTCCTCAATGGCCAGTTCGAAGAAGAGTTCCTCGGCAGATACACCTTGCCTCATCTTCTTGGTGATCGCCGAGTCATAAGTAGCGCCATTCTTAATCGCGTGGTCAAAGATCGTCGGATTCGAGGTGAGCCCGGTGATCGACAACTCATCGATGTATTGTTTGAGAGTTCCGCTATCCAGTAAGTCGCGTGTAATATTGTCGAGCCAGAGACTCTGACCTTCGTCGTGAAGCAGTTGCGTCGCTTTCATCGTGTCACCTCGCTGGTTGCAAACCACCATCTCGATACCACCCCCGTATGAGTCGTTAAGATTTCGCAGATTTAAGATGGTATCAATGATCGCTTTCCTACGAACCTTTGATGACACGATCAGTTCCGCAGTTTCGCGTCACTCTGGGATATTTTTTGGATCACGCGGAAATTCGCGTAGGACCTGTTCCCGGTGCAACCATCATG
>JBAWCO010000008.1:0-12215 GCA_049590315.1 Occallatibacter sp. | reverse complement strand
GCCAAACATCAGAAGTCAAGTTTCCCACTTACCGGGGGACACCAAGCGGTGGCCTGCAACGAATGCCACAAGTCATCGACGAGTTCAAACGTAGCAACGTATCACTTCGGCCAACTCAGTTGCACCAGTTGTCACGAAGACGTACATAAAGGACAGTTCGCGCTGCGCATGGGGGCTCGTGATGCGCGTGGGAAGCCCCTGGAGTGCGACGCGTGCCACTCGACCAAGGAGTGGAAAGATCTATCGAGATTCGATCATGAAGCGACGCGTTTTCCATTAATCGGGTCTCATCGTGCGGTGCCTTGCGCGGATTGCCACAAGCCGCCAAATATGGAATTGACCATGCTGCACGTCCAGTTCACGAGCGCGCCTACAGACTGTAGTCAATGCCACTCAGACCCGCATGCCGGGCAGTTCGGCGCACGAGGAGGCGACTGCGCATCGTGTCACAACAGCAGCAAATGGCGGCCTTCGCTTTTCGATCACGATCAGACCAAATTCCCGCTGAAGGGTGGCCACGAGAACCTTGCCTGCTCGGCTTGCCACACACTCAGGAAACCGGTAAACGGGAAGATCGTGGTGATTTACAATCCGACTCCAACGCATTGCGAAGACTGCCATGGAGGGAACATTCCGAAAAATGAAACTAATGGAGCGTCGGAGCCTAAATGAACAAAACGTCATCCAGGTCGTGCATATTCGCGGATTTTTCCTTGGACCGATATTGATGTCTGTTGTAATCTGATCCCGGATCAGATCTTTACGATCTGATTTGCACACTTCCCCGACCTTGGTCGAAACAAGAGACTGTCTTATTTTCTGTTGGTTCGTTGCCTGTGCCGAAAATGTTCTCGGTCTCAATGCCGATATAGGAAAGTCGCGCCACCCCGCCGAAGCCAGCTCAATGCTTACATGGCGCGCACACGAGTCTCCGGTAAAGACCGCATCAACGTCTTAGGTTTTAGCTGCGGAGAAGAGCCGCTAGCTCGCGTCCATGAGTTGACGGTTCGCTCCGGTTGCGCGGGGGACTATGATCTCTCGCCCATCCGCCCTGTTGTTTTTGGTGTTGCTTGTGATTCTGCACGCAGTCAGCAGCGATTTGAATCGCACCCTGATTCGCGGCCTTGGAGCAAGTGGAGAGGTCGATGAGGCGTTCGCGCTGGCTCGTTGGGATCGCGGTTGGACTAGTCCCGTTGCTTGCAGGAGCTGCGTTGCAACAGGCGACCAAGGGTGAGCGAACCCCCGTGGGGGGACCCCAGGCCAAAGTCACCAATCCACACGGTCCGATCTCGATTGCGTGCCAGGAGTGCCACACCTACACCAGCTGGAAACCGATCCGATCGAATCCGGAGTTTAATCATGACCACACGGGCTATCCGCTGCGCGGAATGCACGAAAACGTGGGCTGTACAAAATGCCACACCAGCCTGATCTTTAAAAATGTTAGTACGCACTGCGCCGATTGCCATGCTGACATTCATCGCCGCCAGTTCAGCGCAAACTGCGAAAGCTGCCATTCGGTGAAGGGTTGGCAAGTTTCGTTGAAGGAGATAAGCAATCACCAGAATCGCTTCCCGCTGATAGGAGCGCACGCTCTATTGCAATGCGACGATTGCCATAAGAACGCAGCAGCCGGACAGTTCGCAGGCCTGACGACAGCTTGCTACTCCTGCCATCAAAAGGATTTTCAAACTCAGGTCATCAACCATGTCTCGGCGGGCTTCTCCACGACCTGCCAGAGCTGCCACACTGTGGACAGTTGGTTCAATGCCAAGTTTGACCACTTGAAATACACCGGCTATGCACTGACCGGGGCGCACTCGACACTTCCGTGCACGGCATGCCATATCAACAACGTGTTCAAGGGGACACCGGCCAACTGCTACGCCTGCCACACCAGCGATTTTGTGACCAGTAACAATCCGCCGCATGTGCAGATTGGCCTGCCTCACGACTGTGGCGCCTGCCATTCGACCACAACCTGGTTCAACGCCACGTTCGACCATGCCCTATATGCCAACTATCCGCTGACAGGAGCGCACGCAACCCTGACTTGTGCGCAATGCCACACGAACAATAACTACAATTCGACGCCGACCCAGTGCTATGCATGTCATAAGGCCGACTTCACCGGCACCACAAGCCCCAATCACGTCGCGGCGGCTTTTCCCACCGATTGCTCTCTCTGCCACACGACCAGCGGATGGAGTCCATCCTCTTTCAACCACAACAACACAGCGTTCCCGCTTACCGGCGCCCACATCACAGTCCCATGCGCGCAGTGCCATGTGAACAACAATTACACGACGCTCCCTACCGATTGTTACTCCTGCCACAAGGCCGATTACACCGGGACCAATAATCCCAATCACCCTGCCGCAGGCTTTCCCACTACCTGCACGACCTGCCACAACACGTCATCGTGGACCGGCGCCGCATTCAATCACAACAACACGGCATTCCCGCTTACCGGGGCGCATGTGACTGTCCCTTGCTCGCAATGTCACACAAACAACAATTACACAACGCTGCCGACCGCGTGCTATGGATGTCACCAGGCGGATTTCACCGGAACCACAAATCCAGCTCACGTGGCTGCGGGGTTCCCAACAGACTGCACGTTATGCCACAGTACCTCGACTTGGACAGTATCTACGTTCAATCATGCGTCTGTATTCCCCCTGACCGGCGCGCACGCCACGGTCCCATGCGCGCAGTGCCACACCAACAACAACTACACCACGCTTCCGACCAACTGCTACGGCTGTCATCAATCGGATTGGAATGGAACGACGAATCCCAGCCACGTCGCAGCCGGGTTCCCGACCGCATGCGACACTTGCCACACAACGATCAACTGGACCAATATCAATTTCAACCACGCTCTGTATGCCAGCTATCCGCTGACGGGAATTCACGCAACACTGACTTGCATTCAGTGCCATACCAACAACAACTACACTTCTACGCCAACCGCCTGCTACTCCTGCCACCAGGCAGATTTCAATGGAACGACAAACCCGAATCACGTCGCGTCCGGTTTCCCAACGGACTGCTCCATCTGCCACACTACAAGCGGCTGGAGTCCATCCTCCTTCAATCACAACAACACTGCTTTCCCTCTCACCGGAGCACATACAACACTGGTCTGCACACAGTGCCACACCAATAACAACTACACGACGCTACCAACAGCTTGTTACGGTTGCCACCAGACGGATTGGAATGGAACAACTGACCCCAATCACGCCGCAGCCGGATTCCCCACTACGTGCAATACCTGTCATACAACGACCGCATGGACAGGAGCGATCTTCAATCACAACAGCACGCCGTTCCCGCTGACCGGGGCGCACGTCACCGTAGATTGCATCAAATGCCACATCAATAATGTTTTTGCCGGGACCCCGACTGCGTGCTACTCCTGTCACCAGGCAGACTTCACCGGGACGACGAATCCCAATCATGTGACGGCAGGATGGCCCACCACCTGCACCACGTGCCACACAACCACCGCCTGGATTCCAGCGACCCTGCCAGCCAGTTACCACACATTCTTCCCTTTGAATCACGGCAATGCCAACGGTGTTTGCGCCACTTGTCATACCAACTCTTCGGACTATTCGGTTTTTCAATGCACGGGGTGCCACACTGCCGCTGCGACGACACCGGAGCACCGTGGGGTCTCCGGCTATGTGTACAACAGCGTGAACTGCTACGCATGTCACAAAAACGGCGGAGGATAAGCCGAATGCGACATCTCCTTTCCTCACTGATTCTTCTTGCTGTGGCCGCATGTGGCGCGCAACAGCCAGGACCGGCGCCGACGGTGTCCGAGCAGAATGCTGCGGCTCCCATGCGGAGAGACTTTCAAATTCGCTACGTCAATGGTTCGAATGTGTACATCAATGCAGGGCACGACGCGGGCCTCGCTGAAGGAACCAAGCTCGTGCTCAAACAAGATGCAACCAAACCCTCGACAGACAAGACGAATGCGCAGATCGAACCGGGAATCATCGCCAAGCTCACGGTTGTGGCAATTGCTTCGACATCGGCAGTTTGCGAGGTAAGCGCTTCATCGCGGGAACTCGTGTCAGGCGACGTGGTCTCGCTGCCGGATGGTGAAGTGGAGAAGCTGGTCGAAAAGAACGCGCTAGGAAATACGCGCCAGTATCCGATGGTCATCAGTTTCAGTGAAGGCGACCCGCTTGACGAAGAGGTTCGCGAAGCGCTCCCGCGACCGCCACTGCCGGAAGTCAACCAGATTCGTGGCAGAATCGGATTTGACCTGAGCACGATTCAACAAATCGGCCAGGGCGACGGATCTTCCAACATGTATGGGATGGTTTTCCGTGCCGACTTCACAAGAATTCTCGGCACGCATTGGAATCTTAACGGCTACTGGCGAGGCAACCTGCAGACCAACTCCTCGACCTCTCAGGCCTCCCTACAAAACCTGATCAATCGCACTTATCTGATGAGTCTGAGCTACATCTATCCGGACTCGCACTGGACCGCAGGCATCGGCCGCCTGTATCTTCCGTGGGCCAACAGCCTTGAAACAATCGACGGCGCCTATTTAGGCCGGCAATTCGCGTCGCACACAGTCACTGGGGTATTCGCCGGATCTACTCCCGACCCGACTGCGTGGGATTACGATCCGCAGCGGCGAATTGGCGGTCTGTTCTTCAATGTGCACGGAGGAAGCTTCGAAGACTTTCATTATTCAAGTACGGCGGGGGGCGGTATCGACATGCTGAAGTGGACGATCAACCGGCCTTTTGTGTTCACAGAAAACAATGTCTCTTTCAAACGTTATTTTTCGCTGTTTCACTCAATGCAGATCGACAAGCCGACGGCGAATCCATCTACGCCTGCAGTGGGAACAGGGTTGGGTCAAAGCCTCCTATCTCTGCGTGTACAGGTGCATCGACGCGTCGTGCTCGACCTCACGAATACGTACTTTCGCGACGTACCCACGTACGATTCGACCCTGGTCGGAACCGGACTGCTAGATAAGTACCTGTACCAGGGGATCAATGGCGGCGCTCGGATCGAGTTTCCGCGTCACATCACTGGCTACTTTACACTCGGCAGCAGCAGCGATTCAACCGACCCGAAGAATTCCCTGAATAAGCTCTTCGGAGCAACGATGTCCAACATTTGGAAGACGGGTCTGACAGCCGATGCACGTTACTCGAAGTTCGACAGCGCGTTTGCATCGGGAACCTACAGCACCATCACACTTTCGAGAGACCTATTGGATCGCTTGCGGCTCAATCTGCAGGCAGGGCGCTATGCGTACTCCTCATCCGTGGCCGCAAACAGCAATTCCAAGTTTGCAAATCTGCTGTTCGACACTAATCTGGGCACAAGGCTCTTCCTCGAAAGCATGTTTACAGTCCAGCGCGGAGGCAGCTTGAACTATAACCAATGGACGACAACGCTCGGATACCGGTTCGACAACCGCGCGTCATCAAGGAGGGCAGCGCATGCGACTCAGCCCTAGGTTTCATTGGATGTTGTCAGGATCTCTCTTGGTGTTATTGGCGTCCCCAATCTTCGGTCAGTCGGCGCCTCTCGACGACGCCATCAACAAGGCGCAACGCCAGGTTACCGCCTACCTGGCCAAACTCGCTGACCTTCACTGTACGGAGCTGGTAACTCAGGAGAAAGTTGCGATCAATGGCCATGTGGAGGCCGCCGAACGCGCCAAGTACGATTACCTCATCATGATGAGCGGCAGCGGAGATGAATTTCAGTTGAACGAATCACGAGTAGAAGCGTCATCGGCTCATAACAAGCAGCCGCAATTACCGATGCTTGTTACGAACGGCATCGCTACGCTGCTCCTGGTTTTTCATCCTTACTATCGCGACGGCTTTACTTTCGCAACAGGCAATGAAGAGATGATGAATGGAAGACCAGCCGTCGCTGTTCACTTTACGCACATCACGGGGCGCCGCACTCCGGCAGCGCTTGCGCTTCGGGGGCGCGAGTATCCTCTGGAGCTGCAAGGTACAGCCTGGCTCGACAAGCAATCTGGACAAGTTGTGATGGCCGAAGCGACACTTCTCCGCGATATGGGCGATGTCGGCCTGCGTTCGCTGCATATTCATGTCGAGTACAAATCTGCTGTTGTAGGAAAGACCGAGGTGACCTTGCCTGAACTAGCTGTCGTCGATGTAACCACTCCACGCCAACACTGGCGAAACAAGCATGTATTCGATGACTACAGAGGATTCTCGACCGATGCGGAACAGAATCCAAACGTGAAGGTTCACGCCGAAAACGTCAAGTCGGACGGCACAGCTGCGACGGAACCAGTTTCTTCAGCAACCAAGGAGAAGCCTTGAACATGTCCTTGCTGCAATCCAACCTGCCCGGCGCTGCCGCCACGAACAAGCGGAACAAGGAGGAAACCGGCCATCGCATTCGCGTGGTTATTGCGGCTTCTGCTTCGTTTGTCTCTTTGGTGACTATTGCAGTTTATGGGGCCAATTACTATGTTCTGCCACTTGAGGACCGGCCCTTTTCAGACAAGTACGATCTATTGAAACCGGGTGGAACTATAGGGCTGAAGCTGGGTGTTCTCGGGACCATTCTGTTCTTCATCATCTTCTTATATGCGCTGCGCAAGGTGATCCCCTGGCTCGGCCACCTCGGTACAGCCCGGCACTGGATGGATTTCCATGTTATCGCCGGTGTAACGGCGCCCATAGTCATTGCTTTTCATGCCTCATTCAAATTTCGGGGCATCGCCGGCTTCGCTTTCTGGATCATGATCGCGGTTGCGTTGAGCGGGATTATCGGTCGCTATCTCTATTCACAGATTCCGCGATCGTTGACGGCCGCCGAACTCTCGCTCACAGACTTACATCTCAGCGAGCAAGAACTCTCTGAGGCCCTGCTGGGGCAATCGGTCTATTCCGCAGAACAGTTGAGCCGAGCCCTCGACATTCCATCCGCTGACCACATTCGACGCATCGGCCCACTGCGCGCTGTGGGCAAGATGATCGTGCTCGATGTGGGGCTTCCGTTTCGAGTGGCGAGCCTGCGACGCGCGTCAAGCGACTTTGGCGGCAGAATTCGCTCAGTAGGCGGGCTCTTCTCAAGCGGGGACACAGAAATTGAACACGTTGTTCGCTTGGTCAGACAGAAAGCCTCGCTCTCCAAGCGAGTTGTCTTCCTGGACCAAACGCAGAGAGTGTTTCATCTTTGGCATGTGATTCATCGTCCGTTCAGTTACGCATTTGCAGTTCTGGCTCTCATTCATATCGCAGTCGTTATGGGATTGGGATTCATGACACTGGGGTTGCGATAAGAGATGGATACAATTCTTACCTGGCTGATTGCCGGAAGCGTGCTTGCTTTCTTCATGATTCGCTACTGGCGCGCACATTTGCGCGCAGAGGCGGCGGCGCGCGCGGTTAGAGATCGCGGGCCGCTTTTCTCTGAAGGACCTCGGGCACAGCACCCGCGGATTCTCACCGATTCCTGCATCGGTTGCGGAGCCTGTGTTTCTGTATGCCCGGAGGGCGATGTTCTGGCGCTGATCGATGGCAAGGCCACTATCGTCAATGGGCACAAATGCATTGGACATGGCCTGTGCGCTGAGGAGTGCCCTGTGGGCGCCATCGAGATGGTAATGGCTAAGCCCAGCTCAGGGGCCGACTCTCCGGTCATCAACGGAGAATACGAAACTAACATTGAGGGCTTGTTCATCGTTGGCGAATTGGGCGGGCTAGCTCTCATCAAGAATGCCGTCAACCAAGGCAGAGACTGCGTGGACGTGATTGCACAGCGGAAAAACAGAATCATTGCACCACTCTCTGAAGAGGATGCCTGGGACGTAGTGATTGTAGGCGCAGGGCCGGCCGGCATCAGCGCTTCCCTGAGAGCGTCAGAGCGTCAATTGAAAGCTCTGACGCTCGAACGCGAAGCTGTCGGCGGCACGGTTTCGAAATACCCTCGGCAGAAGCTGGTGATGACGAGCCCTGTCGAGTTTCCATTGCATGGCCGGTTCAAGAAGACAACTCTTTCGAAAGAGGACCTACTGGCCTTCTGGGAGAGAATTATGCAGCGGACGGACCTGAATATCCAAACCGGCGAGGGGGTGGAGGCAATTCGAAGGCAGCCGGATGGAATGTTCACGGTGCGAACTTCGCAAAATGAATACAGGTCTAGAGCGGTAGTGCTTGCCCTGGGCCGCGCGGGGACTCCACGCAAGCTTGGCATCAAGGGTGAAGAGCTTCCTCATGTCCTATACCGGTTGATCGAGGCAGATCACTACACCAACAAAAACATCCTCGTCGTAGGTGGCGGAGACAGCGCGGTCGAGGCTGCGATGGGGCTGGCCCATCAGGTGGGAAACGCGGTCACACTTTCTTATCGCCGCAATGAATTCAGCAGGCTGAAAGACCGCAATGCAAAACGCATTCAAGAGCACATGGCATCGAGGAAGATCGAGGTGCTGTTCAACTCAATGCCGACGGAGTTTCGAGTTGGCAGCGTGCGGATAGAAGCCAGCGGAGAGATTCGAGAATTGCCTAACGATTTTGTGTGGATATTCGCCGGCGGAATTCCACCATCCGACTTTCTAAGAGCAGCGGGTGTTGCATTTGGCGCCAACTGCTCAACCGATAGCCTCACGACACATTAACAGGAGCTGTTATTCACGATGAGCACGTCCAAGATATCTCCTTTCGCTTCGGTCCTGACATTTCTTTCGATTGCCTCCTTGGCACATGCCGCCACATTCACCGGCATCGTCACGAACAAGACAGATGGCAAGCCATCTGCGGGAGACACCGTTGTTCTGGTCGACGTTCAGGCCGGCATGGCGGAAGCCGCGACAGCGACCACTGATTCGCGCGGCCATTATTTACTTGAGGCCCCTGGCGTTGGTCCATATCTGATCCGCGTGAACCACCAAGGTGGTACGTACTTCATCGCTGCGCCTCAGAACGGTGATTCAGGGGACATCAACGTCTATGATATCGCCGCGAAAGTCGACGGCATTGGAATCGATGCCGATATGCTCCTTGTCGAAGCTGCCGGAGGAATGCTGCGTGTGCAAGAAAGATATCTCGTGCGCAATACTAGTTTGCCTCCGAAGGCTCAGTTCAGCAGCAACACATTTGAGATTGTGTTACCAGCGGACGCAGAGTTAGATGGGGCGTCGGCGACACGGCCGGGTGGCCTTCCCACCAACACTAGACTGATCCCATTGGGACAGAAGAGGCACTACAGCTTCAACGTTCCCATTCAGCCTGACCAGGGTGAAAAGGAGACTCTGTTCGAGATTCAGTACCACATCTCTTACGGAGGTAAATACACATTTACTCCCCATCTTCAACTGCCCGCCGATAATCTGGTTGTCTATGCTGCCAAGGGCATGCAATTCACTGCGGGCCAAGGAACGAACTTTCAATCAGCGCAGGAGGATCCAAGGGTTCAGACTTTTGTCTCCAAGAACATTCATCCTGGTCAGTCGATTGGTTTCACTATCGCGGGCGAGGGACAGATGCCCCGCGAAACGCAGGGGGCCGCAATGGGCCAGCAGGCTAGTATGGGTGATGCCAGACTGGGGGACGGTGGCAACCCCGGCAGCAGACCGGGGGGCGGTCTCGGTGCTCCGATCGACTCTCCGGACCCGCTTACCAAATACAAATGGTGGATTCTCGCCTCGCTCATATTGCTGTTGGTAGCCGCAGCCGCATTCTTGTTGCGAAAACGAGGCGAGGTGGCCCGAGGAAGTCTTCTGCCAGTTCAGGATGCCACGTTCGAAACGGATACTCTGCCGATATTCGCGAGCCGCGTTGCGTCTCCAACTAACTCGAGTCCACTACCTAAAGACAACAGCACGACACTACTCGGCATTCTAAAGGATGAAATGTTTGCGATCGAACGTGAAAGGCTTTCCGGCGCTCTATCGCCGGGCGAATACGCCGAGGTCAAGAGAGGACTAGACGCGGTTTTGAAGAGGGCACTCAAAGACAGATAGTGAAGGCGCCACCATACGTCGCCAATGTATCAAGTTCGAAGAATTGGATTCGTAGCCGAACTCTTGCGAAATTGTCATTGGGCGCCAGCCTCGGATTCGGGCACAACCCCCACTGTCCACCGCGTTTCTGTCACGCAAAAGGGGTTTGACGGGCTCTGACGCGCTCCCACTTTCCCGCGTTACGACGACGGATTGAATTTACCCACCGAGGTCTGCAAAAGGAAAAGCGAAGACGAAGGAACAGTCCAAACGGCGTGCCTAAATTCGGATGTGACAATGTGGTCTTCACGGCCGTTCGGCTAGTTAGTCGATCCTGAAAAAGGCAATTTTCAGGATCGACTATATCTACGCTCCGGCCGGCCATGCAGGGGAATATGCTCCACTGGCCGCAAACCCATACCGTGGCTGCGGTCACGCCTGCGCCTACTGTTATGTCTCGCATGTACTCAAAATGAAACGCGAGGAGTTTGACGCGGGAGCGTTTCCCCGTCCGAATTACCTCCACAATCTCCGCAAAGACGCTCAAAAATATCAGGCTGCAGGCATTCAGGAACAGGTCACGCTGAGCTTCACTACTGATGTCTACAATCCATTTGACATGTCACTTACGCGTTCCACGATTGAGACCCTGATCGAACACGGGCTCGGCGTCTGCGTCCTTACAAAGGGCGGCACGCGGGCGCTCGGGGACCTTGACCTGTTCAGGCCGACGCGAGACTCATTTGCAAGCACACTCACGAGCCTGGATGATTCATTCTCTGAGAAGTGGGAACGCGGAGCGGCACTGCCGCGAGACCGCATAACGGCGCTCAAGAGATTTCATGCAGCCGGCATCTACACCTGGGCGAGTCTGGAGCCAACTATCGATTGCGACTCAAGCCTGGAGATTGTTCGTGAGACGCACGAGTTTGTGGATCTATACAAGATCGGACACATGAACTATCTGCCGATTACCCTTCAGACCGATTGGGAAGGGTACACCCATCGCATGATCGATCTGTGCCAGTCACTTGAAGTCAGGCACTATATCAAGAAGGACCTTCAGCCGTATTTGCCTGAAGGCTATCTCAATGTTCTGCGGCAACTGCAACACAACTAGCATCCGGATTGCGTAGAACAGAGCGCCGGCTCATTCGGCCGGTGCTCTGTTCTACGCATCCAAAAACTTCAATGATTTCTCCATTGGCATCGTGCACTTATGGATTCGGCTTCGGCAAAAATACTTTTCCGGAGCGCGACGTTTCCTCTAGAAAATCCGCCCAATCCTGCATCATCTTCGTGCGGGGCTCTATGTACTTTGCGTGGTCGTACGCGCCACGGACTTTATTCTTCTTAAGGTGCGCGAGTTGCACGTCGATATGCTGACTGGGGTAACCGCACTCGTTGAGAATCGTAGATGCTACTCCACGAAAACCATGCCCAGTCATTTCGCCCTTGTAGCCCATACGTTTCAGCGCCATCAGAATCGTACCGTCGCTCATCGTGGGGTTTTTGGGCCCAGTGCCCGGAAAGACCCATTTGCTGTTGCCGCTCAAGCTCCGCAACAAATCCAGGACTTCCAAGGTCTGGCGAGCGAGCGGGACGATATGAGGCTTCTTCATTTTCATGCGTTCTTTGGGCACATCCCACCGCGCGTTGTCGTAATCGAATTCAGTCCATTCTGCCTTGAGCATCTCGTTGGTCCGCAAAAACGTGAAGGCCATCAGCTTCATTGCCAGCCTGGTCAACTGGGTGCCGCGATAAACTTCAATATCCTTCATCAGCTTGGGCAAATCGCGGCGATCGATCCTTGCAAAATTGACGACTTCCCTCGTTTTCAGAATGTCTCTTGGTTTTATTTCAGACGCAGGATTATGCTTCGCGCGACCGTGGGCTATCGCATAACGAAAAATCTGCCCTGTCGTTTCCAGCGCACGCTTAGCTATATCCAAAGCGCCGCGGTCCTGGATGCCCGTGACCATTTCCACCACTTCAGGGGCTTCGATCTTGTCGATCGGACGTGCCCCGAGAGCGGGCAAGATATCGGATTCCATTCGCCTTTCGACGGTATTGGCGTGACGCTTGCTTTTCCCCTCGCGCCAATGTGCTAGCCACGCCTTTGCAATCGTCTGGAAAGAGTTCTTGTTCTCGATATTGTTCTTGTTTTTCTTCGCCTTCGAGCTGCCATTGGGTCAGTGCTCGAAGCGAGGAGCGAGCTGCTCCGTGGAGT
>JBAWCO010000007.1:0-7484 GCA_049590315.1 Occallatibacter sp. | reverse complement strand
ACTCCTGACAGCGGTCACGCGACCGGCGCCACACCTCGTCGGCACAGAAGTTTGGATTGACTGCCTGCGGCTGCCGGTACAATAAAAGCGTGATGGAACTTGTGCAGATTGAACCGGTCCGCAAGGCTCCTGCGCCCAAACCTGAATGGCTGAAGGCGCGAGCGCCCGTGGGCGAGAACTACCACGACCTCAAGCGGCTGGCTCGTTCGCTGAACTTGCACACTGTCTGCGAAAGCGCACACTGCCCCAATATTGGCGAGTGCTGGCACCACAAGACTGCGACCTTCATGATGCTCGGCAACCTGTGTACGCGGCGCTGCGGATTCTGCGCTGTGCCCAAGGGCCGTCCTGAGCCCATCGACTTTGACGAGCCGCGGCGCGTGGCGGAGGCCGTGGCTGCGCTTGGATTGCAGCATGCCGTCATCACCAGCGTGAACCGCGACGACGACCTGCTAGGTGGAGCGCGCGCCTTTGCCGTGGTCATTGAAGAGATTCGCCGCCAGGCTCCCGGCTGCCGCGTCGAAGTACTCATTCCCGACTTCCAGGGCAACCCAGAGGCGATTCGGATTGTGGTCGAGGCGCAGCCCGAAGTACTGAACCACAATACCGAGTCAGTGCCGAGGCTCTATCGCGCAGTACGCTCCGGCGCGCGTTATGAGCGGACGCTCGAACTGCTGCGCTACGCCAAGGAACTGCGGCCCGCGGGGATCACCAAGTCCGGCGTGATGGTGGGCCTGGGTGAGGAGAGCAGCGAACTGCTCCAGGTCTTCCGCGATCTGGCCGCGGTCGATTGCGACATTCTCACCATCGGGCAGTATCTGCGGCCTTCACGCGACCATCTGCCGATGGCGCGACTCTATACGCCGCGCGAGTTTGCCGAGCTGAAAACCGAGGCGCTGAAGATGGGCTTCCGTCATGTCGAGTCCGGTCCGCTGGTGCGGTCGAGCTACCATGCGCATGAGCAGGCCGCGTCCACTGGTCTGGCTCTGGCGTAAGTCAGGTCTGGCTTTGGCCTAAGCCGTTCTGAATCCTGTTGCAAGCCGTCTCGGGTTGTAGAATAGCCGTTGGCAGTTGCAGCACTTGCGAGGACAATCGATGGCATCGTTCATGGACGGCAACCCAGCACTTAAAGGACTCTCCGGCGACCTGAAGCGGCGTATGGATCAGGCGGTCGCTACTTTTCAGGCCAGCCTGGCCTCCACGCGCACCGGTCGCGCCAGCGTACACATGCTCGACCAGGTAAAGGTGGATTATTACGGCACGCAAATGCCCATCAATCAACTGGCGCAGGTCTCCACGCCTGAGGCGCAACTGATCTTGATTGCGCCCTACGACCCGACTGTCGTGAAAGAGATTGAGAAGGCCCTGAGCGGCGCCGATCTCGGCTTGAATCCGCAGTCGGACGGCAAGGTGATCCGCGTGCCGATTCCGCCCATGACCGAGGAGCGGCGGCGCGATGTGGTGAAGCATCTGAAGAAAGTGCTTGAAGAGCATCGGACGGCGATCCGCAACGTACGGCGCGACGGCAATGACGCCTTGAAGAAGCTCGCAAAGGAAAAGAAGATCAGCGAGGACGACGAGAAGCGCGCTCTCGAAGAGATCCAGAAGATGACGGATGAGGAGATTCGCCGGATGGAAGAGCTTTCGGCTAAGAAGGAAGTTGAAGTGATGCAGGTGTGATCCCGAAAACACGTCAGAGTAGTGCCCATTCTGAAACGAGAAATGCCGTTTTTCCGCACAAAATCGACGAGAAGGGCATGTTTTTGACGACTCTTTTTCGCGAATCAGGCTATCAGGTCTCACTCGATATAAGCTGCATGTTTATGATTATATATAGCTTATCTCCTCAACGCCTGCTGCTGATCGTCTCCGGAAATGCGTGTTTTCAGGGGGTGGGGGGTGGGGGTCATATTTTTGTGCCATTTGTGGTGTTGAATTCACTTCTTCCCGAATCGATTGTGCGCTGGGGCGAAGGAATTTTCTGCAATCTGCGAAACGTTTCCCATCAACGGGTCAAAGGAACAAATAGCCTTCCGAGCCAGTCGAGAAATTGTGCGCACGCTGCGTTTATGTTCTGGAAGTGGCCCATTCGAATAGCGAAGCTCAGATGCGGCAAATCTGGCGGCTCCTGCCACGCCATATATGTGCGCACAACCGCCTTCGATAGATGGCTGGGATGGAATGTGGCGACTTGGTCTGTCTTTGCCCGATTTACAACAGAAGACGTGTAGTTCTTTTCATGGTTGCCGAGCGACTCGAGGAGCAAGTCCTCGAACATCCCGAAGGCTCTGTTATTCGGCATAAGCCAAACACCAATGCGAGGGAGAGTCCCGATTGCTTGCCGGCCTTGCTTGGGATCGATGATGAGACCTTCTGCGGGAAAGTTTTCGGGTAAGTTGTAGTCGGCGCCGATGCGGTTCTTTAGCTGTGCCCAACGGCGTTGGACTGCATCCTTCTCCGTCGATCCGTCAATATCCGCGTCAAGAATGAGCCCTACGACCTTTTGAGCCGGGTGTGGTTGAACCAGCCTGGCGCTCAGTTGAGCCAGCACACCATCATCGTTCTTGCAATCAAATGCCAAGAATGACGGTTCGGCCTTGCGCACAAGTCTGACGAGTTGAACAACAGCGTTAAGATCGCTGGGGCCTTCCACAAGGAGCAGAAACTCAGCTTCCTTCGCGAAATGCAGCGAGTGCTGAGTGGCCATCATCAGCGGACTTCGCTATTCAACTGCAGGGCAGCTTCAACATTGATGAGGGCCAAATCCACGGCGAAGATTTCGTCGCCTTCGCGCTCAAGTCGATAGAGCTTTGCGTCTTTAATTCCTAATTCCTCACTGGCGGAGACGAAACCGCCAATGCAGTCGCGGCTGTGGGTGGTGGCAAAAATCTGCACGTCAAATGCCTGTGCAGCATTGCCAAGCGCAACCCACAGATCTCGCTGCACGCGCCAATGGAGGCCATTCTCGAATTCGTCGATGAGAAGTACGCCCTTGGATGCCGTAGCTGCAGCCAAGCCGATATGAAACATACGACGCAGCCCGTCGCCCATAGATGTAAGAGGAATCCGGCCTTCACCTTGAACCTTAAGTATAGGAATGCGCGATGCGCCCCTCCCCGCTATGTAATCCAATGCCTCAATGCGCGAATCAATAAAATTCATCCAGTAGAGAACACGCTCTTGGCCTGGACCTTGGATGAGTTGATCCCATAGGAATGCGGCTTTCTCGTCACTGAATCCGTTTGCAGGTAAATGGGCAAACATTAGCGGCTGACCGTCACCCAACGTGCCTAAATCGGGAGCGCCAAGACGAAGAGGAAGATGGTGTCGAGTTATCAGGGCAACTTGTTTGATGCCTCTCGATACTGGAATCGCAAGTTCCGAAGCACCAACAGAAACGTGTCCCGGAAGCGTCGGCACGTACCGACGCCGCCCTTCGTCGTCGACAACGACATCGTGCAGCTGGAAACTCACATTTAGCGAGTTAAGATCGCCAATTCTTTCCTCAATAACAATTGGGCGATGTAGAAGATAAAGCGCAGATTCTTTCCTATAAAGTAGATCAGTCACCGGATGTTTGAGGGCAATTCCCTCTTCATACCATCCGCCAGCTTCCCAAGGGCGAAGTGGCTCCGCACTGCGCATTGAAGCGGTCTGAAGAACATCGGCCACTGGATTCCGGCCCGCGTATAGACCAATCGCCTCCAACAAACAACTCTTCCCGGTGTTGTTCTCCCCGACAAACAGGTTCATTCGGCCCAGCTTGGGCAGCGTGAGGTCGCGAAAGAGCTTGTATCCGGCAATGTGTAGAGACTCAATCATCGGCAAGTGAAGTCTATCGCTTTCCGATGATGATTCCAACAGGCTTACTTCTTGGGCCGCTTGTAGAAGGGGATGGGGACTTGTTTGGCTTTGACCTGGTTGGCGCGGCATTGGACGATTACTTCTTCTCCGCTCGCGGCTACTTCGGTGGGGACTAGCGCGAGGGCGATGTTCGTCTTGAGGAATGGTGCGGGGCTGCCGGAGGTTACTGTGCCGATTTCTTTGCCCTCTAAATCATGGACCGTGTATCCGTCGCGAGCGATGCCGCGGTCTACCATTTCGAGTCCGATGATTTTGCGCTTGGGACCGCCGGCGGCTTGCACGGCGAGCAGAGCATCGCGGCCGATGAAGGGGCCCTTCTCGAGCTTGAGCCAGCGGTCTAATCCGGCTTCAAGAACATTGATCTCCTCGGAGATTTCGTGGCCATACAGGCTCATGCCGGCTTCAAGGCGGAGCGTATTGCGAGCGCCTAGGCCGCAGGGACGAATGGCAAATTCCTGACCGGCGTCCATCAGCGCGTCCCACATCTTCACCGTCGTTGGTTCGTCGGCGGGCAGATAAACTTCGAATCCATCTTCGCCGGAGTAGCCGGTGCGCGCGATAAGCACGTTGGGAATGCCGGCCACCGTGCCCCATGTGAACCAGTAGTTTTTGATCGCCGCCAGATCAACCTTGGTGAGCTTTTGCAGAGTCTCAAGCGAGCGCGGACCTTGCAGAGCGAGCTGTGAGTAGTAGGACGAGTAATCGCTGATGTGGATGGCGGGGAATGTGCCTGCTTGCTTGCGAATCCAGGAGTAGTCTTTCTCGGTGGTGCCGGCGTTGACGACCAGCATGTAGTCGTTTGGGCTGAGGCAGTGGACGAGAATATCGTCGACGAATGTGCCCTCAGGCGTGAGCAGCGCGGAGTAGTGCGCCTGGCCGTCTTTGAGGCGCGAGGCGTCGTTCATGCTGATCTGCTGTACAGCGGCAAGTGCGCCCGGACCGCGAAACTGAATTTCGCCCATGTGGCTGACGTCGAAGAGGCCCACGCCGGTGCGGACAGCGAGGTGCTCGGCAATGAGGCCGCCACCGGGGCCGGGATATTCAACCGGCATATCCCATCCGCCAAAGTCGACCATCTTGGCCTTGAGGGCGCGGTGCGTGGCGTTCAGTGCGGTCTTCTTGAGCGTGGGCGCGACAGAGATGGCGGGAGTCGTCATGTATGTTCCTTCTTAGGAAAAGGTCGGTACTGTGCCTACGATAGGGAGTAAGTGCGTACCGGGTCAACCACCTGGCACCTGCGGTGCGGCAGACGCTCGCGGAAGGCTCGCACTAGCTTGGCTACCTTTCATCCGGCGGTTTGACAGTTGAGCGGCTGGGATCGGAGTTTAAGGTCATGAATCATTTTCGTGGATTGCTGATGCTGGTGGCATCGATCTTCGCGTTTTACAAAGGCTGGAAGATTCACAGCGGGCCCACTTCTCTGCTTGGGTATGGACTGGGCGTGGCTGCATTCGGCCTGGCCATCTGGCACCTGACACGCAGTGTGGCCCCAACCCGGGTGCCACGGCCGCGCGCGTAGGCTCAGGGACATCATGCCGACGGTTAAACTGCATCCAGGGCGCAGACTGAATTGCCGCAGACCACGTTTACTGCCACTAGCCCAAAGCAACTTGCCTGCCCGGCCCGCGTCTATACCCTTGACGCGGCCGGAGAAAAATATGCGCCGCAGAAGGAAATCATGCTGACTCCAGCAACAAATGCACTGGGATTGATGCGCTTAGGCTTTGGGTTTGGCAGGAGTGGAGGAATGTTGGGTTTCTTCATTCTTCTGGCGATTATCGGCTTGATTGTCTGGGCGCTTTCGCGTCCGTCGCGTTCAGAGTCAACTAAACCGTAGAAAATGAGATTTATGTATCACTTTCTGCGCGCCCGCCAGAAGGAACTGACGCTCAAATAGAGAAACACCAAGATGATGGCAGCGGACACCAGGAAGGTTCTGTGATCGGAACCGTGCGCGAAGCTGGCCCTGGTGCGCCAAAGCGTGGGGGCAAAGACCAGAACCGGCAGGAAGAAGAAGACGCCGGTGACCTCAAGCCAGAGAATGCCTCCCACACGGCCAAAGGGCCGCAGAAAACCTCCCACGCCACGGGCAACGCCGCGGGTGACCTTTCCGGCAGCCTGACCGGCAGCGCGGTTTTGAGCAGCGGCGGCAGCAGCAGCCTGTGGGTCGGTCGGCGCCTTGGCGGCGGCTTCAACGCCAGCGGTTGCACGCTGGCCTGCGACGCGCCCGGCGACCCGCAACCCGATGCCCAGAGTGCGGCCGATGGAGTGAGGTTTCATTCCATTTATGATGGTAGCAGCGACCCTTGACGCGCCGATTTTGAGGGTTGGTTACCGTTTCGCAGTTGCTCGCAGCCAGCGACGGAAGTAAGGTAGATAAATCTCACGCCGCAACCCGCGCCCGTTCATCGCGCAGAGTGCCGCTCCCGGAGGTATCCGTGACATCCCGTATGCGCGAACTGATTCAACAACTAGGCGAGGCCATCCATGAGTCGGTCATTGAGAGCGAGCAAATCGCTGGGGTGGTTCAGGATATTCGCAAGCACGGGTTCGATGTGCTGTTGATGCTGGAGGCGACGATTGGCCTGAACGAGGTGACCGCCAAAGGGGCTGAAGAGGCTGAGGGGAACGCGGAGGATGGCGCGGCTGGTACCGCGTTCACACCGAACGATCTCCACTTCCTGCGCCGCCTGCGCATCTCCGTCGAGGGCGAAGAAAAAGACGACATCAACGCGGACACGGAGTAGGCGCAGATTTGATTCTCGCGCTGTTTTCATAACGGTTCCGAATCTGATGCCGGTTGGATTCCGGTCGAATTGAGAGCATACTGTTGCCATGGCCACGCTGCCCATTGAGGAGCCTTTTGTGACGGTTGAGGAGTATCTACACACCAGTTACCAGCCTGACTGCGACTACGTGGACGGACGGGTCGAGGAGCGGAACTTGGGCGAGTACGATCATGGCTTCTTGCAGGCATTTTTGAGTGCTCTGTTCACGAATAATCGGATTGTCTGGCAGGTGCGAACGGTCACTGAAGTGAGAACCCAGGTGAACGGTGCGCGATTCCGCGTCCCCGATGTGTCAGTGCTTCGTGCCGACGCTCCGCGGGAACCCATCATCCGGCATCCACAGTTGATCGCGATAGAGATCCTCTCTCCCGAAGACCGGTTGAACAGGATGCAGGAAAAGGTCGACGACTACATCGAATTTGGTGTAGAGAATGTCTGGGTCGTCGATCCGGAAACGCGCAAGGCCTGGACTGCGGACGCCTCCGGCTTTCACATCGTCCAGAACGGCGAACTGACCGTGCCGGGGACACCCATTCGTGTAATACTCGGCGAGTTGTTTGCAGAATTGGATCGGGCGTAGCCTACTCTTTCACGATGGATTCGAAGTGAACGAAAACCTGCAGTCAGATCCGCCAAAGCCGAGGAAGAAAACTCTGTGGAGGCTAGGGCTGGGACTGTTTCTGGTGCTTATAGCGCTTCGGAGCTATTTGTCCTCGAATCCGCCGTTGAATCCAGCCACAAATCCCGGCGAGCAAATTGGCCAACAGGCGGGTGCAATTATTTTCCTGTTGGCGGGTGCATGGCTCTTATTGACTTGGGCTCAGTCTGCGT
>JBAWCO010000006.1:0-2655 GCA_049590315.1 Occallatibacter sp. | reverse complement strand
GCCTGAGCCAGACTTACACCGGCTCGCCGCTGTCGGTCACTTCGACGACCAACCCGTCTGGGTTGACGGTGACTTACACCTACAACGGCTCCTCGACAGCGCCGACTGCTGCCGGCAGCTACGCTGTGGTTGCCACCATCAATGATCCCAACTACATGGGATCGACCACGGGAACGCTGGTTGTTTCAAAGGCTGCGGCCACGGTTACGCTGACGCCGAGCAGTCTGAGCCAGACTTACACCGGCTCGCCGCTGTCGGTCACTTCGACTACGAATCCTGTCGGGTTGACGGTGACGTACACCTACAACGGCTCCTCGACAGCGCCGACTGCTGCCGGCAGCTACGCTGTGGTCGCTACTATCAATGATCTGAACTACACGGGCTCGACCATGGGAACGCTGGTCATCGCAAAGGCTGCGCTTGCCGTACCGGTTGTCGTCGTTACATCGAATGCCAACCCTGTAATGGCGCAGACTGCAGTCACACTCACTGCAACCATCTCCTCAACTTCGGGTCAGCCGACTGGCACTGTGAATTTCCTGGATGGCGGCGCTGTAGTAGGTGAGGGAACAGTATCCGGTGGCGCAACCACATTGACCACGTCGACCCTGGCCGCCGGTACTCACTCCATCACAGCGTCCTATAGTGGGGACTCCAATTTTGCCGCCGTCACCAGCGGTGCATTGGCTCAGACGGTGCTGGACTTCACTTTGAATTCCGTCTCCACGAACGGAGCCAGTGCGTCGTCGCAGACGGTCAGCTCTGGCGCAGCGGCCAAATACACGCTGGCCATAACGCCGACCACCGGCAACGAGTTCCCCACACCAACAACTTTGACTGTGAGCGGGATGCCGGATGGGGCAACGGCGATCATCACTTCATCATCGTGGACGCAACTCACCAATACTTCATGGTCCTTTCCGGCAAACACGGCATTCACCAATTTAGGGCTAACCGTCCAAGTACCCGCGGCTGCCGTAAGCCAAGTCCAACCGGATCCGCTGGGCCGGAAATTTCCGCCGCTGCTTTGGGGTGTCCTGCTGCTGCCGTTTGCGCGCCGGATGCGTCGCGCCGGCAAGCGATTCGGCCGGAATATCTCCGCGCTGCTGTTGCTGGTGGCTGGCATGGCGGCTATGGCTGGCATCAGCGGTTGCGCCTCTGGTAGTGGCACGGGTACAGGCTTCTATATGCAACAACCAAAGACTTACACGATTGTTGTGACGGCAACATCGAGTGCGTTGACGCACTCCACCACGCTCACGCTGACCGTGCAGTAACAAGGAGAATTTGCAATGCGTAAATTGATTTTGGGAAGCGTGCTCCTTGCGGGCGCATGTATAGTGCCATCAACTGCCGGGGCGCAACAGAGAAGTTTTGCGACTAACCCTCCATCGGTATCCGCCGACGTCGCCGTGACTTTCACTTTGGAGCGGGCAGATGTGGTGCCAACGCAATGCTGCTTCTGGTTGAAGGGTGGGGCTGCCGACGCCGCATTCACTTTCTGGAAGGGAATTGGGGTGGCGGCAAGCGTTAGCGGAGACCAAGTTTCGAACTATGCGCCCGGTTACGACGTAAACAAGATCGCCATCCTGGTGGGTCCGCGTTACACGCGTAGTCTCTGGGCCGATTCCGCGCGCGACGGATATAGAAATCGGTTCCAAGTTTATGGGGATGGTCTATTCGGTGAAGTTCATGCATTCGACGGCACATTCCCATCTGGTAGTGTTTTCAAATCGACAGCGGGATCTGTCGCCCTGCAAACGGGCGGTGGCGTCAACATGCTCCTCTCAAGAAACTTCGGCATTCGCGTGATCGAGGCGGACTATATTCGGACCTTGCTCCCCAACGGCTCCGCGAATGTACAGAACGACATGCGGCTTGCCTTTGGAATGACGTACCACCTTGGCCGTGCACCTCGGCCCTGATGGCATTAGATGTCTGCATCGGTCATTTCCGACAACCCGCACTATTGGCCGTGTTCTTTCATCATCATTGGATTTGAAACGGAGGGTGCAGCGAGGGATGGCCAATACTCGCATTTGAAGATGAGCCGGTGATTTCATGCGACAGCCACCATTCCCGTGGAGCGATCGGCCATAGTCGTATCACTGTGCATTGTCTTGCAATCAGGCGATGCGACTCTCTCGCCTCCCCATACTATAAGGCGCTCAAAGAATTACTCGGATAGGACTTGCGATGGATGCGTAGCATGTGACTTGGATCACATCCGGCGTTGACACGGAAGAGGCAGCTCTTGCCTCCCAGAACTCATTGACTCTTAACCAGTAGCGATCCAGGCGCTGAACTCGACCCCCGAGTCTTTATCTCGAAATATCGCGACGTACTCTATACGGATCCCTCACATATGCCGATATTGTCTGTTGGCAGCAAGTAACCCAAAGTGGGTGACCGGAAGACCACTTTCCTGTCATTTACAGACGAAGCCGGATGCCCGAGCGTAAAGGTAGGTGTACGAATGCAAGTTGACCCACTCCTGTGCTCTGCCTTTCTGAGGCTGCCCAATTTCTCTCGTAAAGTCACTATTAGTCAGCACGTCTCACGACGGGCATGGACATTGGTCTGGGTTGTCCTGCTGGCCTTGCCTAGTCTTCCTGCACGCTCTCAGCAGACGCCCGATCTCACCCAGAAGAGCAT
>JBAWCO010000005.1:0-4033 GCA_049590315.1 Occallatibacter sp. | reverse complement strand
CGGTTTATCAGAACGGGCGTACTGGCACAGAAACCTACACGATTCCCGGAATGATAGCCGGAAGCTCTCACACGGTACTGCTGCACTTCTCTGAGAACTACTGGAGCGCAAAGGCTAAGCGTCAATTCAACGTGGCGATCAACGGCGCCACCGTACTCACCAACTTTGATATTTATGCCACCGCCGGCACGCAATACACAGCAGTTGTCAAGACCTTCACGGCGACGGCTAATAGCTCAGGCCAGATCGCGATCGCCTTTACAAAGGGCGCGCATGATCAAGCCTTGATCGATGGAATTGAAATCCGGTGAGACGAACCTGACCAATGCGGGCCGGCGGCACAACATGCCGCCGGATCATCATCCGCGACGCATAAAGATTCAGGGGATCACCTGCTTTGCATTCGTGTCATCCAACACGGACAGCTCATCAATTTTGCGATCGAACCCGCGGCGGGAACGCTCGGCTGCACAGAAATCAGGAAAGAGCATAATGGCAACCAACTATTTGACCCAATGGCGCAAAATCGTTCGAGGAACATTTCATGCGCTGGTTGTGATGATAGCCTTTGGATTTGCAGCCACGACTAACGCGGCCGTGACAGATATTGTGGCCATTAACGCAGGCGGTCCTGCCGTCAGCAACTCTGGCGGCGGGGACGCATCCTTTGCCGCCGACGAATACTTTAGCGGCGGGGGGAATGGCAACTCCACTACAAATACCGTTAGTCTGACTCAACCGGGCGCCAATGCCGCACCGATGGCGGTGTATCAGACCAGTCGCACGGGAACTACGACATACACGATTCCGAACCTGGCTGCAGGTAGCTCTTATACCGTTCTGCTTCACTTCTCCGAGAACTACTGGAGCGCGACGAAGAAGCGTGAATTCAACGTGGCGATCAACGGAACAACCGTACTCGCCAACTTTGACATTTATGCCACCGCCGGCGCGAAGTACACGGCAGTAGTCGAGACCCTCGCGACGACGGCCAACAGCTCAGGGAACATCGTGGTGGCACTGACCAAAGGCTCACAGGATCAACCGGCGATCAGCGGCTTAGAGATTCGCAGCGTATCCGCACCGGCATGCAGCGCGGTGCCTGCAGCGCCGACCGGCTTGGCTGTGACCGGAACGACCTCCACCTCAATCAGCATCAGTTGGTCGGCTGTAACTCCCCCTGCTAACTGCGCCATAAGCTCGTACAGCGTTTATGGCGGACCCACAGCAAACCCGACTACTGTCGTTGGCAGTGGGCTGACGGGTACCAGTTTTACTATCCCTAACCTGGCCGCTTCAACGACTTATTACTTCACCGTCGTCGCAGTCGACGCGGATGGCACATCGCCCCAATCGGCCCAGTTACAAGGCAATACGTTAGCGTCCCCGTCCTGCACTACAGTTCCTGCTGCGCCAACTGGTTTGATAGCCACTGCAACGTCCTCCAGTGCCATCAACGTAAGCTGGTCGACTGTAACTCTTCCGGCTAACTGCTCAATCAGTTCCTATACGGTTTACGGCGGAACGGCAGCAAATCCAACCGCTGTGATCGCCAACGGAGTAACCGGAACCAGTTTCAATAACACAGGCCTCACAGCTTCGACGACCTATTACTACAGAGTAGCCGCGGTAGACGCGTTTGGCACGTCGGCCGATTCATCACAAGCATCTACTTCGACATTGCCAAACTCGAGTTCGACGGAGATCGTAGCCATCAACTTCGGCGGCCCGGCGGTAAGCAATGCTTCCGGCGGAGATGCATCGTTTGTCGCAGATGAATTCTTCAACGGAGGTGGGACTTCCAGCTCAACGAGCCCTGTGGTAACAAGCGGCGACACCAACACCGCTCCCATGGCCGTATACCTCACCCAACGGACCGGAGCCTACACCTATACAGTTCCAGGTCTGGCGCCAGGTGCGCAATACACAGTACTGCTGCACTTTGCGGAGACGTATTTTTCGGCGGCAGGGAAGCGCGTCTTCAACGTGGCGGTCAACGGGACTACTGTTCTATCTAACTTCGATATCTTTGCGCTCGTCGGAGAGAACGTGGCATTGGTCAAACAGTTCACGGCGACAGCCAGCAGTTCTGGGCAAATCGTTGTCAGCTATACGAAAGGAACCACAAATCAGCCCGAGGCCGCGGGTCTCGAAATTCGCGGTGCCGCCAGTGCTTGCACTATGCTTCCCACTGCGGCTCCAACAGGTCTCACAGCGCTGGCATCCTCGCCCAGCATCATCGGAGTAAGCTGGTCGGCAGCAACAGCACCGCCTAACTGCTCCTTGACTTATAACCTGTATGCCAGCACCGCCAGTGGTTTCACTCCTGGACCGAGCAACCTGATTGCCGGCAAATTGACGGGAACAAGTTACTCCAACAATGGGCTCATGCCCTCGACAACTTACTACTACGCGGTGGAAGCGCTTGACTCAGTTGGCGCATCAGCAACTTCAACGGAAGCCAGTGCTACGACACATTCAGCAACATCCTGCGTCGCCATACCACCTTCGGCTCCATCCGACTTTGCGGCAACAAGGGCTTCGTCGAGCGCGATAGCGCTGAGTTGGACGCCGATTAGCACGCCTCAATACTGCACAGATGTCACGTACAGTATCTATGGCAGCTCAACCAGCGGATTCGTCCCGGCATTGACCAATCAAATCGCGAGCAATCTAACGGGCGCTGGATTCTACAACACGAATCTTCCTGCATCCTCAACCTTTTACTACATCGTTCAAGCTGTCGACGAGGATGGCGGATCGGCTGTGTACTCACAACAGGCGAGCGCCGAGACATTGGCCGCTCCTTCCTTATTGACCGCGACGGCAGTTTCCGCAAACGAAGTAGATCTTGTCTTCCCGGAGAGCACGCTCACGGCACCGGTGACTTATCTGATCTACAGGAGCACTTCGCCAACCTTTACGCCGGCGAGTTCCGATGAGATCGGCACTACCAAGTCCAATGCATTTCAAGATGTCTTGGCGTCCGCATCGACCACCTACTACTATCAGGTCGTTGCCAGCAGTCCTTCGGGCAATTCAGCGCCGGCTGGTCCGGTGAACGCCACAACGCTGGCTCTTGAATTTTCGGCACCATTCTGGGATGCAAGCGGTATTCCGGCTACGCCTTCTGGTTACGTCATGATGTTCAAGATTCTGAACAGAACCAACGGGCGTTATCCAGACGATCAGATTACGTGGAGCACCACTATCAACGGAGTTGCTACAAGCAATACGATTGCCGCTCAACCGTACATCGCCATACCAGCCGGTGCTTCGGGGCGTATGAGTTTCTATCTTGGGCCTCAAGGCTTGAGCAGCCCATATGTCGACTTTATCGAGTACACCATTGGCGACACCTTCTTCAATGGCGACACGACGCGCGTCGACGCCTTTGCGGTTAAGTTGGCATTCAACCTGACCTGTGCGGACGGAACGAATATTGCGGTGGGCGAGAATGCAGCGACCTTCGCTGAGGATCGTTCTGCTACTTTTCAGCGATTCGCTACCTCGGTACCGGATCCCTTCCCGGTATTGGCCCAGCTAAAAGCTCCGTACTCGATTCCAAATCCAGGCGTGTTGTTCAATGCGGGCAGGGAGTATGAAGATTACTACACCACATATATCAACGAGATATGGGCAACCAATCCACTTAGCGGCGTTCCGATGCCTGGAGATAATGCGAGCGGCCTGGGAGATTATCCAGGACTCTCCGCCGCAATCTACAGGCATGTTGCGGGTCCAGGAACCTTTAACTCGTCTGGGTCGGTGGTCTCTGCTGCGATATGGGGAAACCCCAACCTCTTCTACCAGGAGGCGCCAGCGAACTACTACGCGCAGTTCTGGCATCAGAACGCCATCAATTACCAGCAGTATGGGTTTCCGTACGACGATTCGGGCGGCTATTCGAGCGATGTATTGTGCAGTGCCCCCCAGACTCTGGTTGTTGCTGTCGGTTGGTAGCAAGGGTGAAAAGAAATGCTACGATCCCTCCTTTCGGATGAAAGGAGGGATCGTAGCATTTCAAAAAAAG
>JBAWCO010000004.1:0-1682 GCA_049590315.1 Occallatibacter sp. | reverse complement strand
TCTGCACCCAGTCTCCGGCGAGAAAAAGATTCGGCCACGGCGAAATAGCATGAGGCCGCGCCGAGTCGATTCCCGGAGGCACCCCGAAGGTGGCCCGCACTTCCTTCACCAGCGCGACTTTTTCCAGCTTGGCCTCTTTCACTCGCGGGAAGAATTCCGCCAACTCGCCAAGCGCCTGCGCAATCGCCTCATCGCGCGGCAGCGCTGCGAACGCTCGCGTTGCGCTCACCACCAGTTCGATGTAGTGTCCGCTCCGCCCCTGCAGGCGCGACTGGTTGTACATCCAGTGAATCTCGCGATCCAGCAGCACCGCGTGCTCAAGCTCCGTAATCACGCAATCAAACCACAGGTGTACGCTGCAAATCGGCCAGTGCTCGTGCCGTTCAATCTGCTGTGTCAGCGCATCCGCACCTTCCACGGGCGGCAATTGGGGCAGCAATTTCTGCGTCGCCTCAAACGGCAGCGCGACGACCACAAAATCCGACATCAATTCGCCTGTGCGTGTCCGGATCGTCCACTGCGATGTCTCTTCATCCCACGCAGCGCCCTCGACGCTGGTATTCAAATGAACGCTTCCTCCGCGCTTTTCGAGGAACTGTGCCACGGGGGCGTACAGCTCGCTTAACGGCACGGTACTCATCCCCATGCTCCCCGCTTCGGCAGAATTCAAAAACAATTCGCGGATGACCTTGGCTGCATACGGCAAAGCGATCTCGTCGATCTCCGCGTTCAGCGCACTCGCAATCACCAGCCGCCAAAAGCGATTCACCGCTCCCTCGGTCTGCTTGTGCCGCACCAACCAACCTGCCAGGCTCTCCGTCGAGTCCTGCGCCACCGGCTTCATCAGCGCATTAAAGGCACGACCCAACGCAACTTTGTCCGCCCAGCTAAATGCGCTGGCAGTCATCAGCTTTGGTAAGCCGTGCAGCGGAGCGGGAAAGAAGGACGGTCCGAGCGTAGAGCGTTGTCCACCCGGCTCAATCATCGTCATGTCGCGAGTCCAATGGATCTTGTCCGCAACACCGATACGCTGATAGAAGCCCTGTAGGTTCGTGCAGCAGCCAAAGAGCACGTGCTGGCAGTTGTCGATGACCTCGCCCACACCCGGATGCAGATACGAACTTGCTCTCCCGCCCAGATACCCGCGCCGTTCCACCAATTGCACGCGAAAGCCGACTTCGGCCAGTGCGCAGGCCGCGCTCATGCCGGCCACGCCGCCGCCAATGACGGTTATGATCCTGTGCGAGTTTGGTTGGTAATTATTCAACTATGGCCGTACCTTCAGTTCTCCAAATGCATGTCGGGTATCTCTTTTCGATTCGCGTTGCGGAAATCCTTAAGCATCGAAAGTAGCGAAAGCACGAGTACAAGCCCGAAGCACGCAACGATAATGCCCTTAAAGCAAGCATCGAACATCGAGGTCGCCGGCCCCATTGCCGTCCAAAGCAGCAGGCCCGAACTCAGCGCAGTCACAGCCTGCACAGCAGAATAATGGCTGCTTGAGCGAAAACATAAACCCGACAGAACCGTCCCCAGAAGAAATAGCAGACATACGTCGTCCGTCTCCGAGAAATGGACAATATGTGTCATTCGCAGTATGCCAAGAATACAGATTCCTACGGCTGTCAAAAGAACTTTTGACTCCAAGGCAAGCGATGGCATTTTCATGGCTTCTCAAATCC
>JBAWCO010000003.1:0-2318 GCA_049590315.1 Occallatibacter sp. | reverse complement strand
CTACCTAGTCAAAACAGCCCAAAAGGAGCAAAATATCGAGAATTTTAGGGCAAAAACGGGGCAAAAATTGCCATTTTTCTTGGCCTATCAGCCAGCATAAAATTGCTATAAGATGTTTATTATGTGTTGTTTAATGATAGAACGGAGCTTGAGGAGTGGCCTGAATAGGGGGGGAGGGGGGTGGGGGTCCCTAAAATACGGACCGGTCACATGCCTGACAGATTGGAAAGTGAACAGATAGGTCACGCACTCCAGACTGTTTCCATTGTGCTCCGATCGAAGGTAATTTCATGCAAAAGGGGAGGGAATCAAGACTGCCAATCTGCCAGAACCTGGCTGCGCCTATTGGCCTGATTGAAGCGCCGATTTATGCGCCCCGACGCCAAATACGCGTACGGCAGTCTCAGGACGCTGGAAGGCTCGTGGGATAGAGAATAGTGCAGCTCCCGAATCGGCGGCCACTTGGGCGGAACCGCACGGTTGAGCATGATCAAGTCTGGAAACGTGCGTCGGCCTGTTAACCGGCCAATCTCTGCCCATTTTCATTCAGGCGGTGTGGAGTTTTCGTAACTCGGCGAGGATCTTGGTGAGGCGGTTGGCGAGCCGGTCAAGGCATTGGCGCTTATCGCCGTTTGGGAGTGATCGGCGGAACATCTCCATCACATGCTGTGTAGCGAGCAAGGAATCGATGAGGCCATCCAGGCCTTTGCGCACGGGTGATAGTGGGGCTTTGGGCTGAGGAGCCAGATGCCTGGGCCTGGAACGAGCCAGTTGAAACTCCCTCTGGAGATCAGTCAAGGTCACATCGACATAGCGCATGGTCATGCGCGGACTGGTGTGGCCGAGCAGTTTCATCACGGTAGCGAAGCTCACTCCGGCGCGAAGCATTTCCGTTCCGTAGGTATGCCTCATTTGATGGGGGACGATATCTGTGGGAAGGCCGACTGAGTAGCAGACCATATGCAGGTAATCGCGGAGCCGGGCAAGGAGACCTACTTTGGTTCCAGACCATGCCATCAGCTTTCCATTGGCAGGCAGTGGGTCCAGCGAGCGAAAGAAGCGCAGGCGGTGAACGAGTTCACGAACGAAGGAGTCGACTGGGACCATGCGTTCGGTTTTGAGCTTGCCGAGAGGGACATGAATGGCCCACTGATCGGGCCCCGCGGAGCGCAGGCAGTCATAAGACAGGTCGGCGCACTCGCTGATGCGCATGCCGGTGTGTCGGAGCAGCAGGAAGACATTTCCGCCCAGGTCGTTGCGGCGAAGGCACTCCTGCTGTAAGAGCTGATCCTGCTTTGCAGCAAGCGGCCGTGGCAGACTCTGCGGCGTGCGCGGGATGTCCTCGCGCCGCAACAGGTGGGCGAGTTCAGGAAGTTTGCTTGTCCATGCCAGTTCGTTGAAGACGGCGCGGAGAGCGATGAGCCGGGCGATGCAGGTCGCGGTCGCCAGGGGTGGAATGTGCGCACGCATGCGTGACATCCATCCGAGGGCGTGCGGATCGCGGCGCAGTTGTTCGAGGCCGATGACATCCGGGTGCTCGGCGGCCAGATAGACGAGGAAGTCACGCACCGTTGAGTTGTAGTGACGAGTGCTGGAAGGGCTGAGCGCAGTTGAGAGGGACTCGACGGCACGCGCGAAGGCTGGTGCCAGCGGATGCTGGAGCGGAGGGCGGCGCCAGCGCTTCACGACGGGATCCTCGACTGGGGGCGGATGCACTGTGCCGCGGCGCGGGCGTACTGGAGATAGACGTCCTGCGGGGAGACTTGCACATAGTGCAGAGTTGTTTGGATGTCGGCGTGCCCCATCAACTGCATAAGCGCGGGCAGGCTGATGCCGGCGCGCACCATATCTGAGGCGAAGGTGTGCCTGAAGCGGTGCGGGTTGGCCAGTTGGATGCCGGTGGTGCCGCGATGATAACGGAACAGGGAGCGTAATCCGGCGGGCGTCATGCGAGTGCCGCGTGCGGGCCCCTTGAGCACGGCGAACAGTGCGGCGGAGCATGGATCGGGCCGTTCCAGGCGCAGATAGTGATCGATCAGTTGAGTGGTTTCCGGCGCCAGAGGGAGGTATCGCAGCTTGCTGCCCTTGCCGCGCACGCGGAGCTGACCTTCGGAAAGCAACACGTCCTCTGGATTAAGAGCCAGTACTTCGGCGGACCGGAGTCCATGCATGAGCATCAAGCCTACGATGGCAAGGTCACGCGCGTTATGAAAACTGGCCCAGAAGCGCGCCACTTCATCGACCGAGAGAGGGACGATGGTGAGCCTGGGTTCCTTCACTCTCAGTCTGCTTAGCTCGAACCTCGGGCGGCCCAGGCC
>JBAWCO010000002.1:0-4053 GCA_049590315.1 Occallatibacter sp. | reverse complement strand
GCAACATGACAGCCGTCAACGTATGTACCGCGGCGGGATAGCCTTGCCCGGTGCGCATCGATTCAAGCGCAATATGATATCGGAGTGAAAGGTCGTCGACCGTGCTGCGCGGCAGGGGTAACAGCATCGCCTTGTCGCGCCGTGCCCGGGCCACGGCCACGGCACCACCGTAAATCGAAGTTGTACGCGCCAATCACTTGCCTCCATGGCCGGCATGATCCTTCACGACCGGTCGACCTTGTTCCGATGGTAGAGATACGGTTTGCAAACCGACACTGGGCCTCACACAACACAGGTGAGGCCATACATTGCATGCAGCCTTCCCCGACATTCACCTCTCGTGCAGGTGGATGGACATTCCCATACGCGCGTGATGAATCGGCCCGCATGGCACATAGCCAGTTTGTGTCGACCCTTCGCGCGTCTGCACGCGCGGACTGACATCGCATGCCCGGTACAGGTTAAGACGAATGCCATTTCAGAAGACAACACCACCCGGGTACCGGACCACACGACCGCAGACACCGGGGACAGGCATGGTGAGATGAGACATTACCGCCGCGATGATTACCTGCCAGCTTACTGGAGTGAGGTTTGCATCTGGCACACCTGGGAGCCGCATCCGGTCATACAATTCGAAACTAGATCGACACCGCCAGTTGCACGAACACAGTCACAATCTGTGAAACTGCGCTACCCAACATCGGTTGCATACGCAACCAGCGTTGCCTCTCGAGGGGCGTTTTCCGAGTCACAGACGCGGTGCTTTCGCGCGCTTCTTGCGCTGCATACGCCGGTAACGATCCAGTTCAAGTAGAGTAATCGACCATTTTATTACGCGCAGCAGTTCATCCATAACCTGGTCGACTCCGCGCAAGGCGGATCTCATACTCCAGCTGGACAAGATCTTCGCGCAGAACGTGTATCGATTTTTCCATTTTGGCAACCCTCGATAACATTCGTGTCGAGTCACGCAGGAATGCTGGAAGCAGTCATGTGGGCGCGGACGACTGACTCGCCTGGTCTCGTCCCACAGAGCTTCCGGGCGGAACACCCGAATCGGGTACCCAAGCGGCAGTCATCCCGATATTCCGTGGATGTGCCTGCGTTGATGCAAAAAATGTGGAAACTGACGGATAGGAGTAGCTATCAACGGGACAACGAACGCAAACGCATCCAGAGCGGCGAAATATCAGCTTTACCGGTGACGCTTACTACTTCCGGCACTGCCCCGTGCAACAGGTGGCAATCCTTAACCTGCTCTCTGTCTGTGGTGACCCCGGGACGAGCGCGGTTATACCTTTTCCTCCACAGTTCGTTCTCGGAGGGAAGCTTTGCCGGACAAGCCAACCAACAAAAAGCCTGCCCGGTAAAGTATGCCTCTGTTCAAGTGGCCATTTTGCGGCCACCCAATTCTTCACCGCGCGTTGTACGCATAACGGTTGGCATTTACTATTCTTGCTTCGATCACGAGACTGATCCGAAGTAGAAATCTACAACCGCCAATTCCACCCGATCTCTCCTGATCATACGCAATAGCCGAAATACACGTTGCATCGAGAAGACCTGAAAGCGCCGCAGTACAGTGTAAGACGCGTGGTCGTTCAACGGTTCGCGTGCAAATCAGCTAAGTGCAGGAATCAGCCATTGAGCAATGGTCGCGGCCGCGCCGATCAGCAAGGCTCCAAGGACAACTGTCGCCACGTCCGACCATCTGGCATGCTGAAAGATCATCTTGTAACCAGCCCACGCGATCGCTACGGTAACCACCGCCACACCCGCGCCCTGCAGCAAGGTGACAATGCTCGTCATGGTCGACTGCAGTTGCGTAAAGGACTGAGCATTGGCAATTCCACAGCACAGCATAAGTAGAATTGTCGACGCCATGTACTGACCGGCAAACCGTTGCCCCCACCTCGTCCAAGTGCAACATTTCATAGTGGTCCTCCCAAACTCGCTTTAGTCGTTCTGTACTATTGATACGCCAAGACGCCTGAGAGCTGCGCATCCCGGGCATACTTCACGCGACCACGAACATTCAGTGCGCCCGTGCTGCGCCGTACGAACAGGGTCCCCGCACCACGATCCTATTGCACGCATCTATCAGATGACATACCAATCTGCAGCACCTGAACGCCGCTGACGTGCCAAGGTTTAACCCTTCCGTCCCCGGCGCAGAATGGTTGAGAGAAACGTCAGATTCGAACCCTGCCAATTTTCGCAACACTGCAAGGAACAACAGGTCGGCATGATGCATCCATGTCAACCAC
This sequence comes from Occallatibacter sp., assembly GCA_049590315.1. GTDB lineage: Bacteria > Acidobacteriota > Terriglobia > Terriglobales > Acidobacteriaceae > Telmatobacter. Next base: position 1,783 of record JBAWCO010000002.1, on the reverse strand, counting down.
CCTGCTTTCTTTATCTTACCAATGTCACGAATTCATCTCGGGCTAACGACTACCTTTGGAGCGCGGCATGCTCGTCGCCCCCCCCCGGAAAGGCTACTTTCCGCCCAACACGAAGCTGATTCTCACTCGACCAATTCGTACTGTTAATTTTGTTTCCATAATGCCCCCGGCAATACACCCCGTCGTGCATGCCATTCCGTAATAGCTTGGCGCCAACAAACGCAATTGCATGCGAACTCCACGCTGCCGCTGCACATATGGGATGACAGGAAGCCGGTGAACAGACTGGCCAGTCCGCATCACCCGCAGGATCCAGGGGCGCCACGAGACGTTAATAGTGCGAAGCAATTTTTCAGAACCAAATACAACGGAACATCACTTCACAGCCCGTCTATCTGGCCGGCAGGAACGCAGATCAAATGAGAAAGCGCCCTTTTAATTGGCGAGGTGCTGCTTGCCTCCCGGCATGCGATTTCGCACTGTTCATGTGATGTTTCAGAACATTTCCCTGGCGCATCCGACAATCGGGACAGTGAAACCAACATTGCAAAAATCCCTTTGCCACACCCTCTGAAAGACGAGGTTTTCCGAACATAGGCGCATAACGGCGAACGCCGATTTGTGAAACGGAAAGCCGGACCGCCTGGCTGCCTCGCAAAGCAAGCTCACGGGGGAGCGATAGCAACGATTTCACCCAACGTAGTGAGCATCCAAGCCTTGCCCGCCGCTGCAAGTTGACCGTTTTCCGCCTGTATATTCAGCTGACTTGTCAAATTCGTTTCGATCGCCCCGACCCCAGCGGCTACTACTGCAAGCTGTCCGTTCTCCGCGGCGGCCTGCGCGAAGGGGGTAGCGGCGGCACCCGCCACCGCGGCAGCCTTGAGCCTCGCAGCTTCCAACTCCGGATCGGTTAAATCGCCGTTCGCGGCAGCACCCACACCTTGCGCCCCCATCAATTGGGTCTGCACTTCACACCCCTGGCCTACGAACGTACTCACAACTTTTGCCACATCCGCAATCGTCGTCGTCGGCATCAAGGAAGTGGCTGCTGTCAGGTCGCAACCCGAAACTAACGGTGGCGCCGCTTCAATGTTCACGCTGGCCGCGTCGACCTGTGTCGTTGTCCCGCTAAAGAGCGCGACTTCTTCCCGAATCCCGTCTTCAGCCCCCAGATCCTGGACCTGAATTGCAGCCGTTTCCTGAGCGTGTGCAGACATCGATTGCAACGCAAGGCAAAATGCCAGCGCCCCTGATAGTGCCGACAAAGCTCGCATACCCCCTCCTTATTGGGACTCGACTGCGCTTCCCATCCACAGACCTCGCGGACGGATTTACCGCCATTTGACGATGACTGAGGCAACACTACCCAACTTGGACATACATATCCCCAACAAATCAACAATTCGGATTGCATGAACCCACGACGACGGCTTCTTGCTTGCCAAAGACCCACGGATGGTGAAACCGGATTCACAATACCGTCAGATGATTTAGCTTGGCGGGGTTTGTCACGACGCGAGAAAATCCCAGTGAAGACATGAACACAGTTGCACTGGTTGCGGGACGGAAAGGATCCGAATGATGACCCCGTGCCAGTACGCGTTCGACGACACCACTGGTAGTGGAAGTGTGCGCGGCGGGCAGAGCTCTACGCGGCGGTATTGTCAACTTGTTCGGTAGTCGGACAATCAATGTATCCGGCAGTGCTAATCGATTGTCTTACGGGGCCATGCGGGCGCAAGAAGCCCAATCCCGGGCCGCACTGGCCTGGGACCGCGCTTCG
>JBAWCO010000001.1:0-4190 GCA_049590315.1 Occallatibacter sp. | reverse complement strand
CAATAGTTTAGCCGGAAATCGCGCAAGTAGAAGGAGGTGAGACAGTAATTATGCCTGATTGGGACTCTCTTCTAAATCCGAAGTTTCCTTACGTTATGGTAGGGATCATCTTTCTTACCGCAGCTGTGGTTTCCACGCGCGTAGGAAAGACGTGCGGACGCTCTGGTGATTGGGCCTATCGCGCCACGGATCCGACTCAGTTTTGGTGGGCAGTCGCAATATATTATCTCGCCGCTATTGTTTGCTTTGGAATCTACTTGTATTCGGTTTTTCCTGAGCCCATTTTTCACCCGGGACAGTGGCTGCAATCGAAGTAGCTGAGGCATCCAGCGCAGCATTTGGACGCGAGGGCAGAATCGATGAAGAATGCATGTTTCGGTTGGGTCGTTCTATGTGTAGTCGTGGCTGCTAGGTCAGGCTGCCGAGCGCCCTCCCCGAGCTGGAACGGCACATGGAAATTGAATCCCTCGAAAAGCAGTTTCCAGGGTCCGATTTTCACCATCTCAATTTCGGCAGACGGTGAGTACCGCAATGATGATGGAAGTTCGAGTTACACTTTCCGCTGCGATGGGAAGGACTGGCCGATGGGGAATAATCGCACACAGGCCTGTTTGAAGAGCAGTTCCACCGTATTGAACCTGACCCGAAAAGAAAATGGGATAGAGGCGAGTGCGCATCGTTGGGAGCTTTCAGGCGACGGAAAGATTCTTACTTCGACTGTGCCCGCGTTTCGCCCCGGCGGACCTGTCATTACAGCTCAGCTTGTCGCATGGCGAATTTCGGGTTCCAATGACTTTGCTGGCCAGTGGCGGGATACGAGCTATCTTCAGCGGCATGATGAGATGACGCTGAGGCTCGACAGTCGCCTCCTGCATATCGGCTACGCGAGCGGGGATGAGTATGTTGACGCGCCGCTTGATGGAGTCGACGCGGCGGTGCATGGGCCTCACATTCTAGGGGGCGTAACCTACTATGCGGTGCAGCCTGCTGGACAACGCAAGTTTCGTATTCTTACGAAGCGCAATGGCAAAGTCCTTACTCAAGGCTCCCTGGAATTGAGTGGCGATGGAAGAGTCATTACCGACGCTTGGTGGAATCCAGATCGGCCAACTGACAAAGGTACGCTTGTCTACGAAAAGCAGTAAAGGCGCTCGCACCTGCAGTCCGCATACACCGCCGTCGCTAGCATCGTGGCGGCCCGCAGTTTCGCGTCTCAGCCAGCATATGTAGAGGTCGCAGTCGCTGTCGCAGCTGCGGCATTGCTCTCAACATTACTGGCCCGATTTGCACGTCTTGGCCTAGTTGAGCCTATCCTCTGGCGCTTTCAGTCCGAATCATGAAGGCTGGAAATCTCGAACCTCTTCGTGGAGAGTTTCGCGAGCGTGGTTCAGTTACTTCAGACCTTCTGCAATTGTTTTTATCAGGGACCCATTTGTATCATCGTCATTCAGTGCCCACACATAGGCACCGCCAAGCTTGTTCCTCCTAATGTAGGTGGTCTTCGTTGCGACCGACGTTGGGTTGTCGTAGGTATAGAAGATTCCGGTAGCCGGGTTGTAGAGCGTCGCTCCGACTCTTGTCGAGTCGTACCAGGCGGTGTAACCGTTTTTGTTGGTGAGGTTCTCGATCGTCGAGTAGGTCAGAAATCCCGGAGTCAACAAAGTGTCGCAACCCGGCGACGGAGCGGTCTTGCTCGGATTCGGACACAGACCAGATCCATCGGCCAGAAGAACCGGAGAATCACCCGTTGCATTCTGATATAGGCCGTGGTTTGCGCCAGGGACGCCAGTCCATCCAACGGCATACAAGGGTAGACCCATGGTGTACTTGGCTGCCAGCACACCAGCCTTGCGATAGGCCTTTACGGTCGCATCAATGTAACGGGAGTCTGCATACACAGGGTCAGCAGCAACATCGTAGAGCGAGGATGCCTCGTTGGTTTGCTTGTCCCAGGTTCCGGCATAATCGTAGCCGTCGATGGTGAGGAAATCCACCTGGTCTGCGGCGGCTTTGAGATCGATGTTGACATATTTCTTTGGATCCGCAGGCGAGTCGAACGTCAAGACGTATTTCTTGCCAGTTGTTTTCGTCAATGCGCTGAGTTGTGTGCGGAATTCTTTCAGCAGTGCGGTGAAGTTCTGTTTATCCGTCGCCAACGGAAACTCCCAATCGATATTGAAACCGTCGAACAAGCCGGGAACTCGAATGCCTGGAGCGATGTTGCCTTTGACAAACATGTCGATGCACGAAGCGGCGAGTGCGGCGCGACCGGCCTCGGTGCCTGCGGCAGTCGTGAAGCCCGAAACGTCGCCAGCTTGTCCTCCCAAAGAGATCAAGACTTTCAGATTGGGATGGAGCGCTTTAAGTTGTTGGATCGCGCCGAAGTTTCCGAACAGCGGCGCAGTGTATGGCTTGCCACTCACGCTCGGTACTGTTGGATTCTGATAGGCGGCCAACGGATCGGCAATGGCGCATGCTGGCATCACAGAGGGGGTTACATTGCCAAAAGCGTAGATGAGATGTGTAAGTTCATCAGCAACGCCGCTCTTTTGCAAATCAGCAATGTTGTAGTTGGTATAGGGAATACCCCATTCTTGAAAATAGCCCCCGAAAATTCTGCCATCATAGCGCGTCTGCGAAAGCAATTGGGGAGCGCATGTAGCGAAAATTAGCAGACTGGTCAAGGTGACTTGGAGCCCGCGCGGTGAGATGGGCCTTGGCATAGTGAACGCCTCAAGATTTCGTAAAATGATTACCTGTCGAGCATAGCGCCTTGCAGTAGCGTCCACAACAATTTCATCGAGCCAATGAAGAGATTCCTTGAGAGCATGCTTGGACGTCTGATGCGTTGGTATTCGGCCACCTCGCTTGATGAAGGTGAGGAACTGACGGAACGCCGGTTGCGCCTCCCTGCATCTGCGAGCGAGAATCCAAATGGAGACGGGCGTGAGATACAAGTTGATATGGAGGATCGCGATCAATGTAGTGCTGATCGTAGCCAGTTGGAGTCTGCCATCGTGGTCGCAAAGCGAAGCCAGGCAGATGGCGCTCGCACTCGAGCAGCAGGGAAAGACGACGGAGGCTGAAGCCGCCTGGAGCGCTTTGGCGAAGACGCAGCCCACGAACCCCGAGCCGTTTGCCCATCTTGGCCTGATCGAGGCTCGTGAGCAACACTACGCGGAAGCTGTTTCGTCTTATCGCAAGGCGATGGCGTTAAATCCCACCATGCCCCGTCTGCGTTTCAACCTGGGACTTGCGTATTTCAAGGCAGGCGAATACAGGGAAGCCCTTCAGCAGTTCAAACCTCTCCTCAAAACCGAGCCACCGGCTTCAGAGGAGGCGCAGCGGCTGACGATTCTGATCGGCATGTCGTACTATGGGCTGGCCGAATTTGCCGCAGCGACTCCTTATCTGAAGGAGGCTGCGAATCGCGATGCGCAGAACCTGCAACTGCTCCTGACCTTGGCGCACAGTTGCTTACTGTCACGAGAGTATCAATGTGTGCTTGACGAGTTTCACCGGATTGTCGCGCTGAATCCCGAGTCAGCCGAGGCCCATATGCTGGCCGGAGAAGCGCTGGACGAAATGAAGGAGCCTGTCGAGGCCATCCGGGAACTTCGCGCCGCAGTGCAGGCGAATCCGAAGGAGCCCAATGTGCACTTCGGCCTGGGTTACTTATTGTGGACCCAAGGCCACTCCCCAGAGGCGGCTCACGAGTTTCAGGCCGAACTCGACAACGATCCAGAGCACATCCAGGCGATGCTCTATCTGGCCGATTCCGAAATTCAAATGAACCGGATGGAAGATGCACGACCGCTGCTGGAAAAGACGGTGAAAACTGACCCCGCCAATCCTATGGGGCATCTCGATCTGGGCATTGTGTATAGCGAAGCCGGTCTCAATGCGGAGGCGCTACACGAATTGAAAACGGCTGCTGCTCTGGAACCCAACGATGTGAAGGCGCACTGGCGACTGGCTCGCCTTTATCGTTCCATGGGAAAGACGGCTGAGGCCAATGCTGAACTCACCAAATCCAAAAACATCAACAAGGCCGCCGACGAAGGACTGATCAAAGCGATGTCTAGAACCTCACACCCGGACAGCACTTTTCAAACGACGCCGACAGAGAAATGAGCGGTGATTCAGGGATTTCGGTTTGAAAATAGAGATCTGCCAACAGAGAAGGGCGG